>JBJMOT010000096.1:0-30517 GCA_045803585.1 Gemmatimonadaceae bacterium
CCGAACAATCCGTCGGCCTCCACGTTCCAGCCGACGTTCTTCAGCACCGCGTGTCGCGCCGCCGCGAGCGCGGTGATGTGCGCGACCGTGGTGCCGGTGACGAAAGCGCCGGCGGATTCTCCGGGCAGTCCGAGGAGGTCGATGATCCAGCGCATCGCGATCCGCTCGATCGCCGTAGTCGCGGGAGATGTTGCGGCAAAGGTCCCGTGCTGATCCCACGCCGTCGAAAGCCAGTTGACGGCCACTGTTGCGGGCAGCGATCCACCGTTGACGAAGCCGAAAAAACGTGGGCCTGAAATGGTCAAGGTCGCTGGTCCGGCGATTCGATCGAGCTCCTCGACGACATCCTCCGCTGCGATCGGGCGATCCTGAAGCGGCACGTCGAGGGCCGCGAGTCCAGCAACTGCCTCGCGCGTTGGAGCGACCCGGCGCTCGCTCACGGTCGTCAAATATCGCTTCGCGCGCTCGGCGGCATCGTCCAGCACCGACCACGTTGGATCATGGGCGCGTGGGGTCATTCGCTTCTCCGCACTTTGGTGGGCGTGGGCGTAGTGGGGGTGCTATCGGTGATTGAAGCTCTCTAGCCAGCTTTCGGCGTCTGACTCGCTACGAAAGGGCTTCACGGCGCAGACGTCCTCCACCAGCATCTCGACCATCCGAACCATCCCGTAGGCAAAATCGCTGTCGACGACGACGGCGGTCGGCCCCAGCTTCGTCTTCTCCCCGAGCCAGCGAAGAAGCGCGACTATCACGCGCACATCAGCGGGCGCGAATTCTGGAATCGCGCCTCGGGCATCGAAGAGCTCACTGTAGCTGAGTCCGGGCTCCTGCCGCTCTTCCTCGAGATGCTGCCGAATCTCCTCGAGCGTGACCGGCCCCGCTGCGCGCGCTGTCACGCGTCGCGCGCGATGATCGAACGTCGCGGTGATGCTCATCTCCGCCTCCCGGATTGCCTGGTGACGCGCGGGCCTGCAACCTTCTCCTCCAATGCGAACAATATTTGGGGCATGATGCGTAAGCGCCATGGCTCTTCTGCTTCCCCTCACCCTAGTCGACCAGAACTTCACGGAGGGATGCCACGATGAAATGGATCCTGATCGTCGCGGCAGCGATAGTTGCGCTAGTAGCGATGCTACCGCCAGAGGACGGCCGCAGCCGCTTCCGGGAAATCGGATCCGATGGCTCCGTTCTCTTCGAGACCGACAGCGTGGTGCCGGGCGAGCGAGTAGTGAATCGAATTGCGGATCCCTCGCTTCCTTTCGGCGGACGCTGGATTTATGACCTCGCACCAGACGGCAGTGGAACGGCTCTCACCATCACGGAGGAAGGCGAGGTGTACAACCCAGTGTTTCGATTCGTGTCGCGATTCATCATGGGCCACACCAGAACCATCGACCGCTACATCGCCGATCTTCAGCGCGCTTCAGGCACGACTTGACCCCAGGTCATACCATATAGAGGGCTACTCACGCCGCCCACGGGCCTTTCGTGCCAAACCCTTCGTCGCCAGCGACATCACCTGCTAGCTTCGACTTCGTCAGCGGCCCCTGAGCGTTGATCGTAGGACGGGTGGGCGACAGTCGTCGTCCCAACGAGCAGGGGCCGCTTTTTCCTGCCCATATGGTGGAATCGTAAACCGTGAAGTCGTTTAGGTTGTCTATTCGATGATGATTTCACGTAAGCGCGCCTGGGCGTTTGGAGTCGGCGCGGCATTCGTCTATGCTGCCGCGCAGACGATCCAGATCGCGGCGGTCTACAAAGAGCTGCCCGTCGCCGAGCTCTATCTCTATGAGCTGCCGGTGTGGCTCAGCGTCATCGCCGTCAGTCCGATCGTGTTCTGGCTGGCGCGCCGGTTTCCACTCTTTGGCGCGCGGGCGAGCAGAAACTTTCTCGCGCACCTCGGGCTTGGGACCTTCGTCCTGCTGCTGCAGTTCGTGCTCGTGGAGCTCGTCCGGCGCGTCGTAATCACTCCGATCGTCCTCCACACCGGGATCGCATCCACGCGACCTGCCCTGGAGTACGCCCACGCTGCTGATGATCACTCGGTTTTCATTCAGGCCTGGATGGCGTTCCGCATCTACGCGGTCTTCTTCCTGTTCGTTTATTTCGCGGCGGTAGTTCTCTATCACAGCGTTCGCTATCACTCCGAGTTGGGCGCCGAGCGGCTGCACGCGCAGGAGCTGGAGACGCTGCTCGCCAAGTCGCAGCTCGATTCGCTGCGTCTGCAGCTGCACCCGCACTTCCTATTCAACACACTGAATACTGTCTCGAGCCTGATGAGCAAGGATGTGTCGCTGGCGCGCCGCACTCTCGCGCGACTCAGTGACTTGCTGCGACAAACTCTGAGCGACTCGGCGACGCACGAGGTTCACCTCGCGGGCGAGCTGGAGTTTCTCGGAGCGTACGTTGACATCCAGTCGGCGCGGTTCGGACCGCGGCTGGTGGTTGAGAAAAAGATCGAGCCGGCTGCGGCGAGGATCCTCGTTCCGCGGATGCTGCTCCAGCCGCTGGTGGAGAATTCGATCCACCATGGAATGCGCGATGGCGACAGTCCGCTCATAATTCGCATCGAGGCGACGGCGGGCGCCGGCTCGCTCGAGCTGAAGGTGGTCGATAACGGAGTGGGACTGCGGAACCGGAAGCTGGTCGAGAACGTCGGGCTGCGAAATACTCGCGAGCGTCTCGAGCACCTTTATGGAACGCGGCAGGAGATGCGCATCGAGGCGATGCAGGGCGAAGGATTCTGCGTGGTGATGCGTCTGCCCGCGCGCATCGCCGAGGAGCGGCCCGAGGAGCAGCGCCGTCGTGAAATTGCGTAGCGTAATCGTCGATGACGAGCCGGCGGCGCGTGATCTGATCGCGGAGCTTCTCTCGAGCCGACCCGACGTCGAAGTCATTGGCAGCTATGGTGATTCGCGACAGGCGCTGGCCGCGATCCGCCGCGACAAGCCGGATCTGCTGCTTCTCGACGTGCAAATGCCAGGGCGGGACGGATTTGCGCTCCTCGACGAGCTTGGCGAGGATGCGCCGGCGGTCGTCTTTCTGACCGCGCACGATCGGTTTGCCGCTGATGCCTTCGACGTTGCCGCGGTCGATTATGTGCTGAAGCCGCTCGATGAAGAGCGGGTGCACCGCGCGATCGATCGTGTCATCGCCAGGACGGGCGCGGGCGCAGCGGCGGAGACGACGGTGGTGACGCGAATGCTCCAGGAGATGCGCAGGCAGAACGACGATTACGTCAGGTATCTCCCGGTAAGGCAGAAGGACAAAGTGGTGCTGCAAAAGGTCGACGACGTCTCGTGGTTCGAGGCGAAGGGGAAGTTCGTGCGACTGCACGCGGGCGCCGAGTCACATGAGATTCGTCACGCGATGCACTCGCTGGCGGGGAAGCTCGATCCGGCGAAGTTCATTCGGATCAGTCGCTCGTCGATCGTGAACGTCGATCACATCGTGCATCTGGAGCCGTGGTCGCACGGCGAGTGGGCAGTGACGCTGCGCGGCGGGCGTCGGGTGGTGTCGACACATGGGTACCGGGAGGGTTTGCAGCGATTGTTGCAGGGGCGGTAGAACGCGGAGTCGCGCCGCGAAATCCGTGGTTCGTTCCGGCGGCGGTGCGTTCGTTCCGAATCGTTTTACCAGGAACGCACGTAAGTATAGGTTGCGCGGTGCCTCTAGTCGTTGTGATACGTCGACTCGCAGCGATGTTCAGCCCCTCAACGGCTAGAGGCCGATTTCCCTCCACCCTGCGAACCAATCCGAAAGAACCGTCAATGACGCTTCGGCTGCCGCTATTTTCTGCGCTGCTTTTATCGGCCTGTTCGCCTGTCGTTCCGGCCGGGCGGAACGAGACAGTGCCTCCGCCTCTCGTGGCCGCTCATCAGCATCTGATCCGCCCCGATCAGGTTGGCGTGGCGGACACGTCGAGGACTAGGGTTGACGGCGAGCACATCGCGCGGATGATCAAGACCGGATATTCAGAGGTGAACGCAGCCCCGCGGCTGGTTGTGACGCTGTCCTGGAGTTTCTAGCGTAGGATCGGCTCCACCGAAGGGCGTCGCACGCTCTAACTTGTTCCGATCGATATGCCCAAGAAAAATCTCGGCTTAGCCTGCCTTGTCTTGATCTGCGGATGCGCATCGGCCAATCCCGCCATTAGTCGGACAGTTCCCGCCAGCGGTGTCGAGCTGCTCACGCGGATGCACGACGCCTACAACGGCAAATGGTACAAGACCCTCACGTTCGTCCAGAAAACGACGGTCGCCCGTGCGAACGGAGTGGTCGACACTTCCACCTGGTACGAGTCGCTGCGCTCGCCGGATCGCCTGCGCATCGACTTCGGTGATCCGACGAAGGGGAACGGTGCGCTTTACACCGCGGATTCGCTCTACGTGGTTCGCGGCGGCAAGGTCACGCGTTCCCTTGGATCGGGAAATCCGTTTCTGCCCTTCGTCGCTGGTGTCTACACCCAGCCTGTCGAAACCACTCTTCGCCAGCTCGCGCCGTACAAATTCGATCTCTCACTGATTCGCGCTGATACCTGGCAGGGCAAGCCTGTGTACGTCGTCGGCGCGAAGTCGCCCGAAGACCTTGACTCGCCGCAGTTCTGGATCGAGCGCGATCGTCTGCAGCCGGTTCGTTTTCTCGTCAAGCTCTCGCCCGCGCCTGACGCCAAGCCCAATGACATTCGCCTCGAGTCATACGTGCCGGTCGGTGGTGGCTGGCTGGCGACCCACGTCGCGATCATGGAAGGATCAGTGGTGCGTCAGGCCGAGGACTACAGTGAGTGGAAAGGGGACGTCGCGTTGCCCCCGGACTTTTTTGTCGCTGAGAAGTGGTCGGACTCACCGCACTGGCACAGCGGGCAATAATCGTGGGCTTGCGCTACGCCGTCGTGCTCGCGTTGTCGATCGCGTTCTCTTCGTCAACGGCGGCGGCGCAGGTCGGTCGCGCTGCCCGTGATTCGACGGTACCGCAGCTCGACACCGTCGTCGTAACGCCCAATCGCTCAGCGACCAGCATCCGAACATCAACCGTCGCGGTGAGCGCAGTTCCCGCGTCACTGGTTCGCGCGCTTCCTTTTCGCTCTCTGGGCGACGCACTGACGATCGCACCCGGAATCGCTGTCGTCGACGCCAGCTCGCTCGGCGGGAACCCGCGGATCATCGCACGCGGGTTTTACGGGGGAGGAGAGACCGACTACGTGCCCGCGCAGATCGACGGCGTTCCGATCGCGGCGCTCGGAACCGGCGCTGTCGATTGGACGATGCTTCCACTCGGCGCGTTCAGCCGGCTCGAGCTGGTACGCGGCGCGACATCGTACATTCATGGTGATGCCGCGCTGGGGGGGACGCTCAACACTTTGATTCCAATTTTGCCGGGGGAATTGGCGTGGCGCGCAGCGGGTGGCTCGTACGGCGTCGCCGATGCAGCGCTGGGTGCGGCGAGCAACTTCGCTGGGTTCGCTGGGGGAATTGCCGGCGACTATCGTCGATCGGACGGATATCGCCTTGACGAGAATTCGGCGGCGTGGAATGTCCTCGCCAAGATTGGCCCAGGCGAAGCGACCTCTAGGGCGAGCGCAGCTGGCGTGACTAGCGGTAGCGTGTCTGCGATCAACGCATTCGTCCAGCTGCACGGACGGGACTTCAAGGATCCGGGACCGCTGCCGTCAACCACCGCCGATCCTCGCGCGCGCAATTCTTTTTTTCGTTTCGATGACCTGTCGGATCGAGTCGACCGTGCCGGGATCATCGGCATCCGGGAGACTCCCACCGCGAAATATTCGGGGTATCTGGTTGGCGAGTACGCCAGCTCGCGCGCGGTGAAAACGCTGCCGCTCTCGACGGATTTCGCCGACACCAAGCTCCGGCGGACGACGGCGCCAAGGCTGCTGACCTCCGGCCAGATCGAGCTCGGCGATGATGTACCAGGCGAATTTGGGCGGCTCGTCGCGGGGGTGGACGCATCGGCGGGCCGACTTTCCTCGCGCTATTCCGACATCGTCGCCGGTGATGCGACAGCTTACGCGGCTTCCGACGGTAGCGCCGGTCCGGAAGCGGCGCCCTCGAAAGCAACCAGAACCTTACTCGCCGGATTCATGCACTGGCAGTTGCGGCCGATCGCGCCGCTTCGCCTGTCGCTCGGCGCGCGAGTCGATCACATCGCCGACAAGTTCGCGCCGAGTGACCCGAGCACGGACTCCGAGCGGAAGACCAACCAGGCGGTGAGCCCGCGAATCGCGGTGAATGTTGCATTGCCCGCGTCAACGCGAGCATCGACCAATGTGTTCGTCTCGACGGGACGAGCGTTCAAGTCTCCTACTCTCGATCAGCTTTTTGATGATCGACGGATTCCGATTCCGGTCGCGCCTTTTTCAGCGACGGTCTCGAATCCCAATCTCGTTCCGCAGCACGGAACGGCGGTCGAGGGCGGACTTTACCAGACATGGATCGTTGGCGGAGGCTCTCGTCTCGATTGGTCGGGAACACTGTACCAGGAAAGAATGCGCGACGAGCTGGACTTCGACGTGAACACGTTCCGGTACGTGAACATCGGCCGCAGTGTCCATCGCGGCGGTGAGCTCGGACTGACATTGGAAGCGCCAGCACATTGGACCGCGTTCGGCAACTTCACGCAGCAACAGGTGCGCGCGGAGAACGGCCAGTTCGATGGGAAGCAGTTAAAGGCGATTCCGCGGCGTATCGCATCGGCGGGTGCGAACGTGACTTTCTGGCGCGGGCTGACAGCGGGTATCGTCGCTTCCTATCAGGGTGGCGCATTTGTCGACGATGCGAACGTCGTTCCGCTCGCCGGTTTCACGCGACTCGATTCGCGACTGGGCATCCCATTCGGACGCGCCCGAATGACGATCGATCTCACCAACGCGCTCAATCGGCGGTACGATGCGACGGCGTTTCCTGATCCAGCGGGATCGCCCACGATCTACCGGTATCCCGCGGCGGGACGGGTACTGATTCTTGGATTGGAGAGTAGGTGAAACTGAACCCGTCGTGGTTTCCCCCCGAAGAAAAAGGACATCATCTGATACGGAACCGGCATTGCTTGTCGCTGCGCCCGCGTGAAGTTTTGAAAGGCAGCGCGAATTATCGCAACGCGACCAGCATGGCTTGAAGTTGAGGAGGGTAGATCATGAAGCACACGATGTCCGGACGTCTTGTTGCAGCCGCGTGTGCATTGGTATTGGCCACCGGTTGTAAAACGACTGATCTGACCGACCCTGGTCCGGGAAAGCGGGTCGAGGTGACCTTGGCGCAGCAGTCGTATGTCGCCGGCCAGTCAGTTGATATCGTGATCAGGAATCTGAGCGGGCTCACGCTCCGGTATCCGTATGGCTTCTGCAAAATGGACTTGGAGCGGGAAGAGAATTCCGGTTGGGTTACCGTCGCGAGTCCCGACGGCTGCACGTTCGTTCTCGGTTTCCTAAGCCCGCGCCGGTCGGTCGAGGAGACGTACCCGCTTCCAACAAGCATTTCGTCGGGCACATATCGATTGAGTATGCCGATGCCTTGGCTCGCGAGCTCGACAACCGCGGAGCCGAGGTTAACTACTGAGCCTTTTCAGGTGACTTCGGGCGCTTGAGACTGAACCCGGTGGCCAGGGCGGTGATAGCTGTCATCGCCGTCTCGGCCGCGCCCGCGTTGAGCGCACAGCCGCTGGGATCGGCCGCGAGGGTTGGTATCTCGGGAGTATTTAGAGAGCGGTCGCTTCCAAAGATCGACACCCTCGATCGCCCCACGCGCTGGCATCGGCTTGCTATTGGGGCGACAATGGGTGGCATCGCCGATCGCAGCGCCCAAGACGAAATGCCCCATGGATTGATCGGTGCCGTAAGTGGTGCGATCGTGGGAGGAGGTTTGGGTTATCTCTACGCGGGCGCTCACTGCGATAACGGCGTTGCCTGCAATGCCACTCGCGGCATACTCGCGGGCGCGACGGCGGGAGCAGCAGTGGGTGTAGTTATCGAGTATTTCGTCCGGAACGGTCAGAGGTAAGCGTCGCGGACGCGGCTCCATTCCGATCAAAAGCCAAAACAGTGCGTCGACCCGCATCTTTTTGTGGCAGCCGGACTTCAGACTAAAGCCTAGGTCGGGCAGTTGCCCCCGCCAAACGCGACCCAACTCATCGGCAATCTTATTGCTGAGGTAGCCTCCACATCTGACGGGAGGAAGTATGAGTGGGACGTTCGGGCGGGCGAACCTGGGCTTTTTTGCGGCAGTCACTCTGATCGCATCGGGATGTGCTTCACTTCGACCTTACGATCCCGGCCCCGGAAAACGCGTCGCAGCCGACGTCGCACAAAGCGCCTTCGCTCCAGGTGAATCTGTGAACGTCACCATCGCCAATCTGAGCGAAGTCCCGCTGTACTACCCCGATGGCTTCTGCAGCACCGAGCTCCAGCGCCGCGACGGCAACACGTGGGTCACCGTGTCGGATCCTTCCAGCGGCTGCCCGAGCGAGCGGGATTTCCTCGATCCCGGCCAGACCGTCGTCCACGGCTATCGTCTGCCGAGTAGTATCGCCGACGGGACTTATCGTTTGGCGATTCCGACGCCGACGCCCGAAGAGGCGACGCGACCCGAGCCAGAATTGCTCACTCCAGCATTCAGGGTTGCGAGCTCGCGATAGCGAGCTCCAACCACCGGCTGGGCGCGGTCACTCACATCCGAACGCGCGAATCTCGCCCCACAACGCCGGCCATGTAGTTCGCGCCGGCGTGCGGGCGATGCTCGCGCGCCAGTTGCGCTCGAGTGTCGCTGCGTCGATGCCCAGGGCCGGCCTGACGTTGGCGAGTCCGCCCATCGACCATAGCGCGCGAAGCTGCTTTCGTCCGTAGACACGATCGATGTAGCGAACCAGACTGGCCGATTCGTAGTAGTGCACGACGCCTTCCTCGCCGGCAGTCGTAAAATTCTGGCGCAGACTGTCGAGCGGGACGAGCCGGTGACTACGATCCAAAACCGCGGCGACGTCGTCGGCGTTCAGCCCGCGACACGCGGGAACCGCGGCCGTTGCCAATCCCTCCGACAACCACGACGCGGCCGGCGGTCCCCAGGCGCGCCACGCCAGCAGATGCATCGTCTCGTGGCGAAGCGAAGGACGAACCGAATCGTTGGCGACGACGAACGCCGTTCCTTCCATCTCTATGGCCGACCCGCCCGGCGTTCCGCCGACGAACTGGCGCATGTCGAGTCGGGATTTCAGAAAGAATACGCGAACTTTCGCGCCTGTCGGGGCAGCCCGAAGCCATTCCATGTTCGCCGCGATCGCGCGCTCGGCGGCCATCGCGTGGCGTGCCATGACGGGTCGTTTGTACTCCCCCTCGGGGAAATATAGATCGGCGTGCGCGGTCTCCAGCTTGTGCCACCGAAAGTTCGGCGCGGCGAGGGCCATGCTCGTTATCGGCGGCAGGATCTCGGCCGCCGATGGCACACCAGTCTCACGCGACGGCGCCTGCGCGGAAGCTGTCGCACTTACGACGCACAGAAGCAAAACCAAAAACGAGAGAACTCGCTTCATCGCCATGCCTCCACTTCAATATCTGCCCGGATAAATCCCTAACGAGCGTTCGGCTCTCCCGGTTACAGCTTTTTTCGTTCCCGCCTGCGTCGGCTGCGCCTGCAACAACATGGTCAATCCTTGACAGCGACTTGACCATGTTGAAATATCAGCACTCACCATTCACGGCAGTGGAGCCGACCCTTGCTGAAATTGTTTCGACTGATGAGTCTGATTCCGTGCTTCCTTGTCGCAGCGCTGGCGAATGCTCATGCGCAGGGTAGCGCTCCCCGCGCGTGCACCGATCGCGCAAATGCGCTCAGCGCCGCGGTGCTCGACGTCCATCGCCGGCAGCACAACGTCGGAGTCGCGGCCGTAGTCATGCACCGCGGTAAAACCGTTCTCGCGGAGAATCTCGGCTACGCCGATCTGGAGAACCGGGTTCCGGTGACGAGCGCAACGCGCTTCGGCGTCGCCAGCATCACCAAGGCCTTCACCGGTCTGGCGCTGCTCAAGCTGCGCGAGAGCGGACGCATCGATCTCGACGCTCCAATTCAGCGCTATGTGCCGGCGTTCCCCGTCAAACCAGAAGGCACGATCACTCCGCGGCTGCTCGCCGCGCACATGGCGGGAATCCGCCACTGGAGCAACGAACGAAACGCTACGCTTTACGCGCGTCATTTCGACGACATCAACGACGTCCTCCCGCTGTTCAAGGACGACACGCTTATCGCGCGACCAGGCTCGGGCTACAACTACTCGAGCTACGGCTACAATCTCATCGGCGCCGCGATCCAGGCAGTATCGGGCACGAAGTATCAGGATTTTGTTGTCCGTGAGATCATTGCGCCGCTAGGACTCAAGAACACCGGTTACGACGACGTGCGGAAAGTGCTTCCCAACCGCGCCCACCGTTACTCGTACTACGATCCGTGGACGTTCGCCATCGACTCGGTGACGATCTACCGCGTGCCCGAATGGGATTACAGTCATAATCCAGCCGGCGGCAACATGTACTCGACCGCCGCTGATCTCGCGCGGTTCGGTCGCGCCATCGAGAAGCCAGGCCTGTTATCGCCTGAGTCCTACGCGCTCGTGATGAAGCGGCCGAAAATCGGGGGCGTCGAATCTCCGATGAGTTTTGGGTTCTTTGTCAGTCCCGACACCGCGGCGCACCGCCGGCTCAACATCGGTGGTTCGAACGCCGGCCTCCAATCGGGACTCGCTGTCTATCCGGACGACGACCTGGTCATCGCCATCATCTCCAATACCTGGGGAATCGGATCCAGTTCGGGCGAGATGACCGGCGCACTCGTGTCGCGGCTCGCCGCGATCTGCATGGGGTGGAAGCCGGTTCCCTGAGCATCAGCGCGGAGACAGCGCCGCGGTAACCGTATCGTGCACTGGAGTCGATACGCCGACCGCCTCGGCGTATCTCGAAACAGCGCCGCTCAAAACGTCCAGCTCGTTTGGGCCGCCGGCTTCGAGATCCAGCAGGAAGCTCGGCTTCGTCCCTGGTGGCAGGCCGTGGATCGCCCCGACAACCTGTCCGCTTTCCTCAGCGGGAAGCGGAATTCCGCTCGCGCGGGCGACATCGATCACTTCCTGCACCGCGCGCTGTAACAGGCGTCGCCCGAGCGGTGTCTCGCGCAGCGGTCCGACGGGCGAGCGGGCAAGACCGCACGCCGCCGCCATCGCGGCGATGAAGACGAATTTCTCCCAGAGATCGACGGTGATGTGGCTCGAGGCACGTGCATCGATGCCAGCGTTACAAAACGCACTAACGATATTCGAGACTCGGTCGCTGCCGGCGACGTCGAGCTCGCCGAGGATGATACTCTGGAACTGGCCGCGACGCTCTGCCACACCGGGCTGGACGCGCACGACACTGATACGCGTCACTCCCCCAAGAATGGCGCTGCGCGGCACGCCGAGGGCGACGAGCCGGTCGGTGGTCTCGACGCCGTTGAGGAAGGGAACGATCGTTGCGCCACGTTCCGCAACTTGTTTGACAACGGGGCCGATGGATTCGAGCGAGTAGCTTTTGACGCCGAGGATCGCAAAGTCCGCATCACCGAGCTGGTCGGCGCGATCTGTCGCTAGCAACTGGACCGTCCACGACCCGTCGGCGGTCCGGATCTCCAGACCGCGTTTCCTGATCGCGGCGAGATTATCACCGCGCGCGTAGAGCGTGACATCTTGTCCAGCGCGAGAGAGCTGACCACCGTAATAGGCACCGATTGCGCCGGCGCCGAGCACGATGACTTTCATGTTTGGGGGCGTTTGAAGTTGGGACCGACCGGGGTTAACCTAGCACGGAAATGTTGAAGATTGCAGTCGAGGGGTCGCACGACCGGATCTACAAAGTAGTCTCGCGAATTCCGCGCGGACGCGTCGCAACGTATGGGCAGATCGCGCGCCTGGCGGGGCTGCATGGCCAGGCTCGCCTCGTCGGCTATGCGATGCACGCGCTGCCCAATGGATCGCGAGTCCCGTGGCAGCGGGTGGTGAACGCGCGCGGAGAGATCAGCCTTCCCGGATCGAGCGCCACACGGCAGCGTTCGCTGCTGGAGAGCGAAGGCGTTCGTTTCGACGCGCGCGGGCGTATAGACCTCGATCGGGTCCTGTGGCAGCCGAGGCGGCCGCGTTCGGAGAGCGACGACGAATGAGGCTCCACGATCTGGTGCAGGTTTCTTCGTCGGTCGCGGCGACGTCCGGACGGCTCGAGAAAATCTCGAAGCTCGCTTCCCTGCTGTCACGGCTGTTACCTGACGAAGTTCCAATCGCGGTAGGATTTCTGATCGGGTGGCCGCGGCAGGGCAAGCTGGGGGTCGGCTGGGCAGCGGTTTCGGCGGCGCGTGAGACCACTACGGCGGCGAGCCCATCGCTCGAGCTACGCGACGTCGACGCGGTCTTCGATCAGCTGCCGACCGTCAAAGGAAAGAACTCCGGTGCGGCGCGCGCGAAGCTGCTCGGCGAGCTGTTCTCACGTGCCACGATCGACGAGCAGAATTTCCTCGGCAATCTGCTCGTCGGAGAGGTCCGTCAGGGCGCGCTGGAAGGAGTGTTACTCGAAGCAATCGCCAAAGCCGCCGAGGTTCCAGCGGCTCGGGTGCGCCGCGCGGCGATGATGGCAGGGGATCTTGGTGTCGTTGCGCGGGCAGCGCTCGGCGAAGATCGCGAGAATGCGCTCGCCGAGTACCAGCTCAAGCCGTTTCGTCCGGTGCAGCCAATGCTGGCGGATTCGGCGCCGAGCGTCGCCGAGGCGTTGAGCGCGGGCGTTCCGGCAGCGGTGGAGTGGAAGCTGGATGGAGCGCGGATCCAGGTGCACCGGCAGGGCGATCGGGTTGCGGTGTACACCCGCAGTCTCAACGATGTCACCGCCGCGGTTCCCGAAGTCGTCGAAATAGTGGCCGCGCTGCCGGCGCGCGAACTGATTCTGGATGGCGAAGTGATCGCGCTCGCGCCCGACGGGCGGCCGCTGTCGTTTCAGGACACCATGCGCCGCTTTGGCCGTCGCATCAATGTTCTGAAGCAGCGCGACGAATTGCCACTGACGCCTTTTTTCTTCGACGTACTGCTTCACGATGGTGAAACGGTGATAGACGATTCGCTCTCGTCCCGGCTGGAAAGACTGGAGAGCTTCACGCCGGAGACAGCGCGCGTCCCGAGGATTTTCACGAGCGATGCAGAGGAGGCCTCGCGATTTCAAAGGACAGCGTTGGAGCGAGGACATGAGGGGGTGATGGTGAAGCTTCTCTCCGCACCGTACGCAGCGGGCCGGCGCGGCTCGGCGTGGATCAAGGTAAAAGAGGCTCGCACTCTGGATCTCGTCGTACTTGCTGTCGAGTGGGGCTCGGGCAGACGTCAGGGTTGGCTGAGCAACATTCACATGGGTGCCCGGGATCCCGCGACGGGCGAGTTCGTCATGCTCGGAAAGACCTTCAAGGGAATGACCGACGAGATGCTGGAGTGGCAGACGAAGGAATTTCTGGCGCGTGAAACGCACCGCGAAGGCCACATCGTCTACGTTCGACCGGAGCTGGTGGTGGAAGTGGCGTTCAACGAAGTCCAGAAGAGCCCGCATTATCCTGGCGGCGTTGCGCTGCGATTCGCGCGAGTGAAAGGATACAGGCCGGACAAGAAGCCATCCGAAGCCGACACGATCGACGCCGTGCGCGCGTACCTTCCGTGATGGTCGAATCAGGATCGAACGATGTAGACGTCGCGATCGTCGGCGCCGGTGTGGCCGGACTGGCAGCGATGCGACTGCTCGAGGACCGCGGCGTTCGCACCCGCGTCATCGAGGCGCGCGACAGAATTGGCGGACGCGTCTGGACGTTGCGCGACGAACGGCTGCCCCACGCCATTGAACTTGGCGCGGAATTCATCCACGGCAGCGCCGAAGAAACCGTAGAGATGCTGGAGCCGGCGCGTCTGCTCGCCAACGCAATCGACGGACACCGCTGGCGGATGAAGGGCGGCAAGCTTCGGAAACTCGACGATTTCTGGAAGCAGCTGGACGTGGTGATGCGTCACCTCAAAGGTGACGGTCGTGACGAGTCGTTCGCCGACTTTCTCTCTCGCACGCCGGGCGGCAGGTCTGCGGCCGAGGCGCGCGCACTGGCGCTTCAGTTCGTGGAGAACTTCCACGCCGCCGATCCGCGACTGATAAGCGCGATCGGGCTATCCGATGGAGGAAGCCCCGGTGACGATCGCGAAGAACAACGGATGATGCGGATCGGCACTGGATACGATGGCGTCCCGGCGTGGCTGGCGCGGGGACTCGGCGAGAGGATCGTGCTGCAGCGTGCGGTCGACCGGGTCGAGTGGGATCGGGGTGGCGTCACCGTCCGCGCGCGCGATCCCAGCGGTCAGTCGACGACCGTCAGCGCCAGAGCGGTGATCATCACGATTCCGCTGGACGTCCTCTTTGCCGAAGCGGGAAAAGAGGGATCGATAGAGTTTTCGCCGGCAGTACCCGTTATCGACAAGCTGAAGAGCCGTTTGGCGATGGGATCCGTCGCGCGGGTGACCATGCTTTTCCGGGAGCGATGGTGGACAGAGAAGATCAGCGCGCTGCCGAAAGATGAATCACTGGATTCGATGAGCTTCGTTCAGGGAGAGATCAAAGAGTTTCCGGTGTGCTGGACGCTCCATCCTGCGCACCTATCGGCGATGGTCTGTTGGACCGGAGGCCTCGCCGCAAAGCGGATGGCGGAGCTGCCATACGAAGAGCGGCTCTCCCGCGCGATCACCGGGCTCGCCAGGAATCTTGGCGTGACAAAGCGGCGGGTGGAATCACAGCTCGAAGCGGCGTGGACGCACAACTGGGACAGAGATCCTTACGCGCGTGGCGCGTACAGCTATCCGATGGTAGGCGGATCTGATGCCGCAAAGGAGCTGGCGCGACCGATTCAGAACACGATCTGGTTCGCGGGCGAGGCGGCGGACGCCGAAGGGCGGAACGGCACCGTCAACGGCGCGATCGGGAGTGGCCGCCAGGCGGCCAAAGCGGCTGCTCGAGCGATAGCGACTTAGGTCCAGGATTCGACGCGCGTCGCCTCGCGTTACCAATAGACCCGCCCCAGTCGTCTCAAAGTGTTGATTGGGAAGGTCCCCATGAAGGCTCGTCACATACTGGTCGCAATCGGTTTCGCCGCCTGCATCGCCTGCGCCGGACATAATTCGTCCGTCAATGGTGTTCAGGCAGTGCAGTCAGAAGCCGCGCGAAAGGTTCAGATCTTTGTCCTGCCCTCCGGATATCGTGGGCCGGTGATGGTGATCTACGACCAGCCGAATGGCGCGCATCCCCGGAACGTGGACGGACAGGTCGTCTACGACGTGCCGCGCGACGGAATCGTGCGAACCGCACTACCCGAAGAGGTCCTCGCTGGCGCACGGGTGCAATTCGTCAGCGCTTCGCACGCCGCACTCCCCCAATACCATAACTGCACCCAGATGCGCATGAGCGGCCTCGCCACCGATCCCGCCGCGGTCTGCTGGCTGGCAATCCAGGTTGGCGAAACCGGAACACCGGACCACGCGGTGTACATCGTCACCGACTGGGTGGGCATCCCCGAGAACTACGACCGTGGTGCGAAAATGCTGGACTCGCTGTTCTTCGGCGGCAGGGGCGTCAGCAAGTTCAAGTGGGCCGAGCCGAAAGCCGCGACGTCTCAGATCACCACCTGACGATTGCGACCGTCAGGTACCAGGGGTGCCGACGGACTTTCACCGATAACTACTCTGGTCTAGGTTAGAGCGTCGAACCTCGGCCGGTGGTCATGCAAGTAACTGGGAAGCGGGCAGTGTGGCTCGCGCGCGCAATCGGTGCTCTCCTATGCGCTATGAGCACACCGTCGATCGCAAATGCACAGACAAGCGACGGTGAGTGGCGCGCGTATGGTCACGACGCACTAGGGTCGCGGTATTCGCCGCTCGCCCAGATCGATCGCGGAAATGTCTCGCGACTGGCCGTAGCCTGGACGTACCACACCGGCGAGCCCTTGCCGACAAAGGACATGAAGCGGTCCCTCGAAGTGACGCCGCTCATGATCGACAACATGCTTTACATCAGCACGCCGCTGGGTAAGGTCGCCGCGCTGGATCCCGTGACTGGCGTAGTGAAATGGCAATATGACGCCAGGGTTCCGCCCCACGCGGGATTCGGAGACTTCACCAATCGCGGCGTGTCGTACTGGAATGGTCGTATTTATCTGGCGACGACCGACGGGAGACTGCTCGCTCTCGACGCAAAGACCGGGAAGCCGATACAGAGCTTCGGTTCGAACGGGGCTGTAGATATGCGCAAGGGACTGCGCAACGAACCGTTCGAGTTTGCCGAGTACGAGGTGACGTCGCCCCCGGCAATCTTGAATGGGTTGCTCGTTGTTGGTTCGGCGGTGGCGGACAACAATCGCCCTGCCGCCGCGAGCGGCGAGGTGCGCGCTTACGATGCGAGAACCGGACAGCTGAAATGGACCTGGGATCCGGTTCCGCAGGGCGCGTCGGATCCGGAGTACAAGACGTGGGAAGGCGCGGCTGCGCACCACACCGGGGCGTCGAACGCGTGGTCGGTGATCGCCGCTGATCCCGAGCGCGATCTCGTATTCGTTCCGACGAGCTCGCCCAGTCCGGACTACTACGGAGGACTGCGTCTCGGACGCAATGACTACGCGAACTCGATAGTCGCGCTTCGCGCGTCGACCGGGAAAG
Organism: Gemmatimonadaceae bacterium; assembly: GCA_045803585.1. Classification (GTDB taxonomy): domain Bacteria; phylum Gemmatimonadota; class Gemmatimonadetes; order Gemmatimonadales; family Gemmatimonadaceae; genus UBA4720. Next base: position 16,735 of record JBJMOT010000096.1, read on the forward strand.
TCGTCTGGCACTTTCAGACGGTGCATCACGACCTGTGGGATTACGACAACGCGTCTCCACCTCTGTTGGCGACGGTAAAGGGTCAGCCGGCGGTGATCCAGACCAACAAGAACGGAATGATGTACGTGCTCAATCGTGAGACTGGCACGCCGATCTTTCCGATCGAAGAGCGACCTGTTCCGGCGAGCACCGTTCCCGGTGAGCATGCGTGGCCGACGCAGCCATTCTCGTCGCTGCCGCCGCTCAGCCCGCATCGCTGGAATGGAGAGTCCGCGGATACGGCGTGTCAGAACCTCGCGCGCGGACTCCGCAACGAAGGGATATTCACGCCGCCAAGTCTCGAGGGGACGATTGTGGTGCCGTCCAACATCGGCGGCGCGCACTGGGGCGGGCTCGCGTTCGATCCGACACGGCAGCTCGCAATCGTTCCGGTGAATCGACTGGCGGCAGCAGTACAACTCATCCCTCTCGCGGGCGTCAAGCTCGATACGCTGCGCGAATCGAGATCCCGAATGGGCTACGACTACACGGTGATGCGCGGCACGCCGTACATCATGCGCCGGCGTTTCTTCTACATCCCGCCGGGAACGGTATGCACGCCAATGCCGCCCGCCGAGCTGGTGGCGATGGATCTGAAGTCGGGGACGAAAGCGTGGGGGACGCCAATCGCGCCGAATCTTGGTGGCCCCATCGTGACCGCTGGCGGGTTGGTGTTCATGGCGGCTACGGTCGATCGGACGTTCCGCGCATTCGACATCGACAATGGGCGAGAGCTCTGGCACGCCGACCTTTCGGCGTCGGGCAAAGCGACGCCGATGACGTATCGCGGCGCGGATGGGAGACAATACGTTGTCATCGCCGCCGGCGGCGATGGAGAGACGTGGGGTGCGGGCGACTCGATCATTGCATTCGCACTACCGCGGTGACGGTTGAGTTGCCACCCTCGTTCGGCATTCGTCTCGATGGATACCATGACGAATGCAATGACCCGCGACCCGCTTAGAGTCGCACGACAACTCCTTCTCTGGATGCTCGGCTTCGTCGCGATCGCGCTCGTCGGAGGATCACTGACGATGGACCTGAGCGGCTTTTCGCAAGCTGACCAGTTCGTCATCGCGCGTTGGTCGTTCGAAGGACTAAGAGTTTATCTCTGGCTCGAAGGGTTTCTCCTGGTTGGCATCGTTACCGCGCTCGGCGGTCACGTGCTCACGACAGGCTTCGCCATGGCCCGTGGAGAGAGCTCGCGCATTTTCGGAATTGCCCTGAAGATGCGGCCGCGAGTTCCACGGCAATTCGGATATGTCTTCGTGCTGCTCGGCGCGAGCCTGGTCGCGCTTTCGATCACGACGCTGGTTCTGCTCAACTCCTGCCGGTACATGCGCCTCATCTAGAGTTGCTGCCCTGTACCAGAATGTTTACGCGACGTAAACAATATTTGGCGCTCCCCGCGTGTAGCCTTGGTGAGCAACTATCCCGACGCTATCAGGGCAGGCAATGGCGATCTCACTCGAGAGATTCACACAACCGAGTCAGGGTGCACCAGATCTGCGGCTCCTCTATCAGCTCTTCGAGGAAGCCCAGCGCTCGCGCGTCGCGCATGGCGAGCGGCTGCGCGCGATCTTTCAGGGACGCACCGTCGGCGGGGGAGAAGAGAGAGCGGAGAACGCTGATTCACTTCTGAAGCAAATCGCGCGCGGGCATACCGTTGGCGCACCGCGCGTTCTCGAGCGCGCCTATTCGCGGGCGGCGAGCGACGAAGCCGACGCTTCGGAAACACTGAGAGAAGTAATCGAGCTGCATCCAGCATGGCCGTGGCTGACCAGCAAGAAGGGAGTGGGACATTTACTTGCCGCCCGTTTGCTGTCGCGACTCGATGTCACGCGGGCCAACACGCCGTCGGCGTTCTGGGCGTATTGCGGACTGGCGACGATCCCCGGAGTCGCGTACCGCTGCGGACGGTGCCGTCTCGAGGTCGCTTATCCGGTGGGCTACAAACTCCACGAGCCACACTATGCGCGGTCGGGCGCTCGCGAATGCGCAGGACACCTGGAACTGGTCGCAAACGAGGACACGACACGCGTCGCGCCGCGACGCAGCACCCTCGGCGGCCGAAAATCTTATGACTCGCACGCCCGCAAGTCGTGCTATCTGATCGGCATTTCACTGCTGCGGTGCGGCAGCGACTACAGGACGTTCTACGATTCGGAGAGAGCGAGGCTCGCCACGCTGCGTCCGGGATGGACGCCGAAGCACAGCCACCTCTCCGCATTGCGCAGGATGGAGAAAGCTTTTCTGCGCGATCTCTGGATCGCATGGCGCCGCGCCGTCAACATGCCGGTGGTGCCGTCCTATTTCCCAAGGTTGTGATTTCTGCTCTGCGCGTAGCCGCGTTAACCGTTGCCTATGTCTTTTGAGACACCCAATCAACCCGAGCGTTTTCCGGTTAATGTGGCCGCGCAGAGCGGAGATTACTGAAGAAGCTGCACAAACACCCGCCCAGACGACGATGAGAAAGACTTCTGCTCTCGCATTCGCAGTCGCGACAGTCAGTGCGCAATTCGTGGCGGCTCAAACCGCCACGAATTCCGCCGTCCCGTCGACCAACGCGTCGCCACCGGTGCGTCCGCCGCCGGCCGTGTGCGTCGACGATCCCGAGCGTCATCGGTTCGATTTCTGGATCGGCGAATGGAACGTGACCACACCGGGTGGTACTACGGTCGGCAGCAGTGTCATCCAGCCGGTCAGCGGAGGCTGCGCGCTGCTCGAAAACTGGACGAGCGCTTCAGGCGGTCAGGGCAAGAGCCTCAACGCCTACAATCCGTCGCTAAAGCAGTGGCAGCAGTACTGGATCGGGCAGGACGGAACTCCGACCGAATTCCGTTCCAGTGAATTCGACGGCAAGAGCCTCGCATTTTTCGTGAAGCACGACGATCCACTCAAGATGGAGCGGCTGACCTTTACGCCCGTCGATGCCGCGACGGTCAGGCAGCACTCCGAAACGACGGAAGACGGTGGCAAGACCTGGAAGACGAGCTACGACTTCTACTACCACAAGAAAAAAGGGTAGCGTCTAGAGCTGGAAGCGGTAGCCGGCTTTGCGCACGGTGAGGAGGTGACGCGGCTGTGCCGGATCCGGCTCGAGCTTGTTTCGAAGCCGCGCCACGTGCTGATCGACCGTGCGGGACGTCACACCATTGCTGTAGCGCCAGACCTGACGCATCAGCGTTTCGCGGGAGACGATGTCACCCCCGGATTCGACGAGAAACGCGAGGAAGTCGAACTCCATCGGGCTCAGATCGATTGGTTTACCGCCACGAATGACAGTCCGCGTCCGAAGATCGACCACGACATCCGAGAACTGGTGCTGTGAGTTTCGGGCTGCGCCATCGGCGCCGTTGCTCGATTTTCCGGCTGGCGCAGTGCGCCGCATGATGGCCTCCACTCGCGCCAGAAACTCGAGCACACCGACGGGCTTCACCACGTAGTCATCGGCTCCAATCCGGAAGCCCTGCACCTTGTCGACTTCCTGGTCACGTGCGGAAAGTATCAGAACGGCCGCGGCCCCGCCCCCGGCGCGATAACGGCGCAGCACCTCAAAGCCGTTGACGTTGGGCAGCATCAGGTCGAGAACGATGAGATCGGGTGAGTTCTCGTCCAGCCAATCGAGCGCCAGGGCACCATCGGAAACGACGTGAACCTTGTAGCCTTCTACCTCGAGACTGGTGCGAAGTCCGAGGGCCAGCGTCTCGTTGTCCTCGACAATGAGTATCTGCGTCATGACGGGCTCCCATTTTTGCTGCGCTGCAAGTCGAGGGTGAATCGCGTTCCACCAGTTGGCCTGGTGCCTAATTCGACAGTTGCTTCCATGGCCGTTGCGAGATCGCGCACGATCGATAGCCCGAGCCCGGCGCCGCCGGTGCTGTCGTCGACGGTACCGCCCAGCCTAACGAACGGCAACCACACTTTGTTTCTGTCCGACGCCGGTATGCCGGGGCCGCAGTCGTCCACCCAAAGGCGCACAGTGTTTGGCTCCTCGCGAACGCCGATGGTGATCGTCTGGCCGATCGGGCCATACTTGGCCGCGTTGTCCAGGACGTTGATCAGGATCTGACGAATCGCACCCGGATCACCGCGAGCAACCGCGTGGTCTGTCAGGTCCAGCTCGATGCGCATCTTCCGGGCTTCCGCCAGAGGAGTGAAGAAGTCAGCGGCGGTTGCCGCCACCTGGATGACATCCACGGCTGTTGACTGGAGCTGGAGCTCCGGCTTTGCGGCCGCCAATACTGAATTGGACAACTCAATCAGCCGATGAGTTTCACGTTCGATGATTTCCAGCGATCGCTCCCGCTCCTCGTCACTTCGGGTGCGACCGAGCCGAAGCAGCTGGACGAACATCAGGATTTGCTGGAGCGGCGTGCGCAGCTCGTGGGAAACGTTGGCAAGAAAGCGTTGCCGCGAGTTCACCAGGTGAATCTCACTCCGTAGCGAAGCGAAGCCGGCGATCGCGAGAACGATGCTGCCGATGAGCAGAAGCACCGATGCCGGCACATGCGACTCCGGGATTCCACCGGCGACCAGGAACTTCGCCACGTCCGGCCGCAGGTTCACCCAGAATGCAGCGCCTCCGACGTACCCCAGCGGAGCCACGCCGTAAAAGTCCGACGGCTTGGAGCTCTTCGAAGACTGATAGAGGATTCGGTCGTGATCGTCGGTGACGGTCATAGTGAACAACGAATCCGCGGGCATGCCGGCGGGCCATCTGCCCACCATCTGCTCGTTCATCACTGCTGTGGACTTGCGGTCGGCGGCAACGCCGTAGCCTTTCGGTGGCGGCCGCCACGATCCCTTGCTCGAACCCGACTGGTCCTCGACGTAGCCCGGCACCATCGGCGGCAGCACGCGCACAACCTTGTACATCTGGCTGTAGTCGCTGGTGTCGCGCACGCCGTAGCAGGAGCGGTAGCCGTACACAGCCAGCACCTTCATTGAAGAGTCGACGGCCGGCGCGTAGGCGATGGTTTCTCTGGGACTGCCTGGCGGATCGGCGAACAGATAGCCGAAGCCTGCGATCTTCACCCAGCGGGAATTGGCCAGCTTGGGGATGGAGTCTCGAATGAGGGCGTCGATCGCGGGCAGCGGATGCCCACCCACGTATTGAACTTTGCGTGAGGGAAGATCGATCCGGAATCGATAGATCGGCCACTGCGCCATTGGTCCGCATCGCTCCGTCGTGTCGGGAACGGCGGGAATCACCGAGGGCGGTGGCAGAACGGCGCCGGCGGGCCATGCCTCGCTCGGGTGCAGCGCCACATACGCCTGGAACAGCGTGCGGTCGCGCGCGAACAGGTAGGCGCGACTCGTATAGATGTAGCTGGCGAATTTCGCGAAGTCCTTGACCGTGCGCTCGGCGACGGTCTTGCGCTCCTGCGCATTGCGCATGGACTCGCGCACGGCGAGGGCTGCCACTATCACGATGCCGAGCAGCGCCGCTCCAAGCAGAAGCGGACGGGCTCCGTAAGCTCGCATACGACTTATGATCGACATGTTATGACGGGTGTGACAGCGAAGATACAATATGACGCTGCGCCCCCTGGCGCCCGTCGGGTTTTGTATGCGATTTGTAAAATCTCCTGCGTCGAATCTCCAGGTCAGTCGACAAGGTATGCATGCTGTAAAAAGGTGGCGTGGCCTGCGGTTCATTCGCGGCCCACGTTGTATGATGGCGCATGATCCTGAACGCGCCGAGTCGAACGACCGTGCACGCTGTTCGCATTGCAGCGCTGCTTCTGTGCTTTGGCTGCCAGCACTACATAGATCTCGGAGCTGTCGCGCCGGTTCCGGGTGCGACCGCGCGTCTCACGCTATCTGATCACGGTGGCTCGGTCCCATACGGTGCAATCGGTTCGAGCGTGCGCCAGGTGGAAGGGAAAATCGAATCGGTCGGCGACACGTCGATCGCCATCGCCGTCACTTCCGTTGTCCGCCAGACCGGATTCGAAGAAACCTGGCCGGGCGCGACGGTTTCCATTGCCCGTGGTGACGTCACCAAAATCGAAGCGAAGCGCGTCTCGGTGCCGCGCACCTTCGTCACCGTCGGCGGATTGATCGCCGGCACTATCGCGGTGAGCGGAGCCATAAGCAACGGCGAAGGCACCAGCACCAGCCTCAAGAAGCCGGGCAGCGGTAACTAGCGTCTCCAGTAAAACAAACGGCTACGGATTGTACACAATTCGTAAACCGTTCCTTTACCCCTACCTGCGTTTCCCGCGGACATTTTGCGAAACAAGAGCGACCCCGTCGAGCGAACACTCGACGGAGCCGAGCCAGAGCATGTCTCCGGAAACTTCTTCAGCAGGGGAGATTGTATGCGACTACTTCGTAGTTTGAGCTTCGCGACGGTGTTCGTGGCGGGCGCAGCGGTAAGTCTGCGCGCGCAGAGCGGGACCACGATCACCGGGCGTGTCACCAGCGAGGCGGGAGTTCCATTGCCCGGCGCGACGGTGACGATTCCATCACTCGGCCTCAGGGCGACCGCCACCGGGGATGGAAGTTACACCCTCGTTGTTCCGGCATCTCGCGCCAACGGCCAATCGCTGCCGATCCTGGCGCGCGTCATCGGTTATAGCGCGTCAAGTGCGCCGGTAGTTCTCACCGCGGGCACCAGCGTCACCCAGAACTTCTCGCTCGTAGTCAACCCACTCCGACTCGATGAAGTGGTGGTGACGGGCGCCGGAACGTCGACCAGCCGGGAAAGACTGACGACGACCATCAACTCGGTTGATAGCACAGCACTGAGGCGGGCATCGAGTCCGCAAAACCTGGTCAGCGCGTTGGCGGCGCAGGCGCCTAACGTCGAGGTGCGGACCGCGTCCGGTGAGCCGGGCTCGTCTGCCTCGATCAAGATCCGCGGCGCGTCATCGCTGGCCGGGACCAATCAACCGTTGTTCGTGGTCGACGGACAGCCCATCGACAACCAGACTTTTTCCACCCAGAGCTTTGCTACAGGATCGGGGACGGCGGGCGTCAACAACACCTACAACTCCGCTGCAAGCAGCGTCGCTCCGAACCGCGCGTCAGACATTAATCCCGCCGACATCGAGTCGATCGAGATTCTGAAGAGCGCGGCGGCAGCGGCGATTTACGGGGCGCGTGCGGCGAACGGTGTGGTGTTGATTACTACCAAGTCGGGCCACTCCGGCGCAACGCGGTACACGTTCAATTCCAGTCTTGCAGCCGATCATGTGTACGCGCCCAATCTGCTTCAGCACTCCTTCACGCAGGGAACCAAGGGCGTCGATGGCTTCTGCAGCGACCCGGATTGCGTGGGCATTCGCTACTCGTTTGGACCGGCGGCAGACGCGAGCACGCCGATGTACGACCACCAGAACGAGCTGTTCGACACGGGGGTCACGGCGGACAACAGCCTGCAGATCTCGGGCGGCAACGATCGCACTACTTTCTTTGCGTCCGGCGACCTCACCAATCAAAACGGCTTTCTGAAAGGTCCCAACAACAAGTACAACCGGGCGAGCCTGAGACTGAAAGCGACACAGCAGGTCAGCTCCACTCTGAGGGTGACGGGCAATCTGAGCTACAACGATTCGCGCGGCCGTTACGTCCAGAAGGGGTCGAATCTTTCGGGCCTGATGCTCGGCGCGCTGAGAACGCCGCCCAGCTTCAACAACGCGGATACCTACAACGACGTCGGACTGCAGCGGACCTTCCGCTTCCCCAATCCGAGCAGCGTCGAGGCCATGCAGGCCAACATCTACTACGACAATCCGTTCTTCGTTCTGAATAACCCCGCGAACAAGAATGAGCTCGGACGCTCGGTGTCGAACCTCAACGTCCAATGGAGCGCGCTAGACTGGCTGGAGGTCAACGAGACTCTTGGCGCGGACTATTGGACAGACTGGCGCCTCGAGGGACTGCCGGTGACTTCGGGACTCGACGCGCTCGGTAATGTCACGCGCAACGATCTCACCAACCTCGAGATCGACAACAACCTGATCGCGACGGCACGGCACAGCGTCGGCTCGCTTGGCGACCTGACGTTCACGCTCGGATCGAATCTCAATTCGCGGCGGTTCCGTCAGACGTACACGTTCGGAGAGCAGCTCATCGCGCCGACACCGTACAACGAGCAGAACACCATCGCCCAGCAGACGGCGGAATATCGCTCGCTGCGTCACATCTCCGCGTACTTCGCGCAGATGGAGATGAGCATGTTCAACCAGCTGGTGGTGAACCTCGGGATACGCAACGACGGATTCTCGACGTTCGGATCGTCGAACCCGCGCGCGAATTATCCGAAGGCGAGCGCAGCCTGGACGTTCAGCAATCTGTTGAACGGCGGTAGCCGCACGGGCCTGCTGTCCTTCGGCAAATTGCACATCGCCTATGGAGAAACGGGCAAGGAGCCGCCCGCATATGCCGCTTCAACTGCGCTCAGCTCGGCGATCGCCTACACCCTCGGCGGCTGGGGCGATGCGCTCAAGTCCGGCATCAATGGCCAGGGCGCTTTGGGCACGATACCGATTCTCGGCAACCCGAATCTCAAGCCGGAGCGCAATCGCGAAACAGAAATCGGTGCCGACCTCGCGATGTTCAACAGCAAGGCGGATTTCTCGGCAACGTGGTACGACAAGAAGGGCTCGGATCTGATCCTGAGCGCGCCGATCGATGCGGCCGGCAATGGCGCGTTGCAGAAGTTTCAGAACGCAGCGTCGATCACCAACAAGGGTGTCGAGCTTACCCTGAACCTGCACCCGGTCCAAACCACGACCGCGGTCTGGGATCTCGGTGTTCAGTTCGGCCGCAATCGCGGGCTAGTGACAAACCTCAACGGCGCGGAGTTCATCGGTTACACCAGCGAGGGCTTCACCGGGGCAGCGGGTTCTTCGACGCTTGGCTATGCGCCGGGTGTAATTCGTGGCGCCGATTTCCTGCGTTGCGGCAACGGATCTCACGCCGATGTGCCGGGTCTGCCTGGAACGCTGCTGGACATCGACCAACTCTGCGGCGGCGCCGCCAAAGGAGCTCTGTTCCTCGGACCCAATGGGCTGCCGATTCCGGACAAGGTCCAGCGCGTGATTGCCGATCCGAATCCGAAGTACACGATGTCGTATAACACGGCGGTGCACCTCTGGGACAAACTCACGCTCTCCGGACTGCTCGATGTGCGGAAGGGCGGACAGGTGTGGGACGGAACTCGCGGAATTCTCTACAACTTTGGCACCAGTCGGGAGACCGACGTCCGCACCCGTACTGACGGTCAGTTCGGAAAGAACTACATGACCGATATCTATCCGGTCGTCGCTGGTCCGGGCGCTGGAGTGGTGGCGTTCCATAACGAGTCGGACTGGGAGAACTGGTTCCGGGGCAACGGCGGCGGGTTCGGTCCGGTGGGCGCTCAATTCGTCGAAGACGGCAGCTTCGCCAAGCTTCGCGAAATCTCTCTCGAGTTCAACTTCCCCGACCGATTCATGAGTCCGATGGGGTTCTCGAACGCGAGCCTGAGAGTCGCCGGCCGGAATCTCAAGACCTGGACGAAATACAGGGGATTCGATCCGGAGTCGAACCTGGGCGGCGCCGAATGGCTGACGCAGGGAATCGACTACTTCAACAATCCTCAGACGCGCTCTTTCATTTTCTCAATCAGCCTCAGCCACTAGGCGAGCCGGAGACATATCGTGACCACGAAAAAAACAGTCATCGGCGCCGTGTTGCTCGCGGGGGCACTCGTTGGGTGCAGCGACTATCTGACCGGCGGCGATGTAACGAAGGATCCAAATAATCAGACGGTGGCGAGGAACAGTCAGTACTTCGTCGCCGCGCAGGAAAACCTGTGGTCGTACTGGGGCAGTGATCCCGCGCGCATCGCGGGAATCTATACCCAGCAATTCCATGGGCTGGCAAATCAATACGGCGCTCTCGACGCGACGTATGACGAGGATCCAAGCACGACGAACGGCACTCACCAGGCGCTATACGTCTCTGGCGGCCTCGTCGACATCAAGAACCTCGAGGAAGGATCGAAAGCCGTAAACGACAATTTTTACCTGGGCATCGCGCAGGTAGTGGAAGGCGCGCTGATGGGAACGGGCGCCGATATCTTCGGCGATCTCGTTTACAGTAAGGCCCTGCAGCAAATCCCGAATCCGCCGCTGGACGATCAGCTGGCGGTCTATGATTCAGTGCAGAAGGTGCTTTCCGCCGGAATCGCCAACATTTCGGCCGCCGGTGCGACGGACTTCGGTCCGGGCGCCGCTGATCTCACGTACGGCGGCGACCGTACGCTGTGGGTGCCCTTTGCCCACACCCTGAAGGCGCGCTTCTATATGCACACGGGTGAAGTACGGCCCGCGGCATATGCCAGCGCGCTCGCCGAAGCGCAGCAGGGAATCAAGAGCGACGCGGGCAACTACGTGGGAGCATTCACGCAGACGCCCGGCGAGCAGAATTTTTACTACCAGTTTCACGGACCGGCGGCGCGCGGGGGCGACCTTGGCGCCGGCATCACACTCGATACGCTGCTGCGGTCACGAAACGATCCGCGTCGCCTCGATTACTTCTCGTACCGCCCAAACGGGGCGCGCGACTGGATCAGTGATGTGCGCAACGATCCCGCTTACCAGCAGCCGTTCGTGACTTACGACGAGAACACGCTGATCTGGGCCGAGGCGGCGTATCGCACCGGTGACCAGGCGACGGCGCTGGCCAAGCTCAATGAGGAGCGCCAAAACCATGGTCTCTCCCCGGAGGCCGTCGCGGGGCAGGCGCTGCTCAACGAGATCCTCATCGAGAAGTACATCGTCGATTTCCAGCTCGGCGAAGAGGCATGGAACGACTACAAGAGAACCTGCACCCCCAACCTCGTGCCGACGGTGGCAGGCGGCAAAATTCCTGGCCGTCTCTACTACGACACGAACGAGGAATCGACAAACACCAGCATTCCCGAGCCGAACACCGGCGTCAACGGATTGCGCAACAAGAACGATCCGGCGAACGCGACATCTGACGGCACCGGAGCGCGTTGCTTGGCGCAGTAGCGAAGAACTGAACGCGTCCGGGGTCGCTCGTCGACTCCGGACCGGTGGAAAAAAACTCGTGGTCTTTAATCGTTGAGCCAGCTGTCGACTCGCAGCGGCCGCTGGAAGCCCCTCAACGACTAGAGGCCACGCGTTTTTTGCTTGCCCACACTGGTGTTTTCACCCTGTGCCCGGCAGGCCGGCACAACAGTGGCGACGAATTTGCCATTATAGCCGGTCCAACTGTTCGCGAGCTGGTATGAACCCAGTATTTCGAATTGACGTCGCGCGCAAAGTTGTGTCGCTGTATTGGAGCGAGTTTCCGACGATCGCCCGGTTACGGGAAGTCGTTGAGCAAGCCATTGCCGATCCGGAATTCCGTCCTGGGATGAACTTTTTGTGGGACAGGAAGCCGGGGGACGCCAATACGGCCACAATCGAGTACCTGCGCGAGGCTGTCTACTATATGCAGGTGATGGCCGAGGAGATCGGTGCACACGCGTGGGCAATCGTGACTCACACCCCGGGTGATTACGGGAAAGCGCGAATGCTCGAGGCGATGACCGACGTGGGCAAGGTTCTGATACGCGGATTCCAGAGCAGAGGAGACGCGGAGGAATGGCTGCGGAACCCGGTGCGTTACGAGCCCAACAACATTCACTTTCCGGCGCGCAGCCCGTCGCTAATGCACCCGGGGTACGGGTAACTCGGCGGAATCGCCTGGGCCAGACCTGTAGGCCGATCCCAGGATGCAAAAACGCGCTCGGTGAGCGCGTTTTTTCATTTCGTGAAGGACCCGCTAACGACTACGGCAGGACGAACTGGACGCTGGTCTCGACCGGGAAATTTTCGCTGCGCAAAATCGCGACGGCGGTGAACGACCCATGCTGTCCCTTCGAGCTCCAGCTTTCCTCGAAGCTCGTGTCTTCTTTGCCCTTGAGGGTCTCGCTGCGCATCGCGGAGGTGAACATGCGGCCTTCGCTCCAGCGCCAGATTTCCTTCCCGGCGAAATCCTTCACCACGAAATCGTGGGTCTGTCCGTCGGGGTAGCGAATCTCCAGCATCTTCGGCGTGTTGTTCCTCACGCTCAGGGTGAAGTGGAGCTTATCCGCGTCATCCTTGGGTCTGGTGATATCGAATGTGGTGACGATCGGAGCGGTGAGATCAGCGTTGTAATGCTTCGCGCTGGCGAGCGGTTTTTCGTCGTGAGCGAAGGAGGGAGCCGCGGCGAAGGCGACTGATGCTGCGCACAGCAGCGGAAGAATGAGGCGGTTATCCAAGGGAATGAACGCTTTAAATCATTTATGGGCGGGGGGCCGTTCTCACATATGCGAGAAGCCCAACTTATCGACACTAAGACGAGCGGTCAACGGCGAAGTCACTGACTAAATCCGCATCACTGTTGAACTTGCGACGTGTCTGGATTTTCGGCGTCTCTTCGGAAACCCCGGGTTTTTTCGCTTGTGAAAATCTTCACAAGCGGTTAATTTCATCGCGGAATGGATGACGAAAAACGGACGCAAACGAGCCCAAAACAGGGTCTCTCCGGCGCCGATTTCGCCGGGCTGGGGCTGCAATTTGCGTTCGCCATCGTCGCCTTCCTCTTCGTCGGTCAGTGGATCGACAAGCGAGTGGGAACCGACGGGATCTTCACTATAGCCGGAGTGTTCGTCGGCGCCGGGGGCGCGTTCTACAGCATGTACCGCAAGGTCAGCGCTGCCCAGAAGAAAGACGACGAAGAGCGAAAGGCAAGACGGTGAGAGCAACGCGTGCGATCGGCTTCTTCGCGGGAGTCTCCGCCGCGCTGATTATCGTCGCGACAATCGTTCTGAGGAATTACTTCCGCACTGTGGATCAGCACAACGCGATGCTGATTTCGGCTGGACTGGCTTTCGCAGTACAACTCGGGTCTTATGCGCTGCTTCGGCCTGCGCGTCGCGGACACGGAGCGCCCGGAGAGTTGATGCTCCGCTGGGGAATTGGCGCGGTTCTGAGATTTATGATTCTGGTGCTGTACGCTCCGCTGGCGAGAATCGCGAATTTCTCGCTCGACGCGTCGCTGGTGAGTCTGGTGACTTTTTTCTTTCTGACGATGATGGCCGAACCGCTGCTGCTCGAATATGATCGCTGACCAAAAAGATTTCATCACTCCGCACATCACCGATTCGCACACGCTCGACTTCCCGTGTCTGCACTCGGGGTTCGTCTGTGAATACGAGCTGCCGCACTGGAACCCGATTCACATCGGCCGCTTCGCGCTCGACATCTCGCCGACCAGGCACGTGGTGATGCTGTGGATTGCGGCGCTGCTCTGCATTCTCACGACACTGCTCGCGCTCCGCGCCCACAACCGGAAGACGCGCGAAGGAAAGGCGCCTGCCGGAGTCGGAAACGGCCTCGAGGCGCTGGTGCTCTACCTCAGAAATGAAGTCGTGCTGCCCAATGTCGGGCCGCATGGAAACGCATTCGTTCCGTATCTGCTCACTCTCTTCTTCTTCATCCTCTTTGCAAATCTGCTCGGTCTCGTCCCCTACGGAGCGACGGCGACCGGGAATATCTCGGTAACCGCTACGCTCGCGATCGTAACGTTCTTCGTGATCGAAGGAGCGGGTATGAAGGCCCAGGGAAGGGCCTACATCAATACCATAGTATTCTGGCCGCACGACATGTCGCTGGGGTTGAAGCTGCCGATCACGGTGATCCTGACGCCGATCGAGATCTTCGGAAAGTTCACGAAGCCGTTCGCGCTAGCC
>JBJMOT010000097.1:0-10655 GCA_045803585.1 Gemmatimonadaceae bacterium
ACACTACGAGCGGGAGCCGCTCAAGTTGGATGGTGGAAACACTTTCACGTTCGTCACTGATGGCATCGAGTCGGCACTCGAGCAGGCGCGACGAGCGGCAAAGGGCAAGGACGTCTCCCTCGCCGGTGGCGCGCGTACGGCGCAGCAGTATCTCGCCGCGGGTCTGGTCGACGAGATGGACATAAGCCTGGCCCCGGTTCTCCTCGGCAATGGTGAGAGGCTGTTTTCCGGTTCAGGATCGTTCGACAAGTTCGAGCACGTTCGCACCGTCTGCGCGCCCAACGTCACCCATTACAAGTTCCTCCGCCGGTGAACGTACTGATCTTTGGCGCGACAGGAATGGTTGGCGACGGCGTGCTCCATGATTGCCTCGCGGATCCTAGGGTCGCGACTGTGCTCTGCATCGGACGATCGCCACTCGGCATCGCCCATCCGAAGCTGCGTGAGATCAGGAGGCTGGATTTTTTCGATTACCGCGATCTGATGCGCGAACTCGAATCGGTCGATGCCTGTTTTTTCTGCCTGGGCGTCTCGTCGGTCGGGATGAGCGAGGCCGAGTATTCGCGTCAGACCTTTGATCTGACGCTTGCTGCGGGGCGCGGGCTCGCGGCTGCGCATCCCGGCGCGACTTTCTGTTACGTCTCTGGACAAGGTACGGATAGCTCGGAGCGCGGACGGACCATGTGGGCGCGTGTGAAGGGAAAGACCGAGAACGCGCTGTTGGCACTACCGCTCAAGACCTACCTGTTCCGGCCGGGATTCATCCGGCCGCGCGCGGGGAAGAAATCGAAGACTCGTCTTTACCGAATGGCCTACGCCGTCGCGGCACCACTTTATCCCTTGCTGAATCGACTCGCGCCGAGCCATGTGACGACGTCGGAGAATGTCGGGCGGGCGATGATCAACGCTGCAAGCGTTGGGTACGAGAAAAACTCATTGGAGAACGCGGACATCAACGCACTCGCCTTCATAGCCTAGGGGCTGGGATGAGGGATGAGGACACGGTGAATAAAAGCAAACTCCGAAGCGTTAACGCATTCCTGCTTTTCGCACCGATGTTGCTCGGCGCGTGTGATACTATATCGCGGTTGAGGCCGCCTCTTCGAGCGCAGCTCCGCACTGATTCGACGCTAATCGCTGTGCATTTCAGCGGGCATGGTTACGCGGCTAACATCGGATTCGAGTTCACGAATACAACCTCCGACACAATTTCGATGCTTGGCTGCGTCGGTATACCTGATCCAGCGGTCGAAAAGTTAGTGAACGGTGTTTGGAGACCCGCCTACGAGCCTTTTTATGCCCTTTGCCGATCAAGTCCCGACTTTGCTCTATCCAGCGGTGACACAATGCGCCGTGTGATACGTTTTTCTGCGGCCGCCCGAGGCGAGAGGGTTATGCCGCAGCTGTTGGTGGACTCGATCAACGGTGTTTACCGGCTGCACTGGATTTGGACGGCAGGCGCCAAAGCGGATGCCCGAAATGCGAGGAGAGTGGAGGCCGTTTCCAATCAGTTTCGCATGTTCCAGATACTTTCACCCGCAGTTTCTTCCCATTAGAACGGTGAGAACTCGGCTAGGGTGGAAGCGGTCGGGGCTGAGAGTGTTGCGACCCCTATTGGGACTCGCTCTCGCAACCTGCCAAAGTCTGCGGTCGACAGCGCCACTCTCGGCACCGCTCAAGACGGAAGCAACCGACATTGACGTGCAGTCCAGCGGAGGCCACTACTTCGGCAAAATAGCCTTCACCTTCGTCGACACCACGGGGAAAGAACTATCGGCTGTGGTTATGGGCGGGTGCTGCGCGTGGCCCCAGCTGGAAAAAAGTGTTAATGGCAAATGGGTTCTGGCCTACGCGCCGAGTTTCCTGGCGGTCAGAAGTAGCGATCTGATCATTCCACCCGGAGAGACGTACCGGGACACCCTGCAGATCTTTTCCAATGCGGGTGACTTCAGAGTCAGCCCGCTTGACGGGGTTTACAGATTTCACTGGATTCTTGCCACTGGTCGAGACGCTTACGCGACCAAGGTCCAGAAGGTCGAGGCGATCTCCAATAATTTTCGCCTGGTGTCGCGACCGGCATCGAAGGCGATCCACACTTACGCCAACCCGGTCGACATCGACTACAAGTACAACTTCGAGCAACGGAACGAGGGGATCTCGTATCGCTCCGGCGCCGATCCGGTCATCGTCGTTCAGGGCAGCGAGTACTACCTGTTCGAGACGATCGGTGAAGGCTACTGGCATTCGACGGATCTCGGCACCTGGCAGCACATCACGCCGTCGCGCTGGCCGATAACGGACGTCGTTGCGCCGGCCGTGCTCTCGGTGCGCGACACGATCTACCTGCTCCCAAGCACGACGAGTCCCCTACCGATCATGATGCTGACCAAACCTGCCAGCGGTCAGGTGGAGTTTTACAACAGGCTGCTCCCGTGGCTGCCGATGGCGCGCGATCGAGAGTCAGGGGTGCTCGCCAAACCCGATTCGGTGCAGCCGGGTCCCTGGGATCCCCAGTTCTTCCAAGATTCGGCGACGGAACGCTGGTTTCTCTATTGGAACTCGTCGAACGCCTATCCGCTCCACGTCATCGAGCTCGATAAGAGCAAAGAGCTCGCGTATAAGGGAACACCACGCTGGCTGTTCGGCCTCGATCCGGAGAGGCACGGTTGGGAGCGTTTCGGTCAGGATCACCGCGACACTACAGTCAAACCGTACATCGAAGGCGCGTGGATGACGAAGTACGGCGGACGGTACTACCTGCAATACGGCGCGCCGGGCACGGAGTACAACGTCTACGCCACTGGCGTCTACGTCGGCGACGATCCGCTCGGTCCTTTCACTTATGCGCCATACAATCCAGTCGCGTACAAACCCGCCGGATTCGTTCACGGCGCCGGTCATGGCAACACTTTTCAGGACATCTTCGGCAACTGGTGGAATACAAGCACGCCATGGATCGGCAACAACTGGCACTTCGAGCGTCGCATCGCCTTGCATCCGGCAGGCTTCGACTCGGATGGCCAGATGTATGTCGATACCCGCTTCGGTGATTTTCCGCATTGGCTACCGACCAAGGATCTGCGGGGCGACCAGCTCTTCACCGGCTGGATGCTGCTCTCATACCATAAGACGGCAGTCGCGTCATCGGCGCGGGACAGCTTCCCTGCTGGGAATGTGACCGACGAGAACCCGCGAACCTTTTGGGTCGCATCGCAGAATCGTCCCGGCGAAACGCTGACGCTCGATCTGGGCCAACCGTATGATGTGAAAGCGATTCAGATCAACTACGCAGACTACAAGTCCGGCATTTATGAAAGTGGCCCCAACGTCTATACCCGCTTCAGGCTGCAGGCCTCAGTCGACGGATCCCAATGGAAAACAGTGGCCGATCTCTCCCGTGAGGGACGCGATCATCCAAACGCCTACCTCGAGCTCCCTGCAACGACACGTGCGCGCTTCATCCGCTACGAGCACATCCATGTAGGCGCCGCGACACTCGCCATCAGCGACTTTCGCGTTTTCGGAAACGGAGACGGCGTTCGCCCGGCAACACCAACCGGACTCTCGGCTATACGCAATCGAGACCAACGCGATGCAACTTTATCGTGGCGCGCGGTACCCGGTGTGGTCGGATACAATCTGCGTTGGGGAATATCGCCATCGAAGCTTTATCAGACCTACCAGCGGTTTGCCGATCAGGGAACTTCTCTCGAGCTGCGAGCGTTAACTGTCGGACAGCCTTACCAGGTAGCGATCGAAAGCTTCGACGAGAACGGTGTCTCAACGCTGAGCGCGCCGGTGCCGATTCGATAAACTGACGAAACTCGGCAACCGTTCCACACCAGTCTGCATCTAACGAGCAACTTCACACAGGAGATGGCGTGGTTCGGAATATTCGGATATCACGGACACTGACGATGGCGGCAGCTGTCGTACTTGCTTCGCCCTCGGCGCGAGCACAGGGGGTTGAAGGAACGCCGGTCGTTCCCGGACTAACGATTTACATCAATCAAAGTCCGAAACGCGACACCGTCGTTTATCAGCGTACCGTAACGCTCAACGGCAAGGATAGCAGTGCCGGTGTTCGCACCGTCGTAAGCCGGGCCATCGTCGATCGGCCTGGCGCGCATCTGGTGGAAATCGAGCAGCGGTTTCCGGCGGGCACCAGCCAGATCGTCGACACATCGATCAACCAGCTGCATACGATGCGCGCCGTGGCACACGCGTCACACCAACCGACACGCACCATGCGGTTTGATTTCGATGGAAACTTCGCCACTGGAACTGTCTCTTTGAAAGGGGCAAACGGAGATTCTGTCGTTAACGTCAAGCAGGATCTGGGCGGGCCGATCTTCGATTCGAACGTGATCGATCTGGTCGTCGGCGAGCTGCCGCTCGCGTCGGGATATTCAGTGACACTCCCTTTCTTCGTCTACGAGCGCGGTGGCCGGGTGATGACTCCGGTGAAGGTGCGCGAGCGCGCTTCGCTTCCTTTCGGAAAACTCGGACAGCGTGACGTGTGGGTGGTGGACGTCGGAATCCCCGGCGCTCCTGCAACGATGTGGATCGACGCACAGGCGCACACCCTGCTCCGCGTACGCTTTGACATAACCGCGCGGGCGATGGTTCTCACCGACGACCGCATCACGCCACTCCATGGGTAGCTTTGGCAGGTGGAAGTAAATCATTCATTCAGCATCCTTGCCATTTCGGGCAGCCTGCGCGCTCGCTCGTCTAACACCGAAGCGTTGCGCGCAGCTGCCATGCTCGCGCCGCCAACGGTATGCGTGAAGATGTTTGACGGGCTCGCCGCGTTGCCCCCTTTCAATCCTGATCTCGACGTCGAAGGGGCGGTCCCTCCGGCGACGGTGGGTGATTTCCGGAAGCAGATCGGCGCGGCTGACGCATTGCTCATCTGCTCGCCCGAATACGCCCACGGAGTTCCGGGCTCGCTCAAGAACGCGCTCGACTGGCTGGTGAGCGCGGCGGAGATGGTGTGCAAGCCGATCGGCCTGCTCAACATCTCACCACGTTCCACTCACGCGCACGCGTCGCTGGCCGAGACGCTGCGTACGATGTCGACTGTTGTAGTGCCAGGAGCGTCGGTCGAATTGCCCCTCGCCGGAACCGCTCTTGACGCTGCCAGGATTGTCGCCGTTCCGGATTTCGCCAAAGCTCTGCGAGCGTCGATTGATTCACTTGTTGACGAGGTGGAGCATAAGCGGGCGGTCGGCGAAGCGGTTTTCTGCCTGTGACGACTCCTTTCGAGGGTCGCTACGCCAAAGAGTTCCTCGCCGGCTGGGGGACCATGGATGCCAACGGTCACATGGGAAACACCGCCTATCTCAATCTGGCGGCCGATGTGCGGATGGCGTTCTTCGCCGAGCATGGATTTCCGCCAACGGAATTCCGCAGGCTAGCCATCGGCCCCGTCGTTCGGAAAGAAGAGATCGAATATTTCCGCGAGATCGGACTTCACGAGACAGTCACCGTCACTTACGCAGTGCTGGCGATGAGCCCGGACGGCGCCCGATTCACCATCGAAAACGAGATCTGGCGGGCCAATGGCGAACGCGCGGCAACCGTTCGCTCGACTGGCGGCTGGCTGGATCTCAAAGCGCGAAAGCTCGTCGCACCTCCACCGGCGCTCCTCGCCGTTTTCAACGAGGTGCCGCGCGCGCCGAATTTCGTCGATCTCGCGACACGCAAAAAAACCGAGCCCCTGATCCGCGAGTGATCGGGGTCGCTCGCCGCGTTAATTCCTGGCGCCGCGCATCTGCTTGTCCGACCCGAGTGCGGAATCGGGATCGAGGTTGACGAACGCCAGGCCCCCTGTTGCATCCACCTCACAACGGTAGAGCAGGACCCCCGCCTCGCTGGCCCATTCCCGCCGCCGACCGAGAAGATCCGCTGCATCTGCCTCCTGGCGCGCGCGCAGCTCGGTCAGGTTCGCCCACGGCAGCTTACGCCGATAGTCGGCGCACATCGCCCCGATGCGACCTTCCGCCGATGGGCCGTGGAAGAGCACGATCACGCGTCTTACAGCGTGCAGATCCACCAGGTACTTGCACTCGGCGCACATCTGCTGGGCTCGCTGAGGATCGGTCCCGCTCGACGCCAGCGCGCCACCGCCCCCCGGCACGTAGAACCGATCGTACCGCGTGATCCTGAACTCGCCGGCCAGGAACGCGTCGGTCGCTTCCTGCAGCCGGCCGTCGGAGCAGGCGACGACGAGAGCGCTTGGACGCCCGGGCGTCCAGCGGAGCGAAGAATCGGCGGGCATGACCCGGGAAGATGTTTGCGAATGGACGGCGCGCGGAAGGAGCGACATCTTCAGAGCCTGCACATCCAGCGAGCAACGAATGACAATTTCGGCCAACGGCAAGATCTGCTACCTCGAGATTCCCACCAGCAACATTCAGCGCTCAGTCGATTTCTACACGAAGGTCTTCGGCTGGAAGACGAGAGAGCGCGGAGATGGTGCGACAGCCTTCGATGATGGAGTCGAAGTCAGCGGCTCCTGGGTGACCGGCCGTCCGGCGTCATCGGGTCCGGGCCTGCTCGTCTACATCATGGTCGACAGCGTCACGAAAACCGTCGATTCGATCAAGGCCAGCGGCGGCCGCATCGTGCAGCCGCCAGGCGTGGATGCTCCCGAGAAAACGGCTCGCTTCGCCGACCCCGATGGAAACGTGCTCGGGCTCTATGAAGAGCCCTAGTTGTCAGCCACCATGTGCTTCCAGCTTTTCCATCTCGGTGTGCAGGCAGCTCGGACAGATGCTGTGGCTGAAGAGCGTCGAGGTGTGCTGCGAGAGGTAATCCTCGACGGTGTGCCAGTAGTTTTCATCGTCGCGGATCTTTCGGCAATAAGAGCAGATCGGCAAGATCGCCCGGAGCTTGTAGACTTCCGCCAGCGCGTGCTGCAGGTCGAGCACCAGCTTCTCCCGCTCTTCGTGCGCCCGCTTTTCGTCGGTAACATCGCGCGCGACGGAATAGATGACGCCCTCGCCGGAATCCGGCGCCGCGTTCCAGCGGAACCACCGGAATGAGCCGTCCTTGCAGAGATACCGGTTCTCAAAGCCGAGCGCCTGCCCACCTTCTCTGACAGCCGCGTTCTGCTTGAGGGTGCGATCGCGATCTTCCGGATGGACGAACTCGATGAACGGCTTCGACATCAACTCTTCACGGGTGAAGCCGAGCGCCCGCTCCCACGCCGGGTTCAGTCTCTTGAAGTAGCCGTTGAAGTCCAGAAAGCACAGCATGTCGATGGAGACTTCGAAAAAGCGGTCGTCCATAGGGACAATGTACAATCGGGCGTCCGGATGCTCAAAGCTGGTTAAGTACAAACTGTACAGAACTGACTGCAACTGATCGGTGCCGGCAGCGGGCAGGCTGGACTGCAACTGATCGGTGCCAGCAGCGAGAGGTCAAGCTGAGAGCAGGCAGCTTACGACGTCGTGACGTCACTAGTCGCCATTCAGAGCACAGGCAGTGTCGGTTGCAGTTAATTCGGTTGCAGTTAATTCGGTTGCAGTTAATTCGGTTCCAGTTGATTCGGTTGCACTTGCTTCCGATAAAATCGAAATTCTACCACCCCAACCCCCCGCCATGTCCCCCATTCTCGGCGAGTTCCTCGGCACCGCTCTCCTGATCATCCTGGGCGATGGCGTCGTCGCCAACGTCGTGCTCCAGCGCACCAAGGGCAACAATTCCGGCTGGATCGTCATCACCTCTGGTTGGGCGGCCGCTGTTACGATTGCCGTGTACTGCGTAAATGGCATCAGCGGCGCGCACCTCAACCCCGCCGTCACCATCGCTTTGGCGACCACCGGCGCATTCGACTGGGCGAAGGTGCCGATGTACATCGTGGCGCAGGTCGCCGGCGGATTTCTCGGCGGAGTAATCGTGTGGCTGGCGTACCTGCCGCATTGGAAAGCGACACCGGATCCGGTAAGCAAACTCGCCGTGTTCTCTACCACGCCGGCAATTCGTCAGCCGGGCGCCAATCTCGTGTCCGAGATCATCGGTGGTTTCACTTTGGTGCTGGCGCTGCTCGCTGTGCTGTCACCGGGCAATTTCCTACCTGGCTCTGACCTCGCCAAAGGCTTCGAGCCGATCCTCGTGGGCGTGATCATCATGGCAATCGGCCTCTCACTCGGCGGGCCCACCGGCTATGCGATCAATCCCGCCCGCGACCTCGGCCCTCGCATCGCCCACGCCCTCCTGCCGATTCCCGGCAAAGGAAGCTCCGATTGGGGCTACGCGTGGATACCTATAGTAGGGCCGACTATCGGCGGTGTCTTCGGCGCGCTCGTTTACCAAATGGTGTGGAAGTGACCAAACACATCCTCGCCCTCGACCAGGGTACCACCAGCTCGCGGGCGATTCTATTCGACCACGCGGGGTCGATTGTCGCTGTCGCACAGAAGGAATTCAGGCAGATCTTTCCCAAGCCGGGCTGGGTCGAGCACGATCCGCGCGACATCTGGTCGACACAGGCTGGTGTGGCGGCGGAAGTTCTCACCAAGGCCGGCGCTCGCGCGTCCGACATCGCCGCCATCGGCATCACCAATCAGCGCGAGACGACAGTGGTGTGGGATCGCGCCACCGGACAACCGATCTGTAACGCCATCGTCTGGCAGGATCGACGCACCGCCGGCATCTGCGACCGGTTGAGAGCGAGGAAGCTCGATCGGGTGATCCGTCGCAAGACCGGACTAGTGCTCGACGCGTATTTCTCGGCCACTAAAGTTCAGTGGATACTTCAAAACGTACCTGGCGCGCGCGCGAAAGCGAAAGCCGGCGAGCTGGCGTTCGGCACCGTCGACTCGTGGCTGGTGTGGAATCTCACCGGCGGCAAAGTCCACGTAACCGACGCCAGCAATGCGTCGCGCACGATGCTCTACGACATCAGCAAAGGTGATTGGGACGACGAGCTACTCAAGATCTTCGGCGTACCGCGGTCGATGCTGCCGGAAGTAAGATCGTCGAGCGAGGTGTACGGCGAGACGCGGCTGCTTGGCACATCGATCCCGATCGCGGGCATCGCCGGTGATCAGCAGGCGGCGCTCTTTGGCCAGGCGTGCACCAAACCCGGCATGGCGAAGAACACTTACGGCACCGGCTGCTTCATGCTGATGAACACCGGCACCAAACGCATCGCGTCGAAGAACAATTTGCTGACGACGGTGGCGTGGCGCATCGGTGATCGCACCGAGTACGCACTCGAGGGAAGCATCTTCATCGCCGGCGCGGTGGTGCAGTGGCTGCGTGATGGTCTGGAGTTCTTCCGCTCCGCCGCGGAAGTCGAAGCCCTCGCCGCCGGCGTTACCGACACTGGCGGAGTCTATCTCGTGCCCGCGTTTGCCGGACTCGGCGCGCCGCACTGGGATCAGTACGCGCGCGGCACCATCGTCGGTCTGACGCGCGGGACGACGAAAGCGCACCTCGCGCGCGCCGCGCTGGAAGCGATCGTGCTTCAGGTGCGAGATGTTCTAAACGCCATGGAAGCCGATGCAGGCATCCGGCTCAAGGAGCTGCGCGCCGATGGCGGAGCGAGCGCCAACGATCTGCTGATGCAGCTGCAGGCCGACATGCTGAACGTGCCGGTCGTCCGTCCGAGAGTCGCCGAGACCACGGCGCTGGGCGCGGCGTATTTGGCGGGACTGGCGGTTGGTTTCTGGAAGAGTCAAGCCGACATCGCGCGGCAATGGCAGGTGGACAAGCGGTTCAAGCCGGCGATGAAGGCGCCAGTGCGAGCGAAGATCGTGAAGGGATGGGAGAGGGCGCTCACCCGCGCAAAGGCGTGGGAGGAGGCGTAGCATCTGGCATCTCGAAACTCAAAGCGTCTTAACTACAACGGAACGGGTGCCAGCAGCGAGCAAGTAATCGCTTGAGCAGCGAGCTCACTACGCGTGACGTACCTGCGTGGCGTGATAGCCACTGCCTGTGCGCGAAATGGCACAAGAGACGTCCCGACGTCGTGAACTCGCTGCTGGCAACATTGGTTGCTCACTGCTGGCACCCGTTCTGTTGCCTTTAAAATTCAGGTTCGAGATGCCAATCGCGACAGCAGACGATCCAGTGCCTCGTAACTCTGGTTCATCCCACCCTCCATCCCCGACTGAAGCATCCCGTCGCGCTCCTCGGTTGAATAGAATTGCGATGTGGTGACCATCCGCGTGCGTTCGTCGCCAAGCTCTTCGAGCGTCATTGTGTTGATGATCACGTAGCCGGGCATTCCGTCCCATTCGAACGTCTGAACTACACGCTCTGGTGGCGTGACCTCACGAAAGCGCCCTTCGAAACCGTGCACGCCCTCGGCGCTGTGCTCGACGAATCGCCAGTGTCCACCGCGCTTCACTTCCAGTTTTTCGATCACCAGCTTGTTGCCCCGCCCCCACCACTCGGCGACAAGCTCGGGATCGGTCATCGCCTGCCACACGCGATCACGCGAGGCATTGAAGATTCGCTC
This sequence comes from Gemmatimonadaceae bacterium, assembly GCA_045803585.1. Taxonomy (GTDB): domain Bacteria; phylum Gemmatimonadota; class Gemmatimonadetes; order Gemmatimonadales; family Gemmatimonadaceae; genus UBA4720. The sequence goes on from JBJMOT010000097.1 coordinate 10,475, forward strand.
GATGCGGATCTCCCGATCCGTTGGTGTGGTGACGGTCGCTTTCACTGTTGGCTCCTGCGCGGTGGTGGTCATCGTTTATCCTTCGTACGCTCGAGGAATTCCCCAAGCCGGTTTATGCGGCCATCCAGCATCCGCCGATAGTCTTCCATCCATGCGGTCTCGGCGTCCAGCCGGCGCGGGC
>JBJMOT010000098.1:0-4628 GCA_045803585.1 Gemmatimonadaceae bacterium
CGGTAGCGATAGAGTCTGACGGTGCTGATTTTTTGCAAGTGAAGCGTCAGCGCCACGAAGAGCAGGCCGGCAAGAGACCCGCTAGCGCCGGCGATCATGAGAAAAAACGGACGCCACTCGGCGAGCACATCCGAATCAATCATCGAATCGACCAGCATGCATTGTAATCTCCCCGGGCTGCGCGCCAACGTCAGGACACCTGGCGCGATTGGATCACAATCTGGAGTTGCCGCCGGTTGGCCGCGACCGCACCTTCGAACATATGACAAGCTCGGTTTGGCTTAATCGATGCCGGCGAATCGAGGCTTGTGGGAAGTCATGACGGCGGGTCGAGCGGCAGCCGAGCCGCTTGAAGATCGCCCGATACCGCGGATCACCTTTCAGGAAATCAAAGATTGGTTCAGCGCCGCCATCGTGCTCGGCGCGACGGTGCGTGGTGGACACCTGGTCGCGGACGGGTCGCGAAAGGACACATCCGCGTGAGACTCATGTTCTGGTATTAGCCGTGGCTAATCACCTGCCTGACGACACGACTATCACGAATCGCTTTCCATCGGGCGACACGTCGTACATGGTGTTGGGGCCGCCGTAATACGGAGCTCCGAACAAAACAGTAGGCGCGCCCACCACCGGCGGCCGATCGGTCGACCGCGCGTCGACCGGCACCGCCACCAGCCTGTCACCCTCCCAGTAGTACAGCTCTCGCCCATCGGCGCGCCACACGGGAAACTCGCCGCCGGTCGAAGACACTCTGACGCGGTGTCCGGGATGCGGATACGAATCCAGGTAGATCTCTGATTGCCCCGACTCATCGGACATGTACGCGACCCAACGCTCGTCCTGCGAGATGCGCGCGCCCATCTCATCCGCGGACGTCGCCAGGTACGGCCGCGCGGGCGATCCGTCCGCCGGCTGCACAATGATGTCGTGCTTGTTGCCGGTTTCCGTCGTGACCAGAAGCGCACTGCCATCGCGCAGCCAATCGCTCGCGAACTGTGTCCCCGCCCGCGCAGCGAGTACCCTCGGATCTCCCGCGCCGAGCGGGCGCACGAAAAGATCTTTGCCGTCCTGAGCGCTTTTCGAATACACGACCATCGTGCCCGCCGCGCTCCACTGCGGATCGTTGCTGTCGTCGTCGTCATCGGTGAGGCGACGCGTGGTGCCTCGATCCAGATCGGTCACCCACAGATCGCTCGTTTCTCGCCCGCTGCCGAACGCGCCGTAGGCAACAAGACGACCATTGGGTGAAAAGCGCGGCGTCCACGGACGATTCGCATCGATCGTGCGCAGCACCCGACCTGATCGATCGACCACCATGAGTGACATCGCTTCCCCGCTCGCGGGCACAATGGTGCGTTCCTGAACCTCGCCTGCGAGCTTCCCGACACCTGCAGCGAGCTTTGCTTGCTGGCGGGCGACGGATGGTATGGCTCCAACCTTTTGCGGAGGGGGCACTGCCTGGGCTTCTGCGTCACGCAGGATGGCGGGCATGTGCTCCGCGAATTGCGATCGTGCGATTGCCCATCCACCCGCGAGTCCGACGACAAGCATGACGCTGATGGCGTACACAGCAGCGCGCGCGGATATCATCCGATCGCGCGATTTATTAGTGCGATCCTGCGGTGACGCCGTTAGGGCCGCCGCAAACGCTCCGGCACTTGGGAACCGGTCATCCGGATGCTTTGCGAGAGCGCGCCGCACAGCCGCGTCGAGGGATGACGACACGTCAGCACGACGCTCGGTAATCCCAAAAGCCGGTTCACGCCTCGCGTTTCGGCGCAGGTCCTGACGCGACGCGGTGGCGATTACTGATTCGCCGGCGAGCATCTCGTGTAGCACTGCGCCGAGCGCGTAGACATCGGTGCGTGCATCGATGGGCTGGTCACCCGCGGCCTGCTCCGGCGCCATGTACGAGGGAGTGCCGAGGGTGATGCCGGTGCGGGTGAGACGCGCGCCGCCGGCGTTCTCGAGTGCCAGTGCGATTCCGAAGTCGGCGATGAGAGCATGGCCGCCTTGCAGCAGGATGTTCTCCGGCTTCACATCGCGAGGCACGATGCCCTGGCGGTGCGCGTAATCGAGCGCGTCGGCCATCTCGCGCACCAGCTGGAGAGCATCGCCGACCGGCAGTCGACGCTCTCGTGCGAGCCGCAACCGGAGCGTCTCGCCTTCGACGAAAGGCATGACGTACCACAAAAGTCCCTGCGCGCTCCCCGAGTCGAACAACGGCAGAATGTGCGGGTGCTGGAGTGATGCGGTAACCCGAATCTCTTCGAGAAAGCGTTCCCCTCCGATCGCTGCCGCGAGCTCCTCGCGCAGAACCTTGATCGCCACTCTGCGGTGATGGCGCAGATCCAGCGCGAGGTGCACAGTGGCCATCCCGCCACGACCAATCTCGCGCTCGATCTGATACCGTCCGGCGAGCGCGGTCGCGAGTCGACTAACCACCGATGGCGGAGCGCCGTACGCCCCAAATTGCTCGGCCGCTGGCCGGTCGAGGAAATCGCCGGCTCGATCGTGCGCGGCGAGGAGTGATGAAACCTCGAGCTGCATCTCCTCGTCGCCACCGCATGCCTGTGCAACGAAGGCATCGCGTTGCGCTGCATCGCAGGCGAGTGAAGCACGGAGGATCGCGTCTATCACACGCCATCTCTCTGGCGTCATCGCTGACGACGGCCGGACCCCGCGTGACGGATCACTCATCGATCGAGCTCGCGACGAAGCCACATCCGCGCGATGGCCCACTCGCGACCGACCGTCGCCGTCGAAATCCCAAGCGCAGCCGCAGTTTCAGGGATGCTGAGTCCCGCGAAATAACGCAGCTCGACCAGCCGAGCTTTCTGTGGGTCGATCACTGCCAGGCGGGCCAACGCCTCGTCGAGCATGATGATGTCGAGCGGGTCGATCGGCGCGGTCTGCGCCGAAGGCGCGCGCGAATTCGCGCCAAAGAAGTCACCGTCGCCGAGCGAGACTTGTAAACCTGTGCCTCCGCGCTTCTGGGCGTGACGCGCGCGGGCGTGGTCCAGCAGCACCCGGCGCATCATCTGCGCGGCGATGGCGAAGAACTGCGAGCGACTTTCCCAGCGCGCATCGTGCTGATCGCCGAGTCTGAGCCACGCTTCGTGGACGAGCGCTGTGGGCTGAAGGGTGTGTCCCTCGCTCTCGCGATGAAGCGCGAGCTGCGCCTGACGGTGAAGCTCAGCGTACACGAGCCGGACGAGCGACTCGCTCGCCTGCACGTCCCCCGCCCCCCATGCCTCCAGGAGCTGGGTGACCGCATGCTCAGTAGGCGTGATCGGCATTACTGGGTTCGTCGACGGTACCGGTGATCTACCTCATTGGACAGCAGAACTCCGTGATTGGATTGAGCCGGGTTTTACGCGCTATGGGATGAGGCGCCCTGCGCCGTTCCCTGTCACGGAGACTACAATGATTACGACCCGCAGACGTGGTTTCGTTTCAATCGCCGCCACGATCGCAATGACACTCGCCCTCGGCGCCTGCGCCAGCACGGGCGCGCACTCGGCGCTGGACCGGCCGGTGTCGAAAGAGGATAGGCTGCTGTCGATCCGCTTCGACAATGCCTCGCGTGAGAGAGTGGACGTCTACCTGATTGGCGCTAACCGCCAGTGGATGCTCGGCCGCGTCGCACCGGGAGCTGTTGCGAGGCTCACCCTCCCGGAGGAGGCGTTCCTTCCAGGGGCGATGAGGGTGCGGCTCGCGGTTCTTGCGGGCCAGCCAGAGACGTTCGACGCCACGCGGGATCCACACACTGTTTTCACCGTTGCGCAATCGGCGTCCGCACTTCTAACGCAGTATTGGACGTTTTCCGCGTCCAGCCTCACATCGCTGCAGTACTAGGGAGGCAACACTACTGCACCGAATAATCACAGCACTACGTGCGGCTCGTCGGCCAGCACGGGCGGCGTCAGCCGCCGCGCGAGTAGAGCTTTCGCTTCTCCTGGGCGCTGAGCTCGATCTCGCCAGTACTTCCGTCCGGCAGTTCACGCATCTTCGCGCGCTTGGCCAAAGCGAGCGAGCCGGACGCACAAGCCGCGCAAGCGACGACAAACACGGGGGCGATCACCATCACATCGCTCGCCCCAAGCGACGCGACTCTGGCGAAGACGGCCGATACCAGCAGCCCGCTCAATCCACCCCACCCCGCAAAACGCGAAAGCGTCATCTGATCAAATTCGCGACGGCGCTCCAACAGCATCAGGACCCCGGAGAACGTGACGCCGGCGACGAATCCGATTACGCCGAAAATGATGGGAAACGGTGCGTCGGGATTGAAGCCAAAAAGCCAGCGCGGCACCATTCCCGCAACTCCCCATGCCACCGCCCAGGTGAGGCCCATCCCGATCGCGCCGCGAATGCGTCGTATCCACTTCTGCATGATCGTCTCCGATCTATGGCCGCGCACGAACCTCTGCGTCAGTCGTGAAGCGGCCTGGCACTTTGTATTGCAAAGTACCAGCCGCTCGGACGAGATACAAGAGCGCCGGTCGCCATGGAAGTTCGCCGCGGACGCTACCTGAAGAGTTACGAGCATCCCTCACCGCTGCAGCCGAACATTCCAGTCGAGTGGCAGATCCCTTTGCGTGATCGCGATCACGTCTTCCTCAAAG
>JBJMOT010000099.1:0-11554 GCA_045803585.1 Gemmatimonadaceae bacterium
CAGGACCTCGTCTTCGCGGATGCGGGGCTCCTCGACATCCTTCAGCTTAAAGCCGGGTGCGGCGGACTCTTTGACGAGCGCTTTCACGAGCGAGTGCTCCGTTTATTGTCGGTGTTCATCGAGAGGGGACTTCAAGCTGCGAATTGCGAGCCGCGTATGAAAGCGAGCATGTTCCGATGTGCAACTGTTCAAAAGCGATATCGCGAACCACGACAGTGTAATAAAATATTCTGGACTTAAGGTAATGAGTCGGGCCGAATCGTTCATTCCGCTGGCTCACGCACATCTCTTGCATTCCGAATTTTGCCGCAACGTTGTAAGCGGTAGTCGCACCGAGCTCCTTAGTAACTCGCGGTCAGTCGCGACGCGATGCAGCAATCGCCGAATCCACCAGGCAAGGCGAGACTTCTACTTCATCGTGGAGAGACAACATGGCAACGAGAAAACGGGCCTCTGCGGCCAAGAAAGCCGGCGCGCGCCGACGCGGTGTCGCCAAGCGAAGTGCAGTGCGCAAGGCGACAAGGTCACGGGTCCGCGGCGCCAGGAAAACGGGACGCCGAGTCCGCAGGACAGTCCGAAAAGCCGCGCGTAAGAGTCGAACCTCTTCGCGCTAACCAGGAAAGCCGGCTTAACCGCCGGCTTTTTTTATTTATGTCGCCCTTACCGTGAATAGCGAGCGCTGGCGAGATCCACTATGCGCGCGATCAACGCGGGATATTCGAGTCCGAACTTTTGCGCCGCGCGCGCGAATTCGCTGTTCTGCTCCAGATAACAGTTCGGATTTGCCTCAATGACATAGATCTCGTTTTCGGGCGTCACCCTCAGATCGATGCGAGCGTAATCACGCAGCCGTAGCGCCTGGAACGCATCCGTCGCGACCTGCTGGATTTTCTGGGTCAGCTCCTCGGGGAGATCGGTCGGAAAGATCGACTGCGTCCCCTCGAATTGCGCGCCTTTCTCGTCGCCGTCATCGCCCCATTTCGCTTCCCAGCTGGCGATTTTCGGGAGTCCAGCGGGAAACTTCGAGAAATCCAGTTCGATGATTGGAAGCGCTTCGACTTTGCTGTTGCCAATCACGCCAACGTAGAACTCGCGACCGTCGATGAATTCCTCGACCAGCACCGGCGACTGGTATTCCTGCTGGGTAGCGCTGATGACGTCGAGCAGCTCCTTCACATCGTTCACCACCGATTTCTGGGTGATGCCGAGCGAAGCATCTTCCTGCGGCGGCTTCACCAATAGCGGAAAGTCGATTTGATGCGACCAATCCAGCTGGCCGCGGTACAACGTGGCGAACTTCGCGCTCTGGATGCCGTGGAACGCGAGGACTTTCTTGGTTAGAGTCTTGTCGCCGGCGAGAATCAACCCGGCCGGGCTCGAGCCGGTGTAGCGCAGATCGAGGAGATTCAACAGCGCCGCGACGTTGGATTCGAGTGCGCTCTTCCCGCGAAATGACTCGGCCAGATTGAACACGAGATCCGGAGGCGGATCCTTCAGCTGTTCGATCAGAGGCTCTACGGCGTCATCGACGGCTATCCGCCGCGTGGAGTGTCCGATCTCGGTCAGCGCCGTGTCGAGCTGATCGAGAAGCGGATCGACCGGAGGCTCCAGTGCGTCCTTGCTGTGCAAAACGGCGATCTTCACGAGTCGGTGCCGTCGATTGTGTTGGTGTACCGGTAGTTCATCATCACCGCGGTCCCGAACGCCGTCAGCTCGATCAGCGTCGATGCTTCCAGGCCGCCGAGACGGAGATCGAGTTCCTGGGCCCGCTGCACCAGGAATTCCACGAATTGCCTCACCGCGGCGGCGTTCTCACCGGTCCAATATGAGATGCGGGTGACGATCTCGCGCTTGTGCCGAAGAATGAAATCGGCAGCGGAGGCAGCGCCGGGCGCGTGGTCGGCGGTGGCGAAAATTGTTTTGAGATCGCCGTCGAAGATACGAGGCTCGCGTATCGGAATGCTTTCTTCGTTTTCCTTGTAGTGATCGGCGACTGTATACCGCATGGCAGTCACCGGAAGGTCATCCTCCGACGGCTCCGGCACTTCGGGAACCTGCTTGGCGATCTCGGTCATCACCTTGTCGACGTACTCGAGTTTGGCGATCGCCTTCCAGCCGTCATAAGTGCGGCGCCAATCGAGATCGGGTGTCAGCCAGACCGCGAAGGTCTCGGCAAAATCCTCGTCGGGATGCTTCTGGGCGTACCAGCCGAGGATGTGGCGGACGAAGTCGCGCGAAAACGGATCGGCGCGGTAACGCTCGCGGTAAGGGCGGGAGTACGGGCCAAACATTTTTCGCCAATCGGCCCGATCGTACAACCGGTACGCGTAGTTGAATGCGTGACCCGCCTCGTGCCGGAGATACCGCATCGAGTCTTCAGCGCTCTCGACGGCGGCTGAGTAATCCTCCTCGATTCTGGAGAGTCGGGCGTCGGCGAGGTAAAAAGGAACGCCGATGAGCGGCGTGCCGTCGGGGCAGCCCCATTGATCGCTCAGATAAACCGGGGGCCGGAACTCGAGTCCTTTCGCGTCAAGCTCCTCGTACAGCTGGTTCACCAGCTTTTCGAGCAGGCTGCCGCGAATCTCCAGTCCGATATCGGAAATGCGCTGTGCCAGCAGCGCATGACGCTCGCCTTCCCAGTTCGGGGCAGCCTCTTCCACAAAAGCCAAGGGGGCAAGCGCCGTACCCAACCGTACAAACAAAAAAGCCCCGCGATTTCTCGCGGGGCGTTTCGTTCGCCGGCGTTACTACGCGGCGCGGTTAGCGGATTCCAGCTCGGATTCGGGAACCGGTCCCCAGATATAAGCTGAAAACACTGGCGTCGGCTCGGTTTTGTCGCCGCGCGAAATAATGATCCCGAGTGGCTCGGACGAATTGGTTTCTTTACGATCCTTCTTCATAACTCGCTCTCTTGTGATGGCCACACCGTGGCGCGCGGCTACTGTAAGCAGCCGATATGCCATGTTGGACGTCATCAGGTAACCCATTGTTAATCAATGGGTTGAGTTTGACTGGAGAGCTCGTGAGCGCCGAGACTGTCGCAGAATGACACTGCACTTTAGGACACTAGTGTCCTTATGACACGGGGATGTGGCTAGCTGGCGACTTTGCGCGCCAAGAAACTCTTGGAGGAATCCGAGTCCGGTTCGATCGAGATCGACCAGCCCTTGTACTGGCGGCGCAGTTCGGCGACGGAGATACCACGTTGACCCCGAACGATGGTGCCGACCAGGTGAACGCCGCCATCCCGGGTTGCGTCCTGAAGCAGTCCGAACGCACGGCCCCGCTCCTCCACGGAAAGTCCGGTGAACGCGTCGGGCGTGCAAACCACGGCGCCCAGCTGCACATCAGGCGACCAGTCGGTGATTCCCGCGACATAGCTCTGAATGCGGTCGGCGAGCCCGGCTTCCTGCGCCGCGTTCATGACGCGCTCGAGCGGCTGCACTTCGCGATCGACCGCTGTCACGTCGCATCCGTGGGCCGCGAGGTAGAGCGCGGTGCGATCGATGTCACCACCGGCGACGAGGACCTTCGATTCTGCGGGCGGGTGAATTTCGCGCGCGAGAACTCCGTCCGGGCGAATTCCCCAGTGCTCCGGGCGACGATACTCCTCGAGCATCTTCACGCGTTTTCTTCGCCACGTCTCGTACGCCGGAATGCGTAGACGTTTTCTGATGATGCGATCTACTTCGGCCCAGAGAAGCAGTTCGTCCATCGCGAATTGTTCGCCGGCGCGCAGGGACGCGGCCGCTTCATCGCCAATCTTCAGAATGGCGGAGCGTGACACCGACTCCTTGTAATTCTCGATCTCGTTCTCTACGTACAGCTCGTACTCGTGTCTGAAAGACCGAGGATTTTGTTGCGACATGGCGTCAGGCTGGGGACGTCGTGCTTAGCCAGGTGTTTAAGCTAGGCGCGATGGAGGAAGTCGCAAGTGCGATGTTTTTTCAAGCTCTTCAGTCTTAATCACTTACGACGCCACTGGAATGAGTCCGACGCGAAGCGCGTAGCGAACGAGACTCACGACATCGTGCATCTCCAGCCTCTTCATCACCTCGCCGCGATGGCTTTCGACGGTCTTGACACTGAGCTTGAGCCGATCCGCGATGTCTCGGGTGCGATGTCCTTCGGCGACGAGTCTTAGCACTTCGATTTGTCTGCTGGTGAGCTTGGCCAGCGCTGCTCTTTTCTCGATCGCCTTCGCAATCGCTTCTGGCAGGCGCTTCACATTCTTTTTGAGCACAAGGTCTTCAGCTCCAGCGCGCAGGCAGGACACTGCTGCGAGCCCCGTTACCGTCTCCGACACGACGATGAGCGCGGCCTCGGGTCGCTCGTAACGTAGAACGTCCATCGCCTCGCAGGCGCTGAACCCCTGCGGCGTATAGTCGGTAATGACAACATCGGGATTCACATCGTCCAGCGCCGTAACGAAGGCTTCAGGTGACGCCGCAGCCAGGCTGGTAACCTTCATTCCCGACGCATTGAGCTCGCGCATAATAGTCTCGTCGGCGGCGCCATTCTGTTGGATAAGCAGGACGCGTGTTGGGTTGGTCATTTTGTTTTTCGGATTGGGTGCGCGGCGCCTTCTCCCACGGCGCGTCTGCCCGACGGAGGGCAAACCGCGTTCACAGCGCGTTTCTGCATTTGTCGTGCGCTCAAGTTCAAACTAAGCCGAGGAATTGTGTCGGGCAATCGGATGGAGCGCTGCCTTGATACATTATGGAATGCGCCACCGCTTCGTACGTGCCTGAGCTACCTGAAGTCGAACGCGCCACTCGCGCGTTGAGCCGTGCCGCCCTTGGGAAAACGATCGCCGCCGTGCGGGCGATCCATCCGGCTCTCAAACGTAAGCTTCCTCCCGCGCGGGCCCGGGCGGCTAAGGGGAAGAGCATTCGAACGATCGAGCGAAGAGGAAAGCATCAGTTGCTCGGCCTCGATAGCGGCGACACTCTGGTCGTTCACTTTCGCATGAACGGCGACTGGGAAATTGGACGGACCAGCGACGAGCTCGATCGGTTTACCCGCGCGGTGATCGAGCTGCAGGACGGGACGAGAATCTCGCTCGTCGATCGGCGCGCGCTTTCGTCGATCACCCTGGATAAGGAAGGCAGCTCCTCGCTCCCCAAACTGGGTAAGGAAGCGAGTGACCGCACTCTAGATGCGAACTACTTCGTCGAGGTGCTCAGTCGTCGAAAGATTCCTATCAAGCCCGCGCTGATGGACCAATCGGTGCTCGCGGGCCTCGGCAACATTTACGCTGCCGAAGCGCTCTGGGAGGCCGAGCTCGATCCAAGATCTCCAGCGTCGAAAATGTCGACCGAGAAACTCGAGAAGCTTGTGCAAGCAATCAGGCTCGTCCTCAGTCCGCGTCGAAGACGCCCGGGACGCTACACCGATTCACGCAATCGCGAGCGTTTCGCCGTTTACGATCGCCAGGGCAAAGAATGCCGGCGCTGCGGGGGCACTATCGAGAGAATCGTGCAGGCAGGAAGGTCGACTTACTTCTGCCCGGACTGTCAGACGGGTTGAGCCCGCGGCCGCCAGCCGGCACGTCCCAAGCCGCTGGCCGGTAGTCGTACGTGGCAGTTTTTCTCAGTCCATAACTTCGAGTAGGGCGCCTTTGATGTACCCCGTCTCTGGAATGGAGAGAACTTCCGGATGATCGAGCGGCTGCCCGGTCAGCGCGCGAATCGCAACCCGTCGCCCGCTGTCGCTCGCCGCTGCCTGGAGCATCTCGAGGAACAGCGGCTTCGTTAGATGGAAGCTGCAGCTGGCGGTGTAGAGAAGGCCGCCCGGTGCCAGGAGACGGATCGCCCGAAGATTGATGTCCTTGTAGCCGCGGAGCGCTCCGGCCAGCGCGCCCCTGGTCTTCGCGAAGGCAGGTGGATCCAGCACGATCGTATCGAACGTTATCCCCTCGCGTTCGTTCTCCCGGAGATAGTCGAACGCGTTGGCCTCTATGAACGAGATGTTGTCGAGAGAGTTTCTCGCCGCATTCTCCGCCGCCCTCACCAGCGCTGGCCCTGATGTATCGAGAGCGATCACGTGGGTCGCGCGTCTGGCCAGGTGCAGCGCGAACGATCCGTGATAGCTGAAGCAGTCCAGCGCGCGGCCCCGCGCGACGGTGCCGACGAAATGCCGGTTTTCGCGCTGATCGAGAAATGCGCCGGTCTTCTGGCCCGTCCACGGTGCGGCGAGAAATTTCACTCCGTACTCGTGAACTTCGATTTCCCGAGGCACTTCACCATGCAGCACGACCGTTTCGCGCGGCAATCCCTCCTTCGATCTCAGAGGTACATCGTTTCGCGCCAGAATTCCGGCCGGCTCGACGAGGGATTTGAGTGCCGTCACGATCTCTTCCCGAAACCGCTCGAGGCCCGCACTCATGAATTGCACTACCAGCCAGTCATCGTAGCGATCGCAAACCAGAGACGGACAACCGTCGGCTTCGCCGTGTAGCAAACGGAATGCGTTGGTGTGATCCTCGAGCGGGACGCGGCGGGCGATTGCTGCCGCGATGTGGTCGTCCCACCACGCCTGGTCGATGACCGCATCGGGATTGCGATCGAGCAGCCTCAGCGAGATTTCGGAGAGCGGGCTCCACAGTGCCCATCCCAGCGGCCTGCCGCGATTATCGTGTACGAGAACCGCGCCGGCCTCCATCATCGGACGCTCCGTGACGTCCGTTCTGTAAATCCACGGGTGGCCGGCTTCCCAGCGGCGCGCGCCCTTTACGCTCACGCGTGCGACAGTCATGCGTGAATGTAATTCGTCCGCGAACGGTTCTTGCCCTACGTTGTCTGATGCGACAGATCGTCCCCATTTCAGTCGGAGCCGCGGCGACGGGCCTCATCGCCCGCGAGCATACACTGCGCGCCCGCGCCGAGCGTCTGGGGGCCGCGACGATGGAGACATTGCTCAACGCCATCGACGCCAACGATGAAGTCACCGGGGCGCACGTGCGGCGTGTCGCGGCCTACGCCCTCATACTTGGCGAAGCGGCCGCTCTCGATGACCGGATGCTCCACAGCGTCGAGCGGATCGCACTGTTTCACGACATCGGCAAGCTGCACGGCGCGTTGACGGACATCTTTCACGAATCCACCAAGCTCACTCCCGAGGAGCGCCGCGCGGTAATGACTCACCCGTTGCGTGGCGCGGAAGTGCTGGCGCCGCTTGCGGCGTTCTACCCTGCGCTGGGGAAAGCAGTCGCCGCGCACCACGAGAGGTGGGACGGCAGCGGATATCCAAAAGGGCTCAAGGGGCGCCGCATTCCGCTGGAGGCGAGGATCGTCGCCATCGCGGACTCTTTTGATGCCATTACCCACCGGCGTCGCTACAGCCATGCGCGGAGCTTCAGCGAGGCCGTAAAGGCAATTGGAGAAGGGAAGGGAACCCAGTTCGATCCGGACCTGGTCGATCTATTCCTGCAGTCCGACGTTCTTTCGAGGATCGAGAAAGAGATGCGCCGCGCTCATTCTGCGCGCGGCACAACCTCCAACCGCCGGCGGGGCGAGGCGAAGCCCGCCCCCGATCTCAAGTTCCGATGGCGGCCGCGATCGCGCGGGTCGCGCTCTCGGGGTCGTCAGAGCTGAAGATTGCGTTGATCACGGCGACGCCGGCGGCGCCGTGAACCGTGATCTGAAGTGCGCGATCAGCCGTGATACCGCCGACAGCGACGGCAGGATGCGGAACGAGCGCGGCGAGCTTCTCGAAGCCGGCAACGCCAATGGCGGTTCCCGCGTCATTCTTGGAATCGGAGGCGAAGACAGGGCCGATTCCCACGTAATCCGCATTCTTCGCGTTGAGGAGCTCGGCATCGCTCCCCAGTGATGCGCCGATTATAAAACCGGCCGGCGCGAACCGGCGCACTGCCTCGACAGGCAGATCGGCTTCTCCGACGTGGACGCCCGCGGCGCCGGCGGCGAGCGCGATGTCCGCCCTGTCGTTGACGATGACAGGCACATCCACTCTCGCGATTATGGCCTTGGTGATCTCGACGACTTCGCGCGACGACGCTGTCTTGAGTCTTACCTGCACGCTCGTCGCGCCTCCGCGCACCGACGCGGCGACGCGGTCGATCAGCGTTTTACGTTGATCCTCGGCGTCGTCAGTGATGGCTACGAGACGCAGGATCTTTGGATCGAGCATTGACCTACCTGCTGGCGCTGGTCGTCGCGGACGTACTCTTTCGCGTCTGAGTGCTTCGGGGGGTTGTCTTTTTTGAGCTCGACTTCGAGCGCGTCTTGACGCTTGTCTTCGCGGACGTCGTCTTCGCGGGAGCGATTTTGGCGGAGGTCGTCTTGGAGACCGCCTTCGCCGGCGCGCTGGCTGATTTCGCCGACGGCGCCATCGCCAGCATCCGCGGGGTGGACTTCTTCGCAGGCATGGCAGCGCGCACCTGCCTGATGGCGTTGGTGTGCTGCTCGAGCGTCATCCTGAACTCGTGGTGGCCGTCCCGGCTCGCCACGAAATAGAGATACGGGACGTTGGCGGGGTTCGCTGCTGCGATCAGGCTTGCCACACCGGGAGAAGCTACGGGCCCTGGTGGAAGTCCCTTATGAACGTAGGTGTTATACGGCGAGTCGATGGTGAGATCCTTGTAGAGAACGCGACCGACATGGTGTCCGAGCGCGTATTGAACGGTCGGATCCGCCTGGAGCAGCATCCCGCGATTCAGCCTGTTGTAGTACACGGCCGCAATGACGGGCCTTTCTTCAGGGAGACGCGCTTCTCTCTCGACGATCGAAGCCATCGTCACCAGGTCGTTGCGGTTGATCTTGAGGTCAGTAATGCTCGAATCCCACTCTGGTCTCCACCGCCGTTCGAACGAGTACACCATTTCGCGCACAGCCTGACGAGCAGTGGTCCCTATCGGGAATGCGTAGGTGTCCGGAAAGAGGTAGCCTTCGAGAGTTTTGTTGGGGAGGTCGAGACGCGCCAGCAGCGCGGTGTCACCGACCGCGGCGGTAACTGAATCGGCGGGAACGTGGAGAGTGCGCGCGAGAAGCGGTGTGATCTGTGAGACGGTATACCCTTCGGGAATCGTGACAGTGTTCACCAGCCCGTGCCCGCCGTTTAGCGCGCTGATGATATCGCTCCAGGGCGTCCCGTGCTTGAGCAGATACGTGCCCGGCTTGACCTTGCGGTCGCCGCCTGTGAATCTCCCATAGAGGCGGAACAACTTCGGCGACCCAACCAGTCCGTTGCGCGCCAGCGAATCCGTCGCCTGCCCGAAGCTGGCTCCGCGAGGAATGATCACGCGAGTCGGCGCGCCATGCGGCTGACCAGCGCACGCAGCAGTGACGACACACGCCGCGACGAGCGCGACCCGCTTCCTAGTCCTTAGCATTGAGCGCTTGCTGGAGCAGTATCGTCGCCGCGAGTGAATCCACATCACCCTTTCTACCGCGCGTCGATTGTCCCAGATCCTTTACTGTGCGCAAGGCAGCCGCCGTGGTAAAACGTTCATCATAAAAACGAACAGGCATGGCGGTACGTTTCGCGATTTCGGCGCCCAAAACCCGGATTTCAGCGGTCCAATCGGTCTCGTTGCCCTCTCCGTCGAGCGGAAGGCCTATTACGTACCCCCGAGCACCAAGCTCGCTAGCACGTGCGACGATTTTTGTGATCGGGGCCCGCTTGCCTTCGCGGCGCTCGATGAACCCCGCGGGCGACGCGATCATGCCTAAAGGATCGCTTATCGCGAGGCCGATTCTCTTGCGCCCGTAATCCACGGCGAGAAAGCGAGCCAGCGCGGGGTTCGCCAACCCTACCCCTGCGCCATCTGGGTGAAGAATTCCTTGTTGTTCTTTGATTTCACCATCTGCCGCAACAGGAATTCGATGGCTTCGGCCTCGGGCATGTCGGCCAGAAACTGCCGGAGGAGCATGACGCGATTGATCTCCGCCTGACTCAGGAGCAGTTCCTCTTTGCGCGTCCCGGAGCGGAAGATGTCGATGGCCGGATAGATGCGGCGATCGGCGATCTTTCGGTCGAGCACCAGCTCCATATTGCCGGTGCCCTTGAACTCCTCGAAGATCACGTCGTCCATTCGGGAGCCAGTCTCCGTGAGCGCTGTCGCGATAATTGTCAGCGACCCACCTTCCTCGATGTTACGGGCGGAGCCGAAGAACCGTTTGGGCCTGTGCAGGGCGGTCGCATCCACTCCGCCGGATAGAATCTTTCCTGACTGCGGCGCGACGGTATTGTGGGCGCGTCCGAATCGAGTCAGCGAGTCGAGAAGGATCACGACGTCTTTTCCACTCTCGACCAGTCGCTTGGCCTTTTCCAGAACCATGTCGGCGACCTGAACGTGTCGAGCGGCTCCCTCGTCGAAGGTCGAGCTGATCACTTCCGCCCGCTTCATGCTGGCGATCATCTCCGTTACTTCTTCCGGCCGCTCGTCGATCAGCAGCACGATGATGGTGACCTCGGGATGATTCTCTGCTATCGCGTTGGCGATCTTGTGCATCAGGATCGTCTTGCCGGCGCGCGGTGGTGAAACGATCAAGCCACGCTGGCCCTTGCCGATCGGCGTCATGATGTCGACCACGCGCATGCTCAGATCCCCGTCCTTCGACTCGAGTCTCAGCCGCTCGTCGGGGTATCGTGGCCGAAGATTGTCGAAAGGGACGCGATCCTTCGCTTTCTCCGGATCGCCGCCGTTCACGCTCTCGACTTTCAGCAGCGCGAGGTAGCGCTCCCATGGCTTGGGAGGACGCACCTGACCCCGCACCTCGTCGCCCGTCCTCAAACCAAATCGCTTTATCTGCGACGGAGAGACGTAGATGTCGTCGGGACCGGGCAGATAACTCCAGTCCTGACTCCGAAGAAAGCCGTAGCCTTCGGGCAGAATCTCGAGGACGCCGTCACCATGCAACATGATGTCGGTGTCGAGCAGATTCTGCTCGATCTGAAAAATGAGATCCTGCTTTCGGAGTCCTGACGGGCCGTCGATCTTGAGACCGTCGGCCATCTCCTGCAGCTCATTGACGGATTTTCGCTTTAACTCTGCGATATCCACTGTGCGGGAAAGAAAAGCGGGAAGGTGGTGCGGGTGGGACTGAGCTAGTGCAGCTCAGCGAAACAGGTACGTGCGGGGGTTGGAAAGGGGGCGCGGCGCAATCGGGTTACCGCGTTCATCCGAAAGTAACCGCCGCAAAAAATGCGGTCAAGTCAGAAGCTGATGTAACGCGTTGGGTTGCTCTTCATGTCTTTGATCAGTGCAGCGAGAAGCACGCGCTCGCGCGCAAGTTGCTGCGCGAGTACGGTGTCCGAGTGCATTCGCTCCATCGTGCCGACCGGACTGAGCACCAAGCCGCGCAGCGTGTCGAGCTCGGCGAGGACGTGCCCCGCCTTTGTAATGAGCGTCGAATCGCGGCGGAATCTGCCCAGGGTACCCTTGTTCGATGAGGTCAACTGACGAATGGAATCTGCGGCGGCCATGGTGCGAGAAGCCCGGGCGGTCAGCCCACCCCGGCGTATCGCGGCGATCGTTCCTGTGCCTCGCGATGCCCTGGCATTGAGACTGGACACTCCCGCACTGACATCG
>JBJMOT010000100.1:0-45341 GCA_045803585.1 Gemmatimonadaceae bacterium
AACTCTCCAACGACCTAGCGGAGCACTGGCCCCGGTCATACCGAGAAGCCGAACGTCACCAGCCCTGCCCGCGAAGTCCGCTGCCTGGCCGTAGAGTCGTTCACTCTCGGTCAGGATGCCCCGACGTTGTGCAATGATCGCAAGGCAGTTGTATCCATGCGCCTTACCGCTCACCGAGTTGCTCCTCTCGGCCATGATGAGGCTCTGGGTATAGCAACGGTAAGCAGCCTCGGTTTCTCCCTGCTCGCGGTGGACGGTGCCCTTCCACCTCAGAGCGTCGGCGAGGAGCGCAAGATTCTGCTCCCGCTCCAAAGCCTCGATCGCGTCGTCATAAAGGCCGAGCGATCGCGCCGTATCGCCACGACGCTCTGCATCGCGCGCCTGCTCGATGAGGCTGCGCGAAGATCTGGGGCCACCCCTGGACGGTCTATCCAGATTGTCGCTTTTGTCGTTTCGGTGCTCGAGCATGGCTACTTCAATACAACCAAATGTGAATTATTTCAATAAGACCGATGGCTGTTGGAAGACCGGTGGCTGTTGACCAGACCCGGATTGGCTGGCTCGGTCGTTCTCGCAACCCTCGACGCAAACCCACGCGCCGGAGATGAGTATGTACCGGGAAAAAGTAGCATCGACATTTGATGTCGGGGCAACGCGCTTCTGTGGGGTCGGGCTTGTGAGGCGAGTGGTGTCTCCGCACGCTAGACAAGCAACGGCGCTCACGACCGCGAGGTACCGGATAAGACGGCGACCTGACATTGTGAACCACCTCGGTTAGAGACTTGTGGGTTCCTAAGCTCATCCGAGGCATTCCCCGTGCCCTTTCTTAACGTTTTATTCTACAATCAGTTACGAAATACGTGCTGAGTCAGCGGTCTATTTTGGTCTAACAAAGAATTACGGAGGCGGCTAAAACTTTGACGGTCTTTGTTCGGCTCAATCCGGCGCGGCCGACGCAAAGATCGCGAGTCGCTGTGGCGTCGGCCGGCCGGGGATGTCTGCCGTTTCCGCCCATTCGAGGAATGTTTCCAGCAAATCGGGGTCGAATTGCCCGGTCGACGAGCGCATGATTTCAGCGGCTCGCGCGTGCGTGAGACCCGGCCGGTATGACCGGGTCGTGGTCAGGGCATCGTAGACATCTGCCACGCAGAGAATTCGCGCCGCGAAAGGAATCGCCTCTCCTTCCAGTCCGTCCGGATACCCCTTTCCGTCCCACCGCTCGTGGTGGTTGCGGATGATCGCTCTGATATCGCCAGGGAAGTCAATATCGGCGACCAGCTCCAGTCCGGCCTCCGGGTGCCGCTTCATAATCATCCATTCTTCGTCGGTAAGCTTGCCTGGCTTGTTGAGTACTTCGGTCGGCACGATGATTTTCCCGATATCGTGGAGCAGCGCGCCGATACGAAACCAGAATAATGACCGCGCATTGAATCCCGCGCTGTCGGCAAGAACACAGGCAAAGAACGCGACCCGCTCGCAGTGACCCTGGGTGTAGCGATCCTTTCCTTCGATGGAGTCACCCCACTGCTGCGCCATCTCGAGGAACCGCGCTTCAAGTGCCCCGTTTCGCTTCTCGACCTGCGCCACTCGGTGCTGCGCCTTGAGCTGCGAGTATAGCAAGTGGGCTTCGTTCAGATTCTGGAGCATGTCGCGGTGCCGCTTCTGGCCCCAATAGAGTTCCGCGAGTTGCTCGGAAACGTCCGCTCTCAACAACAAGTCCCCACTCTCGATCGCGTGCTGTTCCGCCTTCAACAGATGGTCGGTCGCGGCTGGATAGTCGCCTCGTTCCCGCGCGATTACGCCGAGGTGGCGGAAAACCTCGCCACGCCACGGCGCGGTGTCGCTACCGGTAACGCCGAGGAGCTTTTCGCATTGCGTGAGCGCTTCATCATAGCGTTTACCCGCGATGTAGAGCTGAACTTTGTTCACCTCGAGGTCCAGCTGGCGCGCATGGTCGCCCTCCTCCTCGAATGCGAGGGCAGCGTGGTTGTATGCGGTCTCGGCGTCGGCAAGCTCTCCGAGCTCCATGTAGGCGAGCGCGATGTTGTTGAGAACCTGCGCCTCGTGATTCCTCATGCCGAGGGTCTGGTATCCAAGATGACTGAGCCGAAAGGCTTCGAGGGCGCCGCGGAGATCCCCCCGGATCATCGCGACTGTTCCGAGGTTCTGATCGATCATGGCGATGCGCGCACCGTCTCCCGCGAGCTCCGCTTTCCCGCGTGCCGCCTCGTACATCGTGGCCGCATGATCGAGATCGCCGCCGACCTGATAGGCGATTCCCAGAACGTTGAGCGCCTGAGCGACCGCGTGCGGGGATCCGAGAATGTCGGCGGACGCGACTGCCGCTTCGAGAACGTCCAGCGCCGCGGCTCGGTTGCCCTGTTCGAGGTATGCGCGACCGAGCCACCGGAGCGCGGCGACGCGCGTGTCGGAATTGGCGTCGGGATCTCTGACCAGGCTCTCGTATATCTGACAAGCATCGAGCCAGCGCCCGTCGCGCTCAGCCTGCTTCGCGCGATCGATGCTTTCCCGGACGGCGGAGGATTCCACCGCCCTCAACTCAATTGTGGGCCTTTGATTGGTCATAACAGCAAACAGCGACGGCGCCGGATGACGGCTAGTCGCGCGGTGTCGCGACTCGGAAAGCTCCGGTCAGCGAAACAAAGACGAGAGAACGCGTCCTCCAGCAACCCTGGTTGACGCGGTCACCTCTCGTGAATCTATCAGTCGGGAAGCGAGTGTAGCTGGGCCTGGACTTCTGCTACTTCCTGATTTGCTCCTATTGTCTTATAGGAGTCCACCGCTTCACGCCAGGCGGACCGCGCCGCGCCGGCGTTGCCGACCGCGCGAGAAATCTCGCCGAGCTCACGCAACATTTCGGCGTGGAGGAGCCGGTCTTCGGCGCCCTCTGCCTCGTAGATGGCTATCCGCAAAGTGGCAATACTCTTGTCCAAGGCTCCCCGCTGGCGCTCGATAGCAGCACGAATTTTGAGCGCCCCGGCAGCAGTCAAATGGTCGCCGCGCCGCTGGGCCTGCTCGAGCGCTTCCTCACAACACTTGTCGGCGCTCTCGAGACTGCCGAGGCCCAGCCAGACCTCGGCCAGATTGAGGCGGATGACGTTCTCCACCACTGTGTCGGAACGGTTAATGGCGATGGCGAGGCCGCGCTCGAGGTATTCGCGGGCTTCGCCGAAGTTGCGGATCTTGGTGTGGAGGATTCCGAGATTGTTGAGAACCCAGGAAATCGGTTCCGGGTCGCAGGCCACTTCAAAGGCGCCGAGGCTGTTAGTGTAAAAAGCCGCGGCACCGGAATAGTCACCGCGCGTACTCGCCAGCACTCCGCGGTTTTGTTCAATCATTCCGAGCAGTCTCGAGTCGCCCGCTTTCGCCGCCAGCGCGGACGCCTCCTGGTATAGCCGCTCGGTCTCCTTATGCTCGCATCGTCGCTGGGCGACGGTGCCCAGGCAATTCAGCGCACTTGCCTGGGCACGCTCCGAACCAATCCGCCGCGCCTTTTCCAGACTCTGCGTATAGCATCGGAACGCGGCTTCGGTTTCGCCCTTCTCCCGAAGCACAGTTCCCTTCCACCGCAGAACCTCGGGAAGGAACGGGTCGAGGCTGTCCTCGGCAAACTGCGCCAAGGCGTCATCGTAGAGACAGACGGCCTTCCCGTTCTCCTCCAGCTGCTCTGCCACCCTGGCCATTTCGACCAACAGATGCGCGCGTTCTACACTATCGGATTTCTGAACCATGTAGACCGGCCTGATTTGAGAAAAAAGATTCCCCGATCCAGCTCCGGACCAGTGGTCGATCAGTCCGAAGCCAGCATGTACCTCGAGAAGTGGTTGAGGTACCAGGTTTCAACGTCAGCGTTCCCGTCATTCTTCGACGAGTAGATGGTCGTCTTCTCGATTTCCAGTGCTTCCAGGCTCCGGCTCAGATCCGGGTCCTTGTCGAAATAAGCACCCGCCGCTCTCAGGGCGAGAGAAGTTCCGTAGACGGCTGTATTCTGGAGACGCTGAGTAACAATTACCGGCGTCGCAAACCTGAGACCGTGCGGCCTCATGTCATACGAGACATATCCGTCCCCGTCGGAGACGATCGTAATCAGCGTCGTCTGCGACAAAGCGCCTGCCGGGAAAGTAATCGTGACGTCTGAGCTTGGGAGCACCAGCACGCCGCCATTCTTACCGATGTAGGCCGATACGGAGCGAGTGTCATTGACGTGCGTACCTGTCCATCTGACCGCGTCCACCGGAATTCCGTTGGGGTCGTATTGGAAGTCCACGACGTGGAGAACGGTGCCAAGGAGGTTCCCCACGAGACCGAGGACTCCGCCGAGGAGACCGGAAAGCAGCCCGTCCTGCGCCTGAGCCGGCGCCTGGATCGGCGGAGCGGTTGGAGAATACTCAGAGCACGAGAGCGTGGCGAAAGTCGTTAGGACGAGAACCGTGGAGCGGACGAATCTCGAGCGAATCATGGAAGGACCCGGTGGTGGTGGACTACAGAACAGTTGGAGGTGGCGCAACGTGACTAGAGCTTTACCGCGATCAGTCTGACGCCAGCATGTAGCGGGAGAAGTGCCGGATGACCCAGACTTGCGCTTCAGGCAGTCCCGTGATCGGCGACAAAATCGTTTTGGAGGGCTCGATCTCGATGACGGGGACCTTTCCACTGAGCCTGATGCCGTCGTCCGCGATGTAAGCCGCGTAGAGAAGGCTTCTGAGCGGCTGACCGGAAAGCGTGGTGGACTTCAGTAATTGCGTAACCTTCACGTCTTTCAGGAACTGGGTGCCCGACGGTTCCATCTTGTAGGCGACGTACTGCTCGTCCGCCGTGACAGTGATGGTGAGCGCGTTCTTCAGCGAGCCGGCGGGGAATTCCATGGTGAGGCCGGTCTCGGGAATCGAGATCACGCCACCCGAGGGCCCGATTGTTTTGGAGACCTGAAGATTCCTGTGATCACTCGACCACCAGACGGCCCTGAGATCCAGTCCCGCGGTGTTGCCTGCGGGCGGCAGCGCCGAACCGAATTTGTCGGAGCCGCTGTCGTGGGACGTTGCGGCGTCCGTCGGAGCAGAATGGCCTGGCGCGAGCGGGTCAGCGCAGGACGCAAGGAGTACGGCGCCGCTCAGCGCGGCGAGAAAACGAACGAATTTTCGACTCAACATGGAAACCGTCAGGGGCAGAGGGTGGCGATTTGACGGTCCACTAAGGCAACGGGTGTGCCCAAGATTAACTTGTTTATTTACAACAAGTTACGTAAACAGAGCGCCCAAGCTCAGCAATAACGGTGCATCATTTTTTTACACCCCCATCTTTTCGTTACAGGGCAATTCCGGACGAAGTGGATAGCGACCGGCGCCCACGACGAACCAAAGTCCAGAAGGCGAAGCAATCGGCAGTTCGTTTACTTCAACGGATAAGCTGGAGCGAAAACGCGTTTGATGCGTATTAAGGATGTGCGGATTAAGAAATTTTTCGCATCGTCTTAGCGGCCATTCTGGAACTGGCGTGAAACCTGAAGCTGCCGCATAGTGTCATAATAGTTACACCCTTTAGCCGTATCGTCACATGTCAATTGGAACGCAAAGAGCGCGGCTCTTCGTGGCCGCGACCACCGCCTTTATTGGCGGCTTGATCATCGCATCCGGGCTGAATTGGACAAAGCTTGGATTCGCGCAGACTCGTCCCGCAGCGGCAGTCGTCCAGCCAATTGCCGAAGCAAGCAACGCGTTCGTCGCCATAGCGAACAACGTTACTCCCGCGGTCGTCTCGATCGAAGTATTCAGCGCACCTCGCACCGGAAGCACGAGCAATCGCGGGCGAGCGCAGACTCCGCAGGGCGCGCCGCCCGGGATGGAAGATTTCTTCCGGCAGTTCGATATTCCGCAGCAGTCCCGTCCGATGCGCGGCCAGGGTTCCGGCTTCATCGTAACGTCGAATGGGTACATCCTTACCAACAACCACGTCGTCACGAACTCCGATCGTGAGACGATCGCCGACAAGGTGACCGTGCGGATGCTGGATCACCGCGTCTTCACGGCCAAGGTGGTCGGGCATGACCGCACCACCGATGTTGCGGTCATCAAGATCGACGGCAGCAACTTTCCAACGGTTTCGCTCGGAAATGATGGTACTGCGCGCATCGGCGAGTGGGTGCTGGCAATCGGCAATCCTCTCGGCCTCGAGAACACCGTCACCGCTGGAATCATCAGCGCCAAGGGTCGCAGTCTGTCCGACCTCATGAATCCGAACGGCACCAACCAGTACGCAATCAGCGATCTGATCCAGACCGACGCCGCGATCAACCCTGGCAATTCCGGCGGTCCGCTCGTCAACTCCAGAGGTGAAGTGATCGGAATCAACAGCGCGATTGCCAGCCCCACGGGCTACAACGCCGGCTACGGCTTCGCGATTCCAGTCACGCTCGCCAAGAGAGTGATGGATCAGATCATCGCCAACGGGCGCGTTCGTGTCCCGGCGCTCGGCATCGGCATCGATGATGTCAGTCCGGAAGACGCGGCGGTCGCCGGCGTGAAGGACATCCGTGGCGTACTCGTTCGCAATTTCCCGAGCGACGATACCCCGGCGAAACAAGCCGGTCTGCAGCCGGGTGACGTCATTATCACGGCCGATGGTCAGCCTGTGGATCGCGTGAGCACGCTTCAGCGAATCGTTCGAAACCACAATCCCGGCGAGACGATCGAAGTCGAAGCCATGCGCTACGGGCAGCGGAAGACTTTCCGCGTCCGACTCATGGAAGCGAAGACGGACCAGGAAGTCGCGAGCACGTCGGCTCCTGCCCCGGCGAGCGCTGGCGGGATGGTGCATCCGGCGCTCGGAATTTCGGTCGCGCCGGTTAGCCCCGAGATCGCGGCGCAGGCACGGGTCACCACGCCGGTTCACGGCGTGATGGTCTCCGATGTCATCGAGGGCGGACCGGCGGACTCCAAACTTGCGCGTAATGATGTCATCACCGAAGTGTTGTTCCCGACTCCGCGGCGTACGATCAATACTCCGAGCGATTTGCAGCAAGTTTTGAATCGGCTCAAGCCCGGCGACTATTTGAGCCTCAGCGTCTATCAGCTGGCGGATCCGCAGCACAACCAGCGGATCGTCAATATCCAGGTCGGCCGCTAACCTTCGCGGCTCCTGGCGAAAAGCCCCTGCGAAGATTCTTCGCAGGGGCTTTTTTCTTTGGAGGCCAGTTCCGTTCGGCGTTTTATTTCGTGGAGCAGCCCGGCTTAGTATTTTGAAGTGTTGCGGAAGTGGCGGAACTGGTAGACGCGCTGGACTTAGGATCCAGTGGAGCAATCCGTGGGGGTTCGAGTCCCCCCTTTCGCATGTCGACGGCCACACTCGGATTCAAGCGATTAAACGTGAAGCTCGCGCACGCAGGTGCGGAGCTCCGAATGGAGAGCGAATGAAGCGCAAGAACGAAATTCCCGATTTCTCGAAGAAGAGAAAAGACACTCCCAAGCCACACGGAGTTCCGGACGCTGCCAAGCCGCAGGAGAAGCACGCCCCGACACCGCCGCCGATACGCGCGGGCAAACCACCGGCGACGTCCATGAAATCGGGACGCCGTGGTTCCTAACAGATCGGCGCAGTAAAAATCCGATGGCGCTCTCGCAGACGGCTCGTGCCGCTCGCTGCGGCGTTGTGGCTTTCGCGATCGCAGCGACTCCCGTCCATGCGGGCTCTCAAGTCGCGACACCTCCTGCGAATGCTCGAGCCGCGAGCTCGTGGGCAGACGCAGGTAAGCAAGGCGATTTCATCATGCGTGACTTTCGGTTCGCCGATGGATCGACGTTGCCGGAGTTGCGGATACACTACACGACGCTCGGTTCTCCGCGCCGCAATACGGCCGGAGTCGTTACCAACGCCGCGCTGATACTCCACGGCACCGGGGGTAACGGAAGAGGATTCCTCTCTCCTGCTTTCGCTGGTGAGCTGTTCGGGCCGGGGGGGCTCCTCGACTCGACGAGCCATTTCATAATACTGCCGGACGGAATCGGGGCGGGCGGTTCGAGCAAGCCAAGCGATGGGCTCCGGTCGCGGTTTCCGCATTACCGCTACAGCGACATGGTCACCGCGCAGTATCGTTTGCTCACCGAGCAGCTCGGCGTCAATCATCTGCTCCTGGTGTTGGGCACTTCGATGGGTGCCATGCACTCCTGGATGTGGGCGGAGCGCTATCCGGATTTCATGGACGCGGTCGTCCCGCTCGCCAGCGTCCCTACCCAGATCGCGGGACGGAACAGAATGATGCGCCGGCTGATAGTCGAGTCGATCCGGTCGGACCCCGAATGGAAGGACGGCAACTACACAGTACCGCCGCATGGTCTGTATGGGGCGCTGGAAATGCTTTTCATGATGACGAGCAGCCCGAGATATCTCCAGCGCATGGCGCCGACTCGCGACAGTGCGGACGCCTACATCGATTCGTGGGTACGGACACGAATGCGGACAACGGACGCGAACGATCTCATTTATCAATTCGAAGCGTCGGGCGATTACGATCCGTCGCCGCAACTCGAGAAAATCCGCGCGCCCGTACTCGCAATCAACTCCGCCGACGACCAGGTAAATCCGCCGGAGCTCGCTTTGATGGAGCGGCTTATCACGCGCGTACCGACCGGGAAGTTTGTACTGCTCCCAATTACCGAGGAGACGAGGGGTCACGGAACGCACTCTCTTCCGCGGATTTGGAAGCAGTATCTCGCGGATTTTCTCAGGGTAAATACTCAGTAATAAAGCGATGCGGAAAAAGTCGCGTCACGAAGTCGAAACAAGTGTTGCGAGGACTCACTCCGCTTCTTAGGATACGCGGTCGTTTCCCTCGCGTCGCTCGCCGACCATCGCCGGCGATTCCACCAAACAATGATTGGAGTTTCGATGCCCCGCGCCCGCTCGCTAAGAGTTCTGGCAGTTATTTCTGTTTTGGGCGGCGCATTCGCCGCGTGTTCGAGAGACGCGCTGACAACCGCGCCCAAAACGGTAGGCGGAGCCGGTCGCGATGTCGGTATCGAGGCAGTTGCGGGACCGGTTGTGATCAGCCAGGTGTACGGCGGCGGCGGAAACGCGGGTGCCACGCTCACCAACGACTTCATCGAGATCCATAACAACGGATCGGTCGACGCATCTGTCGATGGGTGGTCCGTCCAGTATGCGAGTGCTGCCGGGACGTCATGGCAAGTCACGCCCATTCAAGGCACGATCGCAGCCGGACAATATCTTCTCGTTCAAGAGTCGAAGGGCACCGGTGGGACCTTGGAGCTTCCAACTCCTGATGCAACAGGTACCATTGCGATGAGCGCCACCGCCGGGAAAGTTGCGCTGGTTAAAACCATTACACCGCTCTCTTGCGGTACTTCGTGTAACCGCGCCGATATCGCCGATTTAGTCGGCTTCGGCTCGACGGCATCGGCTTTCGAAGGTGCTGGGCCGACGAGCGGACTCTCGAACACGACGGCGGCAACCAGAAAATCGAGTGGGTGCAGCGACACCGATAACAACAACGCCGACTTCGCGGTCGGTGCGCCATCGCCCAGAAACACGAAATCCGCGCCGGTCACGTGCGGTGAGGCGGCTCCGAGAGTAACCGGAACGACTCCTGCCGGCGGTGGAACTCTCGGAGATCCGGAGACGATCTCGATCTCCTTCAGCGAGCCGGTGAACATGGCCGGTAGTTGGTACAAAATCTCTTGTTCCGTCACTGGTGATCATTCCGCGGCCGTCACCGGTGGCCCTCAGTCGTTCACGCTTTCCAGTCTCGGCGATTTTGCACCTGCTGAAGCCTGCACGGGGACGGTGTTCGGCGCGCTGGTGACCGATCAGGATTCCGACGATCCGCCGGACACGATGGGCGCTGACTTCACCTGGGCCTTCAGCACGGAAGCGTTGGTAGCACCGCTACCGGAGACCCGTTTCTCAGAGATTCACTACGACAACTCCGGGGACGACGTCAGCGAGCAGATAGAAATCGAAGGACCGGCGAATACGGAGCTCACAGGCTGGAGCATCGTTCTTTACAACGGCGGCTCCGGCCAATCGTATGACACGAAGACGCTCAGCGGTGTCATTCCCGCCACCTGCGGCGATCGCGGCGTCGTCGTCGTGCCGTTCGCGACGATTCAGAACGGCAGTCCCGATGGGTTCGCTCTCGTTCACAATGCGCAGGTAGTTCAGTTCCTCTCATACGAGGGCACATTCAGCGCGGTGGATGGACCTGCGGCCGGCACTGCATCTACCGACATCAAGGTCGAAGAGCCATCCAGCTCGTCGGCTATTTCGTCCCTGCAGCTCAATTCCACGACGGGAAAGTGGTTCGGACCTTCGCGCCGAACTTTTGGCCGCTGCAACAAGGATGGTCCGCCGGCGTTCGACATCACTTTCAGCGGACGGCTGCCGATCTCCGATCCCCCGCTTCCGGTCGGTTTCGAGGACCAGCTATTCGCAACCATGGTGGATCTTTCCGGCACGACGGTCTCCAGCACCTTCTCCTGGACATCTGACACTCCGAATCTCGCCAGCATCGATCAGAACGGCGTGGCGCACAGCCTTGCGGCCGGCCAGGCGGTTTTCCGCGCAACGGCGACCAACGGAACGAGTGTGACGTACTCACTGCCGACGGCAGTGGCGACTCTCGGTGGTACGGCGGAATACGTGGGGAACGCGGAGTTCGGCATTCCGACGGATGGGAATGGGAGCGATGACTTCATCATTACTCGAGAGCAATACACCATCTCCTACAACCCCAACCGCAACACGCCGAATTGGGTCAGCTACGAGTTCGACGCGTCGCACTTCCAGGCTCCTGGGGGCGACAACGTCGACAGATGCGATTGCTTCACCCACGATCCCGCTCTGCCGGCAAACTTCACGCACCTCACCACCGCCGACTACACCGGAGCGGGCGGGTTCGCGGGGTACGGTATCGACCGCGGCCATATGGCGCGCTCGTTCGATTTCACATCTGGCACGCTCGACAACGCGCGGTCCTACTACCTGTCCAACATCATTCCGCAGGCAGCGGCGGTTAACCAGGGCCCGTGGAAGATTCTCGAGGACACACTCGGCAATCTCGCGCGCTTCGATGACAAGGAGGTCTACATCATCGACGGAGTGGCGGGCACCAAAGGAACCGTCAAGAATGAAGGCAAGATCGTGATGCCTGCGTATGTCTGGAAAGTTGCTCTCGTCCTGCCGCGCAACCACCGCTTGGCCGACGTTCACGATTACACCGACATCGACGACGTTATCGCCGTCATCATGCCGAATGAGCCGACAGTCAACTCAGACTGGAAGACTTACAAGACAACCGTGGATGAAATCGAGCGGGTGAGCGGGTACGATCTGCTATCTCTTCTCCCCGACAAGGTCGAGAGCGCCGTAGAAAGCAACACAATCATTGCCGCGAAGTCTCTGAACCGCGTGACCGGAGTCGTTCAAGAGTTAGCCGCGAACGCCGGCCTGACAGCCGGGGAAGCCAACTCTTTGCTCGCTAAGGTCGATGCCGCCCAGAAACAACTGGGAATCGGCAACGCCATTCCGGCTGCAAACCAGTTGAGAAGCATGCTTAACGAGGTGAATGCCATGGTCGGGTCTGGACGCATCACCGACGCGGACGCGGCGCCTCTCAACTCATTGGTGCAGGGCATACTCGACTCGCTCGCCTAGTTAATCGCTGAAAACAAAAAAACCCGGCGTCGAGGACGCCGGGTTTTTTGTTTGATTCGTCAGACCTCTGCTTCGACGTTGATGCCCGATTCGGCGAGCTCGGTCAGAAGGTGGTCAGTCTGTCCTTCTTCATCGAGCGTCTGCTGAAGCAACTCCGCCTGAGTCTCGAAGCCGAGCTGGCGAGCGTAGGTGCGGACGGTGCCGTAACCGGCGATCTCGTAGTGCTCGACGTGCTGCGCAGCTGAAATCAGTCCCGCGTCGAGGACCTCTGGATCTGGACGCTCCTTGATAAGGTCACTGCCTTCCTCGATCAGGCCTTCCATTCCAACGCATTTTTTCCCGCGTGGGCTCACGCCGAGCTCTTCGCATATCTGCTCGAGGCGTGCGGCGTGTTCCGCAGTCTGCTTGAGATGGGTTCGAAATGCCTGCTGAAGCTGTTGGTCATTGGCCGCCTTGGCCATCTTCGGCAGCGCCTTTATCAGCTGCTTCTCGGCGCTATAAAGGTCTTTAAGTTCTTCGACATAAAGGTCTTTGAGGGTCTCGAGCTCCATAGTCCTTCCTCCGCAAGAAATTTCCCGATTTTGGGTGATGGTTTTCTGCTTCTCAGAGAAGGCAAGTGAAGTGCCGACCGATCGTATTCGATCGACTTGCATTCCAGCAGATTTTTGGTACGAAACCAGACCGGGAATTTTGGCGGGCTGGGCTTTTCACTCTGTTATATTCCGAACATGAAAATCGAGTTCACGCCGCGGGCGTCCGACGGAGTCGAGCGCCACATTCAGGTATCTGTCCCGGCTGAGGCAGTGAAGGACGCCGAGGACAAAGCGGCCAAGCGGTACGCATCTACGGTAAGGCTGCCCGGCTTCAGACCCGGAAAGGCGCCGGCGACAGTCGTTCGCAAGAAGTTTGGCGAAGCCATCCGCCAGGAAGCGTTGGAGTCTCTGGTTCGCGAGGCGTACCAGGAATTCGTGGAAAAAGAGAGCATCAAAGTCGCGGCGCAGCCCCATGTCCACGATCTCAAGTTTGAAGAGGGGAAGCCGCTGACTTTCGAGCTGCATCTCGAGCTTCGCCCAACAATTAACCTCGCGCGCACCAACGGCTTCCGAGTTCAGCGGTCGAGCGCCACAGTCAGTGACGAGCAGGTCACCCAGCAACTCGACCAGATTCGGGACGAGAAGGCGACCTGGACCCCGGTTGAAGAAAAGCCGCTTCCCGGCGACATGGTCAACGTGCAGATCGCCACCGGTGCGGCCGACGCCGGCGCTGGAGAGGGAAAGAGCTATCCGATCGTGCTCGGCGCCGGACAGGCGATTGCCGGGATCGAAGAGCTGATCATGAGCGCTGCCCCGGGCGAAACGGTTGAGCGGCCGGTCAAGTGGCCGGAGGACTTTCCTGACGAAGCTCAGCGCGGCCAGACCAAGACCGTCCGGATCACGCTCAACGAGGTCAAAAGAAAATCAGCGCCGACCCTGGATGACGCCCTGGCTCGAGAGGTCGGCGACTTCGAGTCGCTCGACGCGCTGAAGACAGCCGTTCGCACCGACCTGCAGCGGCACTCCGAGCAGGAAGTCGAAGCGAATGTGCGCCAGCAGCTTATCGACCAGGTTATTTCCGCTAACGCCTTCGATGTTCCGAAGAGCTGGGTCCACCAGTTCGTCCAGAACTACGCAGAGACCTATCAGATTCCCGAGGATCAGCGAGAGCAGTTCGCCGGCGAGTTCCGCTCGATGGCCGAGCGTCAGATCCGTCGGGATCTGGTGATTGAAACGATCGCGGAGAAGGAAGGATTGATCGCGACCGAAAAGGAGCTGGACGCACGCATTTCTGAACTTGCTGAAAGAAGAGGGGTTAACCCCGGCCAGATCTACGCCCAGCTCGAGAAGAGCGGCCGGCTGAAGGAAATGGAGCGCAGCATCACTGAAGAAAAGGTCTTCAAGTGGCTGCTGGGCCGAAACGATGTATCGACCGATGCCTAAACGGCACGAGGAAGAAGACGAACCAATGCCGACGATTTACACGCCGTATGTTATCGAGCGCTCCAGCCGCGGCGAGCGCACCTACGATGTATTCTCCCGGCTCCTGATGGACCGCATCATTTTCCTTGGCACGCCTATCAACGACGACGTCGCCAACATCGTGATCGCCCAGCTCCTGTTTCTGGAGTCGGACAATCCGGAGCGGGACATCCACATCTACATCAACTCCCCCGGCGGCAGCGTGTCGGCGGGCCTGGCGATCTACGACACGATGCAGTTCCTGAAATCGCCGGTGAATACCAACTGCATGGGTCTCGCGGCAAGCATGGGTGCGTTCCTGCTCGCGGCTGGGCGTAAAGGCAAGCGCTCCGCGCTTCCCCATTCCCGGATCATGATCCACCAGCCGTCCCAGGGCGGCGGCGGCGGGACCGCCTCTGACATCGAGATCCAGGCGAAGGAGATTCTCCACCTCCGCTCAGAGATGAACAAGCTGATGGCCAAACACACCGGCCAGCCGACAGAGCGGATCGAGCGCGACACCGACAGGGATCGTTTCATGTCCGCCGCCGAGGCGAAGGAGTACGGCCTTATCGATAACGTCATTTCATACCGCGGCGAGATGGAGGAGGCCCTGAAACAGGCCTGAGCCGGGCTGTAGTTACTTGTGAAAATCTTCACGAGTCATCTCACCGGATTCGTTTCTTGACCGCTTCGGGGCCCGCTGTTAGGTATCTTTAGTTCAGCGGGCCAGATTGCCGCCGTACCCCTCGTCCCTTCGGTTTATGTCCCAAGAGAAACACCTTCGCTGCTCATTCTGCGGCAAATCGAAAGACTCCGTCCGGAAGTTCATTTCCGGGCCTTCGGTTTACATTTGCAATGAGTGCATAGCACTCTGCAATGAGATCCTGGCGGAAGACGAGGAACGCGAGGTAGCTGAGGCTATAACCCAGGTACCATCGCCGCAGGAGATCAAGGACGTCCTAGATCAGTACGTAATCGGTCAGGAGCAGGCCAAGAAGGCCTTGGCCGTATCGGTCTACAATCACTACAAGCGCATCAATTCGACGTCCCTCAAGGACGACGACGTCGAGCTGGATAAGTCGAACATTCTGCTGATCGGGCCAACCGGCGTTGGCAAGACGCTGCTCGCGCGCACGCTGGCGCGGATTCTGGACGTTCCCTTCACCATTGCTGACGCTACCACGCTCACCGAAGCGGGATACGTCGGCGAGGACGTCGAGAACATTCTGGTGAGACTGCTCCAGGCCGGTGACTTCAATGTCGCCGAGTGCGAGCGCGGCATCGTCTATATCGACGAAATCGACAAGATCGCGCGGAAGTCGGAGAATCCGAGCATCACCCGCGACGTCTCGGGCGAAGGCGTTCAGCAAGCGCTGCTCAAGATCATCGAAGGAACCGTCGCTTCGGTTCCGCCTCAGGGCGGCCGCAAGCACCCGCAGCAGGAGTACATCCAGCTCAATACCAAGGACATTCTGTTCATCTGCGGTGGAGCGTTCGACGGCCTCGAGAAGATCATCGAAGCCCGCACGGGGCGCCGTCAGATCGGGTTCAACGGAACAGCCGCCCGCGACAAGAAGCTCGCCCAGACCAAGATGTTCAGCGAAGTGGAACCGGACGACCTGCTCCGCTACGGTTTGATTCCCGAGCTTGTGGGACGCCTGCCAGTGACGGTCGCTCTCGAAGGACTCGACGAAGAGGCGCTGGTGCGGATCCTCAAGGAGCCGAAGAATGCGCTCACCAAGCAATACGCGAAGCTGTTCGGGCTCGAGGACGTGAAGATCACGTTCGACGAAGCGGCGCTGGTCGCGATCGCCACCAAGGCGCTCAAGCGCGGCACTGGCGCGCGCGGGTTGCGGGCGATTCTCGAAGAGGTCCTGATGGAAGTGATGTTCGACCTTCCGGGTCGAGAGGATGTCGTCGAGGTCAAGGTGACCGAGTCGTGCATCACCAATGGCACCCAGCCGCTTCTCGAGATTTCGCCGATCAGACGGAAGAAAGAGGCTTAACTACCACGTACGACTACCGGCTTGAGGCCGCGGGCGGGCCAGCCTGAGGCCACGGGCGCCTACTTTGCCTCAGACCTTTCAGCGCGACAGTGAGACCATCACGGCGTCGGACCGGATTCCGGTTCTTCCCCTCCGTGATGTTGTCATTTTCCCCTATGTAGTAATCCCGCTCCTCGTCGGCCGGCCGGCATCACTCGCCGCCATCGAGGCCGCGCTCGCTGAGGACAAGCTCATTCTGCTCGTCGCCCAGCGCGACGGCGAGAAGCAGGAGCCCGCCGCCGCCGATCTGCACCGCACGGGCGTCGTCGGCCGGGTTGTGCAGGTGTCGCGCCTGCCGACGGGTACGACGCGGGTTCTGGTCGAGGGCATCGCCCGGGCGCGCATCACACGCTACATCCCGTCCGGCAACGTCCTGCGCGCGGCGGCCGCTCCCTTCCCGTTCGATGGTCCCGCACCTGAAGACGTCGCGGAGACGGAGGCGCTGAGCCGTCGGGTTCTCAACTCTTTTGAGGAGTACGTGAGCCTCCACCGCCGCATCCCGGCGGAGATCGTCTCCATTATCCAGAGTGCCGACTCGGCGGAGCGACAGGCGTTCGGCGTCGCCGCACACGTAGCAGTGCGGTTCGAGCTGCGACAATCACTGCTCGAGGCCGACACGCTGCGCGCCTTGCTGGAGATGCTGACGGAGCTGCTGTCGGGCGAGATCGAGCTGCTTCGTCTCGAGCGCAAGATCGACGACGACGTGCGGGGCGCGATGTTCCAGAACCAGCGGGAGTTCTATCTGCAGGAACAGCTGCGGGTGATCCACAAAGAGCTGGGAGAGGACGAGAGCGACGATTTCTCGGAGCTGGAGGCGCAAGTCAGGAAGAAGCAGCTGCCGCCGCATGTCGAGCAGCGGACCCTCCGAGAATTGAGAAAACTGCGGCGGATGCCGCCGATGTCTCCCGAATTCACCGTCGCTCGAAACTTCGTCGACTGGATCGTCGCGCTTCCGTGGACCGAACGCACCGATGAAGTGCTCGACGTCGCGCACGCGCGGGCGATTCTCGACGCCGATCACTACGGCCTCGACGAAGTGAAAGACCGGATTCTCGACTTCATCGCGGTGATGTCGCTGGTGGGACGACTCGACGGACAGATTCTCTGCCTGGTCGGACCGCCGGGTGTCGGCAAAACATCTCTCGGTCGGTCGATCGCCCGCGCGCTCGGTCGCAAGTTCGTGCGGATGGCCCTGGGCGGCGTGCGAGACGAAGCGGAGATCCGCGGGCATCGGCGCACGTACATCGGATCGATGCCCGGCCGGATAATCCAGGCAATGCGGCGCGCCGAAGTCGTGAACCCGGTCGTACTTCTCGACGAAGTCGACAAGCTCGGTCAGGATTTCCGCGGCGATCCGGCGGCGGCGTTGCTGGAAGTGCTGGACCCGGAACAGAACACGACCTTCAATGACAATTATCTGGAGGTCGACTACGATCTCTCGCAGGTATTGTTCATCACCACCGCCAACTCTCTTGCTGGAATCCCGGAGCCGCTGCGCGATCGAATGGAGATTCTTCGCATCGCCGGATATCTCGACCACGAAAAGCTCGCCATCGCGCGACAATATTTGCTGCCGCGGCAGATCGAGGCCAATGGGCTGAAGAAGGAAGAAGTCGTGGTGGAACCGGACGTGATGATGGCGATCATGCGCGGCTACACCCGCGAAGCCGGGGTGCGCGAGCTGGAGCGCCGGATCGCTCGCGTCGCGCGGAAGCTGGCGCGCAGACGCGCCGAAGTTGCCGTTGACGCCGGCCGGGTGGAGACTGTCGCGGTCGGCGACCTCAAGGATCTTCTCGGGACGCCGCCGTTCGATCCCGACGACACGTCGCTCGATGATAAGGTTGGCGTCGCTTCCGGCCTCGCCTATACGTCGGCGGGCGGTGAGGTTCTGGAGATTGAGGTAAGTGTGGTCAAAGGTCGCGGCAAGGTGCAGCTCACAGGTACTCTTGGCGATGTGATGAAGGAATCAGCGAGCGCGGCGCTGTCGTACGCGCGTGCGCGGGCACGCCCTTTAGGTATCGAGCCGGAGTTCTATCGGACGAGAGACATTCACATCCACATGCCGGCCGGCGCGACCCCAAAAGACGGTCCATCGGCGGGTATCGCGATCGCCACCGCCGTCATCAGCGCCCTCACTGGCGTGCCGGTACGAGGCGACGTCGCCATGACCGGTGAAATAACTTTGCGTGGACGCGTGCTGCCGATTGGCGGCCTCAAGGAGAAGTCGGTCGCCGCGCACAGGAACAAGGTGACCGACGTCATCGTGCCATATGCCAACGGCCGCGACATCGAGGAGCTGCCCGAAGAGGTCCGCGCGTCGGTGCGCTTTCATCCCGTCAAGACGATGGACGAAGTGTTGGCAATAGCGCTCCGTCCACAGCCAGCGGCAACGACATCTTCCGGCGAAGCGCTCTACGATTCAGTAACGCACTGACATGGCGCAGGATCCGGGCGCTCCGGACGAGAAACTCGTCATCAGGAACGTGGAGTTCATCGGTGGAATGGCGGAGAAGCACGGCTGGCGCCCCGACTCGACCTTGCCGGAAGTCGCATTCGCGGGTCGCTCGAACGTCGGCAAGTCTTCCCTGCTCAACGCGCTCGTTCGGCGAAAGTCGTTTGCGCGAGTCAGTCGCACACCCGGTCGCACTCGCGAGATCAATTTCTTCCGCGTCAACAACGGCTTCGTGTTGGTAGACCTTCCGGGTTACGGCTACGCGCGCATCTCGAAGGAACAGAAGGCTGCGTGGAAACCCCTCATGGAGAGTTACCTGAGGCGGACTTCGCAATTGCGGGGTATAGTTCTACTGCTGGACATCAGGCGCGAGCCAAGCGAAGATGACCGAGAGATGCTCGACTTCCTGGCGGAGATGGAGATTCCTACGCTCATTGCCTTGACCAAGACGGATAAGTTGAGCAAGTCGGCGGCACGGCAACGCGCGGCCGACATTGCCCGTGATCTCGCACTGGAGTCCGAGCAGGTGATTCCATTCAGCGCCCATTCCGGGGAAGGCCGCGCCGAATTGCTGGAGGCGATAGCGGACCTCATTGCAGCCAAGCCGGTGGGGGACGCGACATGACTCGCGCGAGCGCGATCGTGTGCGGTGGCGCGATTGCCGCGCTGTCCGCGTGCGCTAGCGGAACTCCGGTTGCGCAGGCGCAGCAGACTACGCTGACTCCCATCGGAGAGGATAGCACGGGCCGGGCGAGCGTTCCCGTCGGTTACGGTACGCTGAGACAGGACGACATCGCGATCAGGATGGAACTGCCAGGCCTCATCGTGAGGGCGATACCGCTCGACGAGAATCTGATCCGGTTGTTGACTCCGGATTCCTATCGTGCGCTTCGCGAGTTGCAGGAGAGCAACAAACAGTCGATCGCGGCAGTTACCCGGCGAACGGGCGGGAGATCTCCCGATCTCTGGTACGTTTCCTTTTACGGCGTTCAGCCTGACGTCCATTTCAGTCCGATGGAGCTCGTCATCACGAGCAGCGGACGTGATTTTCGGCCGCTCGAAGTACTGCCTCTCAGCTCCGGCTTTGGCGAGCAGCGTTTGAAACAGCGCGAGGCACAGAGCGCGATTTATCTGTACGACGAAGATGTCGATCTCGACCAGCCGTTATCGGTGAGCTTCCAGAACGTGCGCGATGATACCTGGGAGCAGGTCCTGACACGAATCGAGCGCGAGCGCGCATTGGTGCGCGCGCGCGCTTCGCATCCGACTCCAACTCAATAGCTGGTTTTTCCTCCTGACGCAGGGCAACTTTCGGGAAATGCCGATCTATCCGCTCCGTAAGTTGCCGACCCTCCCTACGGCGGGAGTCGCGTCGCAGTGGCTCGAACAGCTGGCGGACGAGCTCAAGTCTGGATCCGATCGAGCCGTCCTGTGCCGGCGCACGCTCTGCGAAATCAGCTATCCCGAGTACACAGCTAATTGGGAGACTGCGGTTGCCGACCCCAAGCTGCCGCTGACGACGCGCCTGACGCTCTCAGCACTCGACCCGCGCAATGTCACGCTCGAGCCGGAATACTACGCCGAGTGCGATGACGCGCGGTTTCAGAAGGTGAAACCGCTGCTCTGGTTGTGGTATTCGTTCGATCGAACGTTTCTCGGCGGACAAAACGTGGAGCTCGGAGTGCAGCTGAGACGAATTCTGGCTCCGTACATATTCAAGCGCTGTGGCGAGAACTTCAAAGCTTTTCAGTTCGTGGAGTTCTCATTCGGCTACAACATGGAGGTCGGCGACAATGTCGTCGTCCATCGTTACGTGCTGCTGGATGACCGCGGCGGAATCTCGCTCGGAAATAATGTTTCGATCAGCGATTTCGCGAACGTTTACAGCCATACCCACAGCATCGTCGACCAGCGTGATGTGACGGATGCGCTAACGCGCCTCGAAGACGGGGTACGGGTGACTTATCACGCGACGGTCCTGGCCGGTGTGCATGTGCACGAGCAGGCAATGGTTGGTGCAATGGCTGTGGCGACCAAGGATGTAAGGCCATACCACGTCTATGTGGGTATTCCGGCCAAGAGTGTGCGGGTGAAGCCAAACGCGCCGCAGGGGCAGGAAAACCTGACTACCATCAAGAAACGGTAGAGACCTTAAACAGCCACGTACGACTACCGGCTAGCGGCTGGGGGCGGGTCGGCCGACAGCTACGAGCTAAAGCTGAATTCTTAGAACGTCCTCGACTGGTCCGGCGTCTCCGCTGCCAAGGAGATGGTGCGCATCACGAAGGGCGTGGGCCTCACGCGGCCAGGTGAAACGCTCACACGCTTCATCGAGCGAGAGCCATTCGAACCTCTGGTGCTCTTCGCCCAGCGTCACCTCCGCCTCTTCTGACACGAACGCAGCGAAGGTGATGCACATCTGAATGGTGTTGGAAGTGTGGAGATAGAACGAACTCACCGTCACGTTGTAAAGAGATTCAGCCGCGAGTCCCGTTTCTTCCTGGAGCTCGCGAATAGAGGCTTTCTCCGGTTTCTCGCGCGCGTCGATCTTACCGTAGACGGTCTCCCACGAATTGGGGCGCTTGCCGCCAGCAGTGCGCTGAAGCAGCAAAACGCGCCAGTCTCCGGCGTTGTGTTTGATGACGAAAAGCTCGATGACGCCCGGCTTGATCTTCGTCAAAGCTGTCCCGCCGTGCGGAGCTTCATAGACGACGGGTCCCGGCGAATTGCGTGCCGAGGGTTGGGCGTGAGCACCGCGTGCTGCCTCGGGCTCGATCACCCGCACCAGCTCTTCGGCGCTGGTGTCGCCTGCAATCAGCTGCGCGCATCCACATTCCCAGAGCGACCGAGTGCCGGAAGTGCGCGCCGCGGAGAGCAAACGCTCGGGCGGAGAGTTCTCGGCGATAGCGCGCTCGACGTCCGGCGTCGTCACCAGGACTTCTGTCACTGCGATGCGACCGGAGTAACCGGTGAGTGAACAATCGACGCAGCCGACCGGGATGTAGATCATGGCATCGGAGGGCACGGTCCCGACGAGACGTCTCGGAACTCCGGCGTTCGCGACGAGCCGGCACGAGCGACAGAGTCGTCGAATCAACCTTTGGGCGACTACTCCTTTGAGCGCACCGGCTAGCTTGACCGCGTCGACGCCAAGGTCGACGAGGCGCATGATGGAGCTGCACGCGTCGTTGGTGTGGAGTGTCGCGAAAACGAGATGCCCGGTGAGCGATGCCTGGATTGCGATCGCGGCCGTTTCGCGGTCGCGAATCTCACCGATGAGTACGACGTCGGGATCCTGTCGCAGCACCGAGCGGAGGGCGGAGGCGAAGGTGAGCCCGGCTTTCTCGTGGATCTGGACCTGGACGATTCCCGGAATTCTGTACTCCACCGGATCCTCGACCGTGATGATGTTGACGCCGCGGTTCAAGAGCAGACGAAGAGCCGCATAGAGCGTCGTCGTCTTACCGGAACCTGTGGGACCGGTGACGAGAATCAATCCCTCACGGACATCGAGCAGCTTCTGCATCCGCGGGCCGTCGATGGGATCGAGTCCAAGTGATTCGACAGAGCGCAAGGCCGCACGGGAGTCGAGAATCCTGATCACGACTTTCTCGCCGTGGGACGCCGGCAAGGTGGACACGCGCAGGTCGACACGCGCGCCGTTGATCGACACTCGCGCGCGTCCTCCCTGCGGGCGTAGCCGATCTGCGATGTCCATCTGCGACATGATCTTGATACGCGACACCAGCGGAACACCGACGGGCTTGGGAAGCAGCATCGCGTCCTTGAGCATCCCGTCGATGCGATAACGCACGGCGATACCGGTTTCTCCGGCCTCGAGGTGGATATCGCTGGCACCAGCAGCAATGCCTTCAGCGACGATGTGATCGACGAGCTTGATGACGGGGCGCTCTGCTTCCTTTTCATCGAGCTGCTGTTCCGCATCCTCCGCCTTCTCGACTACTGGTTGCACCGCTGTCTTGCGTGGTCTGTCGATCAGTTTGTTCACGCGATCAACCGGCGCGTACACTTCCTCGATCCGATCGAGAATCCTGTCCGGCGCGGCAAGCAGCATGCGCACGGAACGGCCCGTGGCGAATGCGACCACCTGCTCACAGTCGAGATCGTAAGGATTCGATGTCGCTATCTCGATGGTCGTTTCTGAAACGGCGAGAGGCAGGATCCTGAAGCGCCGCGCGAGACGCTCGGGTACGAGCTCCAACGCCTGAGAGCTAACCAGCAGGCCATTCGCTATTCCGACGCGGGTGCGCCCAGCGAGAGCCTCGACAATCGCCGTATCGCTCACGAGCCCCGAGCGCACGACTGTCTTCCAGATACTCGAATCGCCCTTGAGATCCAGCGAGTCGAGGGACTCTCCCGGGATCAGGTCCATGAGAGCCGGCAGTAACCATCGATCAGGGGCGGGAGCGAGGTGGGTCACGGAGCCAAGATGCACGTCAACTAAAGCCCGATCGTGGCCGAAATGCTCCCTGCAAAATCGCTAGAGCACACTCCAGAAATCGCGACCGATGTCGACGCCGAATGTCCAGCGGCCATCACGCAGCCCTCGGGCGACGTCGAAGCGGAGGACATCGAACACCGTGAGAGCGCCCAATCCCAGTGAAGGATACCAGCCCTGACGCGTCGCTTTGAATGCCGGGGAACGGTCGATCCAAACGGCGTTGGCAAACGGGGCGAGGGTGATGGTCGCCGGCGCGTTTCCGAACCGGCCGAGTGGAACCGGGAAAAACGGAGCGAGAAAGCGGTATTCGACGCGCTGGCTCAACCCGCCGCGACCGACCAGTTCGTGGAAGTCATACCCGGGACCGGTCGTCGGGCCGCCGAAGTAAACCAGGTGCTGCGCGGGAATTGTGTCGCTCCTGCCGAACAAGCCGGCTGCGACTGTGTGCAGCAAAAGCCTGCTCGAGCCGAAGGGTTTCTGAAGGTCGAGTGTCGCCGTCGGCCGGAAGAACTCACCACGCGCGCCCGGCGACCTACTCGCCCGCCAGATGCCGCTGGTCATAAACCGAGCCCCGAGCTCATAACCTCCAAAGGTGAGACTCGTCGAACGGTCGAGCCCAAGAGTAAGTCGCATTTCGTGCAGAGGCTGAGCGGGGATCGTGGGCTCGAAGTGGCCGCTGGCCGGCTGGGCATGCACTGAAAGTGAATCGTGCTGCTCCCAGGCGATCTCGAACGACGGTCGCCACCCAAGCCGCGCGAGCGAACCGCTGAGCGAGAGCGAATTGACATCGTAAGGATCGGTATAGTCGCTGCCGAATTCCTGGGCGGCGAGCGTATTTCTAACCAGCGATGTTTCCTGCTCCTCGCTCGCATCCCGATACTCCCGCTCCGCCGCAAGCGCGAGCCGCGACCCCGCGCCGGTGGTGTACTCGAGCGCACCTCGACCCTTCGCCTCCTCGTCACTGAAACCGTAACGACCGGCAGCCGCGAGAGCGAAGCCACCTCCGATTCGCTGCAAAAATCCGGTGCCAAGCGCGAGACCCTCTACACGATTAAAACGGACGAGGTCGGAGATGTGTCGGGCCGAAATGGCGAAACTGCGCGTGCGCGCCAAAGCCGCTTCACGAACGAGAGCGCGCGCTTCATCCTGAACTTTCTTCACGTCTGCATCCGTCACTGCCCGCACGTCAGGCGGCAATGAGTCCAGGACATTCCCTGTGAACGGAAAAGGATTGGCCGCACGCTCTGGCGCCGGCGCCATCACGATTTCCGGCCCGGAGAACAGAGCCGGGTCCATCGGTATGTTCACCTCGTAGCAGCAGATCTCCCATCTCCCGCGGATGATGCCACGCGCGGGATAGTCCAGCCACGATCCTGTGCGTCGAATTTCGATTTCCTGCCGGCGCGGCAGCCAGAAGCGTCCTTCGATAAGTGCATTCTCCAGCACCACCGAGACGTCCTCGAGTTCCTTGTCGATGAGCGCCGCCCGGGTGAAGCTGAAGGCCATGCGGACGACTTCCCCGGACTCACGATTTATGTAGACCGCCCCGACGGTGCGAGGCTGTCGATCGTCTTTCGGGCGCACCCGGACCTCATAAACATCGAGAGTCCGATCTGCGAGCCGGATCTGTAAAGAGTCCCGAATTGCAAAGTCGTATACCTGCAATCCCGCCGGGGAGAGCGGATGCGGGACGTCCCTCACTTCGTCGCCTTCGCCGATTCGGATAATGTTCCTGAAATTGTTCTGGACGATGCCCAGGTGATCGCGGTGGTAGTTGATGTCAGTGGGAAGCAGAAGCGTGTCGCGACGGCCCATGATGCGCTGCTTGCTCAGATCGGGCGCACGCCAGTAGACTTCCAAACCCAGCTCGTCCGCCTTCACGATTTTTGGCGGCTCGGGAAAGCCTTCCCCAAATTGCGCGAGGAAAGTCACGTAGCCGTGCGCCGTAGCCTTGTAATCGACGAGCGCGGTGTCGGCGAGCTGACTGGCTCTGCGCTCGGTGGCCCGCTCAACGAGGGCCGTGGTGCGCGCGTCATTCCAGATTTGCTGCGCGCCGGCTCTGTCCCGAGCGACAATCAATGCGACCAGCGACAGCGTGGCGCGAACCGCGAGCGAGCGCGTTAATCTCATGGAGGGAAAATAGTGAGTGCCCCATCCCGAGGGAGCAACGGTCCCACACAGGCCCTAGAGTGTTGAATGAGCTTTGAGGAATTCAGGCGGCGCGCCGCGACTGCAACTCTCGTCCCGGTGTGGAAGGACTGTCTGCTCGACACCGACACGCCCGTGTCTGCCTTCGCAAAGATCAGGCGCGGGCCTTTTGCGTTTCTCCTCGAATCTGCTCCCGCCGGCGGCGAAACCTGGTCGCGATATACCTACCTCGGTGCCGAGCCGCGCGCGGCGTGGAGACTGGCAAATGGTGTCGTAGAAGACTGGACTCGGGATCGCGGATGGCACAACAAGCGGAAGCCCGCTGACGCACTCGCCGACCTCGGCACGTTGATCGCGACGGCGAAGCCTGCCACGGTTCCCGAGCTCGGTCAGTTCTGGGGCGGGGCCGTCGGCTACTTCAGCTACGATATCGTGCGGCTGATCGAGAAGCTGCCGCATCGACCGGCGGGTGGTTTGGACACACCCGACGCGCTGTTCGTGTTCACCCGCTCGCTGGTGATCCTCGATAACCTGCGCAGCAGCGCGCGAGCCGTGATCTCGGTGCCGATTCCAGAGGGCGCGACCGCGGCGGATCTTAGAACATTACACGACGAGGCGATATCGGAACTCGACGATATCCTCGGCCGGCTGCGAGAGCCATCTCGGTTGGCCGCGATGACGCCGGACGTCACCGCTGCGCCAAGCGATGGCCAATCGAGCTACGCGCGCGCGGATTTCATGGCCCACGTCGCTCGCATCAAGGAATATATCAGCGCCGGCGACTGTTTTCAGGCGCTGCTATCGCGTCGAATCGATGTGCCGCTCGATTTCGAGCCCGGCGACCTTTACCGGGCGCTGCGTGCGATAAATCCGTCGCCGTACATGTACCACCTGGTGCTGGACGGAATGGAAATCGTCGGCAGCTCACCCGAGCTTTTGGTGCGCGTCTCCGACGGACGCATCACGCTCCGGCCCATCGCCGGCACTCGTCCTCGAGGCAAGGGCGCTGAGGACGACGCGCGGCTTTCGGCGGATCTCCTCGCTGACGAGAAGGAGCGCGCCGAGCACGTTATGCTGGTGGACCTTGGAAGAAACGATGTCGGCCGCGTCGCCAGATATGGCAGCGTCAAAGTCACCGAGCTGATGAAGGTCGAGAAATACTCGCACGTGCTGCATATCGTCAGTCAGGTGGAGGGCGAGCTCAACGGCGGCCTGTCGGCGCTCGACGTCTTTCGCGCGACCTTCCCCGCGGGCACGATGACGGGCGCGCCGAAGATTCGCGCCATGCAGATCATCGACGAACTCGAGCCC
This sequence comes from Gemmatimonadaceae bacterium, assembly GCA_045803585.1. Lineage (GTDB taxonomy): Bacteria > Gemmatimonadota > Gemmatimonadetes > Gemmatimonadales > Gemmatimonadaceae > UBA4720. Next base: position 26,101 of record JBJMOT010000100.1, read on the forward strand.
GTCGCTCGCGGGCCGTACGCCGGCGCCATTGGGTACATCGCAGCGGGTGGCGCGCGGATGGATATGGCGATCACGATTCGCACCTGCGTCATCGCCAACGGGAAGGCGTCCGTTCAGGCCGGAGCCGGCATCGTCGCCGACTCGGTCCCGGAACGCGAATGGGACGAAACGCGCAGCAAGGCCCAGGCACTGCTCAGCGCAATCGCTTCGGTACGCCGCGCCAGGTCAGCTAACCAGTGATCGGACTGCGGATCCCATCGTACGAACGCTTCGAGGTCGGACGCGCGCGGGTGATCGCCACGGCCAGCTGCGCCGCCAGCATCCGTCACGTCCTCGAGCACGAACCGCTCTACGAGTTCGCGTCGCGCCAGCAGGATGCGGTTGCTTTGATGGGACGCGCTCCGGTTTTCGCGGTCAACCTTCCCGGCAGTTGCGGGAGGGTCGTCGTTCGCCACAACATGCGGGGCGGCTGGATGGCCAAGATCAGCAGAGATCTGTTCGTGCTGCCCACACGCGGCTTTCGCGAACTGATCGCATCGCTGAGATTGCGCGCGAGCGGTGTCAGCACACCCGAGGTGGTTGCGTACGTCTCGTATCCGCAGAACCTCTTCCTGCGCCGCTCCGACGTCGCCACCAGGGAGATTCAAAACGGACACGATCTCTCGGTTGCACTCGCCGAAGTAACTGACCACGACCATCGGGTTATGGTTCTCGACGCAGTGGTCAAGCTGCTCAAGTCACTGACCCACGCGGGCGCACACCACCAGGATCTCAACCTCAAGAATGTCCTGCTGACCGCGGGCAGCGGACCGGGCCTCGACGCTCACGTACTCGACGTCGATAGAGTGCAATTCAGCTCACCCGGCTCGCCGCTCGTCTCCAAAGCCAATATCGACCGGCTCATACGCTCGCTCCGCAAATGGCGCGATCTGCACTCGCTGCCCTACTCCGCCGAGGATGAGGAGTATCTGCGCTCAAGGAGCGCGGAGTGAAGCGTACGCAGCTGAAAACCGTTCCGGAAAATATCTGCATTGTGATGATGAGCGCGGTGGGCGACGCCGTTCATGTTCTGCCCGTCATCAACGCGCTGAAAAGGGTCAATCCGCAAACGCGAATCAGCTGGGTATTGCAGCCAGCGCCCGCAACGCTGGTGCGCGGGCATAGATCGGTGGACGACATAATCATTTTCGATCGGTCCCGCGGGCTCGGTGCATTCGTCGCTGTGCGAGAGGAGCTCAGGCGACGGCGATTCGACCTGGTGATCAATCTTCAGGTCTACTTCAAGGCCGGCATCGTCACAGCGATGACGGGCGCGCCCATCCGGCTCGGATTCGATCGTGCCCGCGCGCGTGACATGAACTGGCTGTTCACCAACCGCAAGATTCCTCCGCACCCGGTGCAGCACGTCCAGGATCAGTATTTCGAATTTCTCCCTGCGATGGGCGTAAGTCCGGAGCCGGTAGTCTGGGACCTCGGCCCGTGGCCAAATGAGCGGCAGTGGCAGCGAGAGTTCGTCTCTGGGCTTAGCCGCCCGATCGCTTCGATCGTCGTCGCGACCAGCAAGCCGGAAAAAGACTGGTCGCCGGAACGATGGGCCGAGGTGAGCGACGCACTCACCCACGACTTCGGAATGCAGGTCGTGCTCGTCGGCGGACGGTCAGACAGGGAGCTCGCTGCCGAACGCGTCGTAATGGATCGTGCGAAGACAAAACCCCACTCAGAACTTGGCAGTGGACTCAGAAAACTTGTATCCATTCTCGATGCATCCGCGCTCGTGCTCTCGCCCGACACCGGACCGCTTCACATGACGGTCTCACTCGATCGGCCCGTAGTCAGCCTGATGGGATATACAAACCCCAAGCGCACCGGGCCGTACCGGCGGTTCCACGACCTCATCGTCGATGCGTACGGCGATCCAGGCGAGGATTATCCAATTTCCATGGAGAATCGGCCCGGCAGGATGACTCGGATCGAGCCGCGGCATGTCATGGAGAAAGTGCAGGTCTGGAACACTCGCTACCGGCGAGCGGGCGCATGACACCACGCAAGCCGGGCGGGACGAGTCCGAGGAAATCTCCCGCGATCAAGATTCCCATTCGCGATCAGGTCTCCGCCGGCGGCGTCGTATTCCGTCGCCAGAACGATCAGCTGGAAGTCGTAATCGTCTCCGTCGGCAGCGAGCACCGCTGGCAGCTACCGAAAGGCCTGGTCGATAAGGACGAAAAACCGGAGGTAACCGCGGTTCGCGAAGCGCGTGAGGAAGGCGGCGTCGTCAGCGAAGTCGTCGAGCACATCGAGACAATCGAATACTGGTACGCGGGCATCGAGAACGGCATCCGGGTGCGTTTTCACAAACGAGTGCACTTCTATCTGCTCCGATACATCTCCGGCGACACCAAGGACCACGACTGGGAAGTCAACGAAGCGCGCTGGGTTCCGATCGAGGACGCCGCAATTCAGCTGGCGTTCGACAACGAGAAGCGGGTGATGGAGCAGGCCCGCGTCCTAATCAGTCAGCGTTAGCGGCTCTCCAAAGCGGTACCTCACGCCGAGGTCCCGCATCAGCGCGGTCAACCGCGTGAGCGGGAGACCCATCACGGCGAAATAGTCTCCATCGATGCATTCGACGATGGTCGCGCCGTAGCCCTGAATGCCGTACGCGCCGGCCTTGTCCATCGGCTCACCCGTGGCGACGTAAGCCTCGATCTCGTCGGCGCGCAGTCGCCGAAATTTTACTCGCACTTCTTCGATCGCCGAACGGAGCTTTTTCCCGCGCGCCACGGCTACGGCTGTGATCACGGTGTGCTCGCGTCCGCTAAGCTCCGAGAGCATGCGGATCGCTTCCGCCACATCGCGCGGCTTGCCCAGCACTTTGCGATTGATGACGACGACGGTGTCGGCCCCGATGGTGATCAGCTCAGGGTCGCGCGTCGCGATCTTCGTCGCCTTCTCACGCGCCAGACGCTCGGCGTGCCGTCGAGGAGCTTCACGCGGACGCATGGTCTCGTCGATGTTCGCCGGACGCACCTCGTGGGGAATGCCGATGAGGTCGAGCAGCTGGCGTCGCCGCGGGGAGGACGATGCGAGCACCACGCGACACTCACTCATCGCTCGAGCCAGAGAGTGACAGGCCCATCGTTGACGAGCTCGACATCCATCATGGCGCCGAACTCTCCGGTCTCGACGGTTAGGCCTTGCGTGCGGAGAGCGGAAAGAAATCGCTCGTATAACGGAATCGCTTCCTCAGGCCGCGCCGCGTCGATGAAACTGGGCCGCTTCCCCTTCTCGGAGCTCGCGTAGAGGGTGAACTGCGAAACGACGAGCACCGCCCCGCCGACATCGGCCAGGCCGAGATTCATCTTGCCCTCGGCATCGCCGAACAATCGGAGGCCAGACGTCTTCTCCGCCAACCAGTCGACTTTATCCGCTGTGTCACCGTGGGTGAAGCCGACGAGAAGCAGAAAACCCCTCCCAATACTGCCGATGCTTCGCCCTTCGATGCGGACCTCCGCCCGCGAGACCCGCTGGAGCAGGACTCTCAGCTACTACTCCACCGTCACCGACTTGGCGAGGTTGCGCGGCTGGTCGACGTTGGCACCGCGCTTCACCGCGATGTAGTAGGCGAGCAACTGGAGCGGCACCGACGCCAACACCGGACTGAGGAGATCCTTGGTCTCAGGAATGCGGAACTCGTAATCGAGCTTGCCCTCGAGAGCCTCTTCGTCGCGAGTGGTGATCGCAATGACGCGTCCCCCGCGTGCTTTCACTTCCTGGACGTTGGACACGACTTTATCGAACACGGAGTCGTGCGGTGTGATGAACAGCACCGGCATATTCTCGTCGATAAGCGCAATCGGCCCGTGCTTCATTTCCGCCGCCGGGTAACCCTCGGCGTGGATGTAGCTGATTTCCTTCAGCTTCAGCGCGCCCTCGAGCGCCGTCGGGAAGCTGTAACCGCGTCCGAGGTACAGGAAGTTCTGCGCGTTCTTGAAATCCTCGGCGATTTTCTCGACCTCGTCTGCGCGATCCAGAACGTTCTGGATCTTCGCCGGCAGCTCCTGCATTTCCTGGATGATCTGCTTTCCGTCGACAACGGACAGGTTGCGAAGACGCGCCAACTTCAGGGTGAACAGCAACAGCGCGATCACCTGGCTGGTGAACGCCTTGGTGGAAGCGACGCCGATCTCCGGACCAGCGTGGACGTAGATACCGCCGTCGCTCTCACGGGCGATGGTCGACCCGACGACGTTGACAATTCCGTAGGTGCGGGCGCCCCGCGATTTCGCCTCGCGCATCGCAGCGAGCGTATCCGCCGTCTCACCAGATTGCGAGATGACGATGCACAACGTCTTGTCGGTGACTATCGGATTGCGATAGCGAAGCTCGGAAGCGTACTCGACCTCCACCGGAATTCGGGCGAGGTTCTCGAGCATGTGCTCGCCAATGAGCGCCGAGTGCCAGCTCGTGCCGCAGGCGGTAATGAGGATGTTGTCGAATTTGAGCAACTCCTCGTCGGTCATGTTCAGACCGCCCAGCTTCGACGTACCCATGTCCGGGAGTAAGCGGCCACGCATGCAGTTCTCGACCGTCGCCGGCTGCTCGAAGATCTCCTTGAGCATGAAATGGTCGAACCCGCCGCGCTCGATCTGATCGAGATCCCAATCGATCTTGCTGACGCGCCGCTCGAGCTGCTGGGCGCGCTGATTGAGCACGGTGTACCCATCGCGGGTCAGCACCGCGACGTCGCCGTCGTCGAGATAGACGACCTCGCGGGTTTGCGCGAGGATCGCCGAGACGTCGCTGGCGACGTAGTACTCGCCGTCGCCAAGTCCGACGAGGAGTGGGCTGCCCTTCCGCGCGGCGACGAGTTTATTGCGATCTTCGCTGGAGACCACAGCGATTCCATAGGTCCCCTCGATCTGCCATAGCGCCTCGATCACAGCGTCTTCGAGGTTTCCGTCAAACGCTTCCTCGATGAGATGCGCGATGACTTCGGTATCGGTCTCGGAAACGAATTTGTGGCCGCGCGCCTGAAGTCCCTGCTTCAGCGTGCCCGCGTTCTCGATGATGCCGTTATGAACGACCGCGATGTTGCCCTTGCAATCGAGATGCGGGTGGGCGTTGCATTCGTTGGGCACACCGTGAGTCGCCCAGCGGGTGTGGCCAATGCCGAGCTCACCGTCCACCGGACTGGTAGCCAGGGCGCGCTCGAGCTGGGAGATCTTCCCGGCCGCCTTCCGGGTTTCGACGCCGCCACCGTTCATGACGGCAACTCCCGCCGAATCGTACCCGCGATATTCCATGCGCTTGAGTCCCTCGAGGAGGAGAGGGGTAGCGCCGCGCTTTCCGATATAACCGATAATTCCGCACATAGGTTCTTTGGGTTGACTGTACTTCCCTACCGAGCCAGCGCCTCCACAGGCTGCCGGCAGTCGCGGACGAGCTTTTCCGCGTCTTCGGCGCTCGGCGCTTCGGCTATCACTCGCACGATTGGTTCCGTTCCAGAAGGACGGATGTGCACCCAGCGATCGGGCCACGTGAGCCTCAGTCCGTCCTGTGTATCTACCTCTGCGTCACTGAAGGCCTTCCGGAGGGCCTGATAGACGGTATCCAGCGGCGCATTGGGGCGGGCAAGCTTGTCCTTAACGATAATGTACCGCGGGTACGCAGCGACGATCTTGGACAGCGGTTTGTCCTCCTCGAGCAACAGCTGCAGCATGAGCGCTGCACCCACCGGCGCGTCCCTGCCCAGGTGTAACTCTGAAAGAATTACGCCGCCATTTCCTTCTCCTCCAATCGGCGCTTTTTCCTCGCGCATCTTGACCGCGACGTTGACTTCGCCGACCGGCGCGCGGACGACCCTGGTGCCCGCCTCCGCGGCGATATCGTCAACGATCCTGCTGGTAGAAAGGTTCGTCACAACGACGCCCTTACGGTGCCGGAGGACCTCTTTGGCGGCCAGCGCGAGCGTATAGTCCTCGCCGATGGCCAACCCTTCATCCGAGACGAGGGCGAGGCGGTCGACGTCGGGGTCCACCGCCATGCCGATGTCGCAATGAGAGTCCTGGACGAGCTTCTGGAGCTCACCGAGATTTTCGGCTACAGGCTCGGGTGGCCTGGGGAAACGACCATCAGGCTCCATGTTGATCGTTGCCAGCTTGCATCCCAGGAGCTCGAGCAGGATGGGCATGAAGGTGCCGCCGGCTCCCCTCACACAATCCAGACCTACCCGAAATCCCTTCTTTCGGATGCCGTCGACATTTAGAAATGGGAGGGCGAGAATTTTTTCGATATGCTCACGGGCTGCATCTTTGTCCTGAGCGATGGTGCCCAGCTTGTCCCACGTAGCGCGGGGGATGTTTCCCTCAACGACCTGTCGCATCTCTGCGGCCTCGGCAGGGTCGAGAAATAGCCCCGACGGACCAATGAACTTGAGGGCGTTCCATTCGATCGGATTGTGACTGGCAGTTATGGCCAGGCCGCCGGCGGCGTGATGGTGTTCGACCGCTAGCTGTACCGTGGGTGTCGGGACCATTCCGATGTCGAGGACATCGCACCCAACCGATTGAAGCGCGGCGTGGACGACGGGCTGAAACATTGGTCCCGATACGCGACTGTCACGGCCGACCACGATGCGGGCTTTGCCGCCAGCGCGGGCCATCGCCCACGCGCCGAAGCCGGCCGCAAATTTTGCGATGATCTCCGGTGTCAGGGCCTCTCCGACGCGCCCTCGAACACCGGACACGCTGACCATCAGACCTTCGTACGCCATTCTGGGTATCCCTCGAGTCCGCCTGTTAACGCCGCGTAGTTGCCAATAATTTACTCGCGCCTCAATGCCCACGACGCGCGAAGCCTGCGCTCGATTGGTTAACTTCCCTCCACAATCTCTTCGGTGTGAAAAGCGCATGACTCGCATCTTCGATGAAGACCTGAACGCAGCGTTCGGAACTCGCGCCATCCACGCCGGCCAGCGACCCGATCCACTCTCGGGCGCCATCATGACACCGATCTACACCACATCGACATACGTTCAGGAAGGCCTGGGGAAGAACAAGGGCTACGAGTACGCCCGCGGAAGGAATCCCACGCGAGAGGCGCTCGAGCGAAACGTCGCCGCCCTCGAGGGTGGAACTCACGGCTTCGCGTTCAGCAGCGGAATGGGTGCGACTGATTCGATCATGAAGCTGTTCAAGTCGGGCGACCACATCATTGCCGGTGAGAGCAGCTACGGCGGAACCTTCCGCTTGTTCGACAAGATTCTCAAAAACTTCGGATTGTGCTTTACCTACGTCGACAGTCGAGATCCCCAGAACGTCGAGGATGCGTGCGAGAAGAACACCGTCGCGGTTATGATGGAAACACCGACCAACCCGATGATGCGCATCACTGACCTCAGCGCGGTCGGTGAAATTGCCAAACGAAAAAATCTATTGTTCATCGTAGATAATACATTTGCTTCACCTTACTTTCAGCGCCCGTTCGAGCACGGCGCCGACATCGTCTACCACTCCTCGACCAAATATCTGAATGGCCACAGCGATATGGTTGGCGGAATCGCGGTGGTCCGGGATGATGCGCTCGCGGAGCGGATGCAATTCATTTTGAACTCGTCGGGCGCCGTTCCCGGGCCGTTCGATGCGTGGCTCGTTCTGCGCGGCACGAAGACGCTTCACTTGCGAATGCCGCGGCACGACGAGAATGGTCGGAAGATTGCTTCGTGGCTGGCTGAGAGGTTGGGACACGAGAACGTGATTTACCCGGGACTGACCTCACATCCACAGCACGAACTGGCGAAGCGCCAGATGAAAGGATTTGGCGGAATGATCTCGGTGCTGACCGGCAGCAAGGAGAAAGCGGCGAAAATCCTCGGCAAGGTCAGGGTGTTTTCGCTCGCCGAGTCTCTGGGTGGTGTCGAAAGTCTGATCAGTCATCCTGCGTCGATGACACACGCGTCCGTTCCCGCCGATCGGCGCGCGGCTCTCGGCCTGACTGATGATCTGGTACGTCTGTCGTGCGGTGTCGAAGATGTAGGTGACCTGATCTCGGACCTCGAGCAAGCATTCACATGAAGATTCTGATCGTCGGCGGCGGTGGGCGCGAGCATGCTCTCGCCTGGAAATTGTGTCGCGACGATCCGACCCTGGAAATCCTCGCCGCGCCGGGGAATCCCGGTATTTCGAAGCTGGCGCGATGCATCCCGATCGCATCCGACAAATACAAAGAGCTCGCCGACCTCGCGGAGGATGAGTTCGTAGATCTGACAATCGTCGGACCTGAGCAGCCGCTCGAAGGCGGTATCGTCAACCTGTTTCAGAGCCGTGGGCTTCCAATTTTCGGCCCCACTCGCGAGGCAGCGCGCATAGAGACTTCGAAGCGCTTCGCGAAAGAGCTGATGGGCCGCGCCGGAATCCCTACCGCCCGAGCCAGCCAACACAGCGACGCGAAAGAGGCAAAGGCAGCGCTTGCAAATTTCTCAACGCCTGTCGTGATCAAGGCGTCCGGGCTCGCCTCCGGAAAGGGTGTAATCGTAGCGCTGAGCACCGCCGAGGCGGAGCGAGCCATTGACTCGATGCTCAGCGATCGCGTGTTCGGCAACGCGGGGCGTGAGATCCTCATCGAGGAATTCATGGAGGGAGAAGAGATCTCCCTCTTCGCTATCAGCGACGGTCATCAGGCGCTGCCTCTACTTGCAGCCCAGGATCACAAGCGGTTGCTCGAGGGTGATCGGGGACCGAACACTGGCGGCATGGGTGCATACGCCCCGACTTCTCTGGCGACGCCGGAGCTCGTGACGCGGGTGATGGCGGAGATCATTCGTCCGACGTTGGCTGCGCTCCGTGAAGCCGGCTCGGCGTTCAAGGGTCTCCTGTACGCCGGGTTGATGATCACGGCCGATGGCCCGAAGGTGGTTGAGTTCAATTGCCGTTTCGGAGATCCCGAGACTCAGACGCTGATGCCGTTGATGGATTCCTCGCTCGTCGAGCTGATCGCCGCCGTCGCCGCCGGTGGATCGCTGAGCCGCGCGCGCTATCCAGATTGGAAACCGTTGACCTCAGTGACCACGGTCGTCGCCTCGGCCGGATATCCGGACAAAGCGCGCACCGGCGATGTCATTGAGCTCCCAGCGCCCGAGAATGGGGTCGAGGTTTTTCACGCTGGAACTGCCATCGACCCCGCCACGAACCAGCTGGTCACTGCGGGCGGACGCGTCCTCGCCGTGACGGCAGTCTCCGAAAGTCTGATCGAGGCGGCGGAGCTGTCACGATCGTACGCCGAGCGGATCTCAATAAACGGAAAACAGCTTCGGCGCGACATCGCCTGGCGCGAGCTGAGCCGCGGTGCCCGAGTTACCTGAAACTGAAACGATCGCCCGCGATCTCGACGGGGCGATTCGCGGGAGAACGATAAAAAACGTTTCCGTTCGGAAGAGCGACGTGTTGCGCGAAGTAAGCGCGCGTTCGCTCGCGAGGCGACTTCAGAACGCGACAATAGTGCGAAGCTGGCGCCGCGCGAAACTCGTCATCCTGGATCTCGATACGGGTGATCGGCTCGTGGTGCAGCCGCGATTCACCGGTGCGCTCCTAATCGACGACGGGCATTTTCGTGGTAACGAGCTCAGCTATTCGACGATGCGATTCGATCTCGATGACGGTCGAGCTCTCCACTACGCCGACGTCCGGCGGCTGGGCACGGTCGCATTGATGAGCCGAGATCGCTTCGAAGAATACTCGGGGAAACTTGGCATCGAGCCTCTTGACCATGCGTTCACCACGGCGCATCTATCGGGTGTTCTTCGGGCTACGAGTCAGCCCGTGAAGAAAGTCTTAATGGAGCAGCGAAAAATCGCAGGCATCGGCAACATTTACGCAAACGAAGCGCTGTGGCGCTCACGCATCGACCCATCACGTCCGGCAGCATCGATATCCCTGGAGGAGGCCTCGCTTCTCCGTGACTCAATCGTAGACGTTTTGCGCGAAGCGATTGAAGCGCGCGGCACCAGCTTTCGTGACTACCGCGATGCACGCGGTCAGCGCGGCACTTTCGTGGAGAAGCTCGAGGCGTATGGCCGGGCCGGCCTCCCGTGCCGGCGTTGCGGGGCCAAACTCGTTTCCACGCACGCCGTGGACGGACGCGCGACGACCATGTGTGTAAGATGCCAGCACTGACATGAGTCGCGCCGTCTCAGCGCTCGCCAAGCAGCCGACGAGTGACACCCAGCTGGCAATCATGAGATCGAACGTGCGCGAAACCGCCGCCGACCGGCCAGGCGTCTATCGCATGCTGTCGAGCGACGGCGAGATCGTCTACGTCGGCAAATCCAAGCGCGTACGCTCGCGACTCCTCAGTTATTTCCGCTGCGCGTATCCGGAGGACAAAGGCGCGCGCATCCTGCGTTCTGCGGAAACGATCGAATGGGATTACACACCGAGCGAGTTCGCGGCACTGCTCCAGGAGCTGCGGATGATCAAGCGGTTCCGTCCCCGCTACAACGTCGCCATGAAGAGGGACGGCCGGAACTATTCGTTCATCAAGCTGACAAACGGAGCGGCGCCAAAGCTGCTCGTGGTGCGTGGCCCGACTGGCGAAGATGCGGACATCTACTACGGTCCGTTCGTGGGCGCTCAGAGAGTCGGTGAGGCAGTGCGCGAGCTGAATGACGCGCTGATGCTTCGCGATTGTCGCACCGATCTCAAGATGTTCTTCAGCGATCAAACCGAGCTGTTCCAACTGGCGCGAACACCAGGTTGCATCCGACACGAGATCTCGAAGTGCCTCGGCCCCTGTGTCGGCGGCTGCACCGCGTCCGAGTACGAACAGCGCGTATCACTCGCCCGCGCGTTCCTCGATGGATCCGACGACGGGCCGCTCGACCTGTTGCGCACGCAGATGGAGCGCCTGAGCGCCGAGCTGCAGTTCGAGCGCGCCGCCGTCTATCGCGACAAGCTGGAGAGACTCGAGGCGCTGCGCGCGCAGTTCGGGAGGCTGCGGTTCGCCGTCGAGAATCTCTCCTTCGTGTACACGGTTCCCGGCCACGAGGGGGAGGACAAAGTCTATCTCATTCGTCGCGGTGTAGTTCGCGCCGAAGTGGCGAAGCCACGCTCGTCGAAGGATCGGCGAAGCATGAAACAGCTCGTCGAAGGAATCTTCTCGCAGCCGGCGCCGTCCCACTCGCAGGTGCCCACTCACGAGATCGACGAGCTGCTGCTGTTGTCGTCGTGGTTCCGTCGCTTCCCCGCTGAGATGAAGAGGACGAGGCAGGTCAGTTGAGCTGCTCGTCCAACCGTCTATTGCACCTGCACCGTAGCGGTGAGCGGTGGTAGACGACCGTTGTTCGCGGTTATCGTGAACGGATTCGAAAAGGGCGGATCGAGCCGAACGGTGTGCGGTTCATAGAAGATATAGGTGGCGCAAGAAACATTTTTCCGGCCTTTTGCTGCATCAGTTCCTAAAACGGTTAGGGTCGCGTTAGTGGTCGTGCGTTCGGTAACGATTCGATCGAACGACAAGCATCCACCCAACTGCACCGTCACCACGACGTTCAGGGAACTGCCCGAGGTTATCGTCTGCGGTGCGTCGAGTTTCGACGCGCCGAGCTGAACGCTTTGATCAGGCGCAAAGGGATTGCAGCTCTCGAGGCAACCGATCATTCCCGCGAGACCCAGAGCTAACAACGCAGTTTTCACAAACTCCTCCTTCTAATGCACCCGTAACCAGACAGTGCGGGCCGGCACACCGCAAGGTTATTCCTGCGTTTCTCCCTTCCAACGAGCCACGAGATTTTGCTCGACACCGAGTTGATCGAGCATTCTCGCGACCATGAAATCCACGAGGTCTGAAATCTCCTTCGGCCGGTGATAGAATCCGGGCGCAGCCGGCATCACCACTGCGCCCGCCCGCGCCAGTCGCAGCATGTTGCCGAGGTGAATCGCACTCAGCGGCGTCTCGCGTGGCACCAGAACCAGCTTTCGCTGCTCTTTGAGCGTTACGTCGGCCGCCCGCTCGATAAGCGATCGGGATGCGCCTGCGGCAATTGCGGACAACGTGCCCATCGAACACGGGCAAACGATCATTCCCGCGGTGCGCGATGAGCCTGACGCCGGCGCGGCCCCGCGGTCATCGTTGGAGAATACTTCCACGTAGGAAGCCCACGCATCGATTCCGACTGCATCCCTGAGCGCATCCATCGAATCGATTCCGGCTTCGGTCGCCAGCAGTCGCATCCCATACTTCGAGACGATTAGCGATACCCGGCGATGCGCGGCGGTGAGCGCCTGCAGCAGTCGCACGGCGTATGGCGCGCCTGACGCGCCGGTGATTCCGAAGACGATCGGTGGGGTTCCGTTCATCTGAAGAGCCTCTCGGTGAACACGAAGCCGAGGAAAACGATGCTGATCACGCCGTTCATGGTGAAGAACGCGGCGTCGAGCCGCGAGAAATCATCCGCCTTGACCAGAGAATGCTCGTAGAGCAGCAGCGCCGCCGCGACGATGACGCCAAGGAAATAAACCAGTCCCGCCCCCGCGCCGACTCCCGCCAGGGCCAGCGCGGCGACGGTCGTCAGATGCAGAGCCCTCGCTATTCCCAACGCATTTGCCTCCCCAAATGTGGACGGTACCGAGTAGAGCCCATTCTCCCGGTCAAACGACACATCCTGGAGTGCATACAGGATGTCGAAGCCACCAACCCAGGTCGCCACCGCAATGGCGAGCGCGATCAGCATCCACCACGGATTGCTCCATGTCCCCGTAACTGCGAGGTACCCCCCGACCGGAGCGATAGACAGCCCGACGCCGAGCACGAGGTGCGACCAGCGCGTAAAGCGTTTGGTGTAGCTGTAAAAAAGCACCCATGCGAGGGCAACCGGAGCGAGAGCAAGGCATAGCGGGTTCAGCTGCCACGCGGCGATCACGAACGCCAGCGACGCAATCACCACGGCCACACTCGCCTCTCGTACCGTCATCGCGCCTGAAGGAATTTCGCGCGACCTCGTACGAGGGTTCCGTCCGTCAATCTCGCGGTCCACGATTCGGTTGAATCCCATAGCCGCGAATCGCGCCGTAGTGAAGGCAACAACGACCCACGCCACCGCGCGTATCGTGATCGGCGCCACATAGCTGGCCAATACCACACCGACGAGAGCGAACGGTAGCGCGAACACAGTATGCGGAAGCCGTACAAGGTTGGCGTGCCGCAACAACATTCCCCGGCCTCGAAATGTCTGGCCCTCGCGATCCACGTCGGTCACAGCGTTTCTATCTTGGCTCATTGCGCACAAATCTCTCGGCTCTCTGTGCGGGGCCGAGGCCGAGCTTCTCCCAGATGCCGTCGATGCGCTGCTTCGTCGCCGCATCCATCTCGATCACCTTGGGCCAGTTGCGCGTGAATCCTTCTTCGGGCCATTTCCGCGTCGCATCGATGCCCATCTTCGATCCATAGGTGAATCCGCGGCTGGAGTGATCCAGCACATCGACCGGCCCCATGGAAAATCGCACGTCGCGCTCGGGATCGATGTGATTCAACGCCACCCACCACGCCTCCTGCACGTTGCGCACATTCACCTCCTTGTCCACCACAACGATAACCTTCGCCAGGGCCATCAATCCCTGCCCCCAGAGCGCATTCATCACTTTGTAGGCCTGACCCGGATATTGCTTGTCGATCGACACAAAAACGAGGTTGTGAAAAATCCCCTCTGCGGGCATGTGATAGTCGACAATTTCGGGGACCGTCAATTTGAGGAGCGGAAGGAAGATCCTTTCTGTGGCGTGACCGAGATAGAAATCCTCCATCGGCGGTCGCCCGACGATCGTAGTAGCGTAGACGGGATTTCGACGCATTGTCACCGCCGTCACGTGCACTTGCGGATAGAGGTCCGCCTCCGAATAAAATCCGGTATGGTCGCCGAACGGTCCTTCGATCACCAGCGGCTCCGCAGGATCGATGTAGCCTTCGATGACAAATTCCGCGTCGGCGGGAACCTCGAGATCACAGCTTACAGCCTTCGCCAGGCTTACCGGATTTTTGCGTAGAAAGCCGGCGAACAGAAACTCGTCGATGGTCGGCGGGAGCGGCGCGGACGCCGAATACACCGACGCCGGATCGGCGCCCACCGCGATCACTACCGGCATCCGCTCACCTTTCTCAGCCATCTCGCGCCAATGCGCGGCCCCAACCTTGTGACGCTGCCAATGCATTGCCAACGTCCTTGGTCCGAGCACCTGCACACGGTACATCCCGACGTTACGAATCCCGCGCCGCGGATCTTTCGAAATCACCATCGGCAAGGTGACATACGGTCCACCGTCCTCGGGCCAGCACGTTATGATCGGGAGGCTGGACAGATCGACGTCACCGCCCTGCAGAACGATCTCCTGGCATGCCGGCTTTCCGCTTCGCATCCGCGGCGGAAATTTCCCGACCTCCAGCAGACGCGGGAGCATCGCCAGTTTTCCGACCAAGCCTTCCGGTACCTTCAGATCCAGCATTTCGGTAATACGCTCGCCGACGTGGTCGAGATCGTCCACACCGAGCGCCAGACACATGCGCTTCATCGAGCCGAAAAGATTGATCGCGACCGGGTACTGCGAGCGGTGGCCGTTGTCGAGGATCACGTTCTCGAAGTAAAGCGCCTTCCCGCCGCCCGGCTGCTTCATCACACGATCGGCGATCTCGCAGATCTCCAGACGCGCCTTCACCGGCTCACTTATACGCGCCAGCTCTCCCGCGCGATCGATTGCCGACAGAAACTGCGATATTGTATCCAGGCTCACTTGGTCGGGACTGAAGTAACCGGACGCTCTCCAACGTGAATCGCCGCTACTCCGAGTGACAGGCTCGTCCACGTCACGCCAGTAAATCCCGCGCGTGTCATTCTGCCGGCAAGCTCCTCTTCCACCGGAAAGTTCGCCACCGATCGCGGAAGATATTGGTACGCGGTACGATGTCCGCTCACTGCCCGCCCGATCATCGGCAGAACGTTGTGGAAGTACCACTGGTACAGCGCGCGCAGCGGTCGGATACGCGGCGTAGAGAACTCGAGGATCACGAAGCGAGCTCCGGGCGCCAGCACGCGGAAAATCTCGCGCAGTGATGCGTCCAGTCCGGCGACGTTTCTGATTCCGAATGCGACGATCGCTCCCGCCAATTGCCCGGTGGCCAATGGCAGCTGGAGCGCATCGCCTGTCACCGGTGCCACGCTCCTTCCCTTCACCTTCCCCCTTCCTGCCCTCAACATGGGCTCTGCGAAGTCTGCGCCTATAACGAGCCCCATGAACCCCGGCAGCATCGAAATGCTTTGGGCGACATCGAGAGTTCCGGCGCACAGATCCAGGTAGCGGCCGCCCACATCGCGTTCCACGCCGAGCATCGCGATGGCCTTTCGGCGCCAGCGACGGTCGATGTTCAGACTCAGGACGTGGTTGAGGAGGTCGTAACGCGGGGCGATCTCCGAAAAGATCTGCTTTACGTAAGCTCTCTTTTCGGCGCCACCGGCAGCGGCGGAACTGGCGGTCGCGCTGTCGATGTCAGTTGCCAACATTGCCACGAAAGTTGTCCGGCGACGGTGCGCGGGGCAAGCTATCTTTCCCGACCTTCAACGATGCCAGCAAGGTCCTACACCGACGTATCCGACCAGCAAGTGGTCGTCTTCGCCCAGGAAGGGCGAGAAGACGCCTATCGCGAGCTTATCAAGCGATATGAGCGCCCGGTATTCTCATTGATCTATCGGATGGTCCGCGACAAGGAGACCGCCGAGGACCTCTCGCAGGAAACCTTCATAAAGGTGTTGAACAACATTGACCGGTACCGGCCAGAGTTCAAATTCTCGAGCTGGCTGTTCAAGATCGCCAACAACATCACCATCGATCATCTGCGCCGCCGGCAGGTGGATACGATCAGCATCGAAGGCTCACCGAATGCAATAACCGCCGAGAGCGCCCGAGCGACGGCGGTCACGGTGACCAGCGGCGGCGAGTCTCCGCTCGAGGAGCTCGAATCCCGCGAGATAGGCGCCGAGATCGAGAAGGCGATAGCGAAGCTCAGACCGGAGTACAGAGCCTGCATCATACTGCGGCACGTCGAGGATTACTCCTACGATGAGATCGCTGAAATCGTGAAGCTCCCGCTTGGTACGGTAAAGACATACATCCACCGGGCGAGGCAGGAACTAAGGCAGTATTTGGGGGATCTCAAATGAGTCCGCCAACGCACGTTTCTGCGAGCAAAAAAGCATCGAAAAAAGCTGAAACTTCCACCGTACCAAACCCGTAAGCCCTCAGGTGAGGAACCCATGATCGAGCACGATTTCGACGAAGATTTCGTCCCCATTGCGGCCGAGTTGCAGCGACTCCCCTATATGTCGCCTTCTCGGGATTTTGCCGATCGCGTTATTGCGCGCGTAGATCGTCTGCAGGCCGCCCGTGTTGTTCCAGTGACTGCGTCGAGGCACCTGGAGCTCCATCAGGGCGGACAGCAGGCGTTGGTTGCGCGCAGACGCGTCAGCCTCGTTCGTGCCACGGGGAGAGCAACCGCCGGCGTCGCCCTCATCGCCGCCGCGGCATTCATGTTCTTCGAGATCGACGTCCTCACTGCAGTCATGAGTGCGGCGGTCGCACAATATGCCTTCGCGATTGCTGCCATTGGGACACAGGCCGGTGCGGTTGTCCTGGGCCCTGAGACGATTGCCTTCCTCCAGGCAGGGGCGCTCCAGGCCGCTGTCCTTTACCTCGTGTTGGCGTTCGGGCTCGTCGCCGGCTATACCGGGATTCGAACCGCAGCACAAATCGCCAAACGCAAGGCAGCGTAAATGAAGCTACGCCGCGTGTTCCGCCTCCTATTCATCCTACGATGAAATCGATCCTGCTCGGTCTGACTCTGCTATTGACGGCCTCCGCCGCGCAGGATGCGTACGCTCAACGCATCAGGATTTCCGGCCTGAAGGACTACGCGAAGGTCAGCACCGGCGATATGTCGGTGCCAGCGGGCACGACGACTTCCGGGTCGGTGATGGTGATTCGCGGGAATCTGGATGTCTACGGAAATGTCGACGGCGCAGCGACCGCGGTCCTCGGTGATGTCATCGTGCACGACGGCGGAAGGGTTCGCGGCGGCGCCGTTGCACTCGGTGGGCGCGTACGCAACGAGGGCGGATCCATACTCGGGCTGGTGAAGGATGTCGGAGCTACGCATAACCGCGCGACCATCAGCTTTGGCGGTCGTCCGCGCACGACCGTCGGCTCACTCGTGTCCGCTTTCTTGTGGCTGGCGGTGATGCTGCTGGTGGGAACATTGGTTCTGTTCTTCCTGCGAGATTACTTCACGCGAACGGTGGAGGTCGTCACCAACGAGACTGGACGCTCTCTACTTACCGGATTGCTCGGCGGCGTTGCCTCGATTCCGGCAGTAATCGCAATCGTCGTTGCGCTCGCCATCACGATTATCGGTGTAGTTCTGATTCCGGTCGCTGTTCCGATATTCCTCGTCGCTCTTTCCGGAATCGCGATTCTCGGATTCCTCGCCGTCGCACACGTGACGGGCATCGCCATAGCCGGCAAGCGCGAGGCGGAGACGCCGGGCGGGCAGGAACTTCAGTATCTCTACAGCGGGATTCTCGCCTTCAGCGCGCTGTGGATTATCGCCGCCGCGTTCACATGGTTTCCGATCCTCGGGTCGGTACTGCGAATGCTCGCGTTCTCGGTGACGCTCGTGGCCGTCTTGACCGGATTCGGCGCGGTGATTCTCTCCTGGTGGCGCACCAGGCCGAAGAAGAACGCAGTAACGGCCTAAGTCGCGCCCGCGTGCGCGTTGAGCAACCCGCTCAACCGCCCGGCAAGATCGAATAGCGCTTTGGCGGATGGTGTATCAGGCCCGCTCACGACAATTGGCTCTCCTCTGTCACCGCCCTCCAGTACGCCGGCAAAGAATGGAATCTCGCCGAGAAGTGGAACCTGGAGTTCTTCGGCCAGACGTTGCCCGCCGCCGCTGCCGAAGATGTGGTGTTTGTCGTCGCAGTTCGGGCAGATGAAGTAGCTCATATTTTCGACGACTCCCAACACCGGAACAGCTACGCGCTCGAACATCTTGGCTCCGCGCAGCGCATCACCCGAAGCGACTTCCTGCGGGGTGGTGACGATTATCGCGCCGTGGACCATCGTCGCCTGCACCAGTGAGAGCTGCGCGTCGCCCGTTCCGGGCGGCATGTCGACAAGGAAGTAATCGAGCTCGCCCCACTGCACATCGCGCAGAAACTGGCTGATGATCTTCATGATGATGGGACCTCGCCAGATCGCTGGCTGATCACGCTCGATCATGAAGCCGAGGCTCATGATCTTCACACCGTGCGCCTGGAGCGGGATGATCTTCTCGTTTTCGACCGGCGGAGCGGCATTGATGCCCATCATGCGCGGAATGTTCGGTCCGTAGATATCCGCGTCCATAAGTCCGACACGCGCGCCCTGCTGAGCGAGGGCGATGGCGAGATTGGTGGCGACGGTCGATTTCCCAACGCCTCCCTTGCCGCTCGACACGGCGATGATGTTGCCGAGGTGCGGATAGGCGACGGGTGTAGGCGCAGGGGTCGTCGCACGCTGCGACTGCGGCTCCTGCCCCATCACCGGCAGCGCCCGCGAGGTGGCGGCGCGTTTCGGTGGTGATGCTTCCGGGCGCTTCGATTGCGACGCGTCCTTTACATCGACGCGGACGTCGGTCACTCCCTGAATCTGTTGCAGGGTTTGCCTCACTTCGCGAACGACGGTAGCGTCATCGTCTGCGGACAGGAATAGACTCAGTCTGACTTTGCCGTCAGTAGTGGTGGCGATATCGCGCACCATCTCCGCCTCGAGCACGTTGGCGCCGACTCGATTGTTCCGGATGCGCGATAGCGCGTCCGTGACACGTTCCTGGAGATTGCCGCTCATTGTGTGGCTTCTTCGGTGATCAGAACGGCTCTCAGTTCCCGGACCCGAAGCTTGAGTTGCGTCTCGATCCCTTGCATGAAAGTGGCAGGAGAACAATCGCAGTCGGTGCAGCCGCCTCTCATGAAGAGCACAGCGGTGCCGCTAGCCGGATCGAATTTCTGAAGCTCGATGGCGCATGACTCGATTCTCAGGATGGGGAGAATCGCGGCAAGCTCGTCCCGGATCTGGTGCTCGACGTCCGGCTGCGGACGAGGCCGTTTGCGGCGAAGAACGCTCATAAGAGCAAGTTAGACGAGGGCATCTGGAGTTGCTACAGGCCGGGTG
>JBJMOT010000101.1:0-25476 GCA_045803585.1 Gemmatimonadaceae bacterium
CCAAGGAGATCAGAAACACCGACATATTCGGCACCCTCGTCCGTGCTGCCGACTACTCGAGACCCTCGCCCAACACCCGTCGCACGCTTTTGTTGTTGTCGGACATGATCAACGAGACTCCCGACGTCACGATGACTACACGCAGCGACATACCCACCGATGCCTGGATCAAGCACCTCTCGGCGGCGCAAAGGATCCCGCAGCTGCGCGATGTATGCGTGGTAGTGGCGGGCGCCGACGTCAGCAGCGCACGCGGTGCGGCGATTCGTGATTTCTGGGAAAAGTACTTCGAGGCGGCCGGAACGCATCTCGATCCGGACAACTACCGGAACATGATCGCGAACGCGAGTGAGGTTAATTGCGGGGGCTAGCTATCTCCCTTTTCGTTTTCAGTTCCTCGAACCAATTCTCGACAACGATAACACGATCCGTCAAAGTTCCCGTTCCCGCTCTCATCATCAGGAAGCGCTTACCGTCGGGCGACACGTCGTACTGCGGACTCGCTTCATACGCGGCGTAATTGCCGGACGCGAAAAGGACCGTCGAGCGTCCTGTCGCGAAGGTGGGTGAGTTCGTCACCTGCATCGAAATCAGGTTACTGGCGGCGTCGCGGTAGAACAGCTCATTGCCGTCGTGACTCCAAACCGGCTCGGACCCGCCTTGCGTAGATATCGCCCACTTCGCGTCGCGCGTGTTGGGGAAGGGCACCACATAGATCTCGTACGAGCCCGTCTCGTTGGACGTATACGCCATCCAGCGGCCGTTCGGAGAAATGGCTGGGGACAATTCACTCGCTTTCGTCGCCACCAGCGGAGCCGGTGTGCTGTCGATCCCGGGCCTGATTCCCACTATGTCGCCGGCGCCGGCGGTCTGTCTGTCGGTTCGATAGATCAACCACTTTCCATCGGGCGACCATCGCGGTCCAAGCACTCGTCGCGGATCTCGAATCTGCAATGCGGCCTGCGAGCTTCCATCAGCGCGTTTGGTGTATAGCTCGGTGTCGTTGGAGCTGAACGCCACGGAACGTCCATCGGGCGACCACGCCGGGTAGTAATTGCTGCTTCCCTCGAGGGTGAGTCTCACCGTAGGACCGTGGTCCAGCTGCTTCACCCAGATCACCGAGTTCTCGGCGACGCCTGTCGTGACCGCGACGCGGGTTCCGTCTGGCGAGAGACTGGGGTACGTGAAGCTTCCCTGCCAGTCGGGATCGACTGAATCCGCTTTGCCGTCGCGGGTTACCCACACCAGCTCCTGCTTGCCCTCGGATCCACCAGTGGCGTACATCAGCGTCCCCGATTTCGAGATCGCGATGTCCGCAGATCCAGAAAGCCCAGGCCGTGCATCCTGTACGATCGCAACGGGATCACCGGTGATCTTGAGGGAGCCCTGATCGAACGGAACCATCATCAGAGTTTTGTCGGGCGTGACATAGACGAGATGGCCCGATGGAGAGTACCGGGCGTAGAGCCCGGCCTCGATCAGAACACGGTGCTTGCCGGACGGGACTTCGGCCACAGCGATGCTGCGGGTGGCGCCAGTTGCGGAACCGGATACGACCGTAAAAATGATTCCTTTGCCACTGGGTAATGCGTCAGGCCAGATGTGATCGGTTTCGCCGCGCGATTTGTCGAGCGTCGTAAAGTATCGGGGCACCGCACCCGACTTTGCCTCTACTCGTACGAGCGGCGCGGGACCATAGCCGTCGGTGTAAATGAAATCGTCCGGTGCCCATGTTGCGCCCGTAGGCCCCATCAGCGTGTCGGCGATCGTCAATGGCGTGCCGCCGACCATAGACTCGATACTCAGCTCCCGCCTGTTGCTCATGAAACCGACCCGAGTCCCGTCCGGCGAGAAGAACGGCGTGTACGCAACTTCGCCGCGTACGATACGTCGCGCGCGCAGATCGTTTCTGGACCGCATCATGAGCTGCCGCCTCGGCCCACTCAGGTAGGCGATCTTCGTCCCATCCGGTGAAAGAGCGATGCGTGACCAGAACTCTCCACCCGGAACGAGGAGCTCGGCCGGATCCATCGCCATGGCGTAGCGAATCACCTGCTTCTTCGGTGAAGGACGAACCCATCCCCAAATTGCGAGTCCCGCGAAAATCACCACCGCCGCCGCCAGCGCGTACAGCAGATCTCGCGACGCGCCGGCACTGCTCATTCTCGTCTTGCCCGCTGATGCAGCCGAGCGGTACGATGGATTGCTGAGCGCTTCGGCGAACTCGCGGGCAGACGCGAATCGATCGGCGGGAATTTTCTCGAGCGCGTGTGATACTGCCTGCGAGACATTGGAAGGAATGCTCCGCCGCTGGTTGGTAAGCTCTCGCGGCTCCTCGGTGATGACCCGCGAGACGACTGCCTGAGTGTTTGGACCGGTGAATGGCGGCTCGCCGCAGAGCATCTCGTACGCCACGGCGCCAATAGAATAGATGTCGCTACGCGCCGTAATCGTACGCTCTCCCATCGCCTGTTCCGGACTCATGTAGAACGGCGTGCCGAGTGAGAGACCAGTCTGGGTCATTCTGGAGCCGCCGGCCTGCGTGACCGCCAGCGCAATTCCGAAATCCGCGACGATCGCGCTTCCATCGTGCAGCAGAATGTTTTCCGGCTTGATATCCCGGTGAATCACACCGTGGCGGTGCGCGTAGTCGAGCGCGCTGGCTACCTCGCTCGCAATTCGAATGGCGTCGGAGATCGGCAGCTGTTGCTCTTTGTCCAGGCGATCTCGTAGCGTCTCGCCGTCGATGTACGGCATGACGTAGTACGGCCGCCCTCTCAGCTCGCCTCCGTCGTCGCTGATTACTCCTGAATCGATCAGTCCGAGGATATGCGGGTGCTGCAGATTCGCAGTGACTCTGATTTCCTGGACGAACCGGTCAGTCCCCAGCATCGCTGCCAGCTCCGGATGCAGAACTTTTATTGCGACTCGGCGATCGTGTTTTCTGTCGTGGGCGAGATACACTGTCGCCATGCCGCCGCTACCGAGCTCCCGCTCGATGTCGTAAGCAGCGAAACCGTGCTGAACTTCGGTAATGGTATCAGCCACGACGAACTCGCGAACTGAAATTCATCTGCTCTCCTATAGGGCAGATGAATACTTGGGCTGATTGCGGGGGAGCGGTACCTAGCCTAAGAGCCAGAACGAGGACCGAGGGCCTGGGCCCTGAGTCACCATGCCGTTGGTCCTAGCCCCTCAGCCCTCCCAACTACTTCGACCCCGTGCGATCGAGCGCCGCGCGCAACCCTCTCGCCAATTTCAGCGCGTCGTCATTCCCCCAGAAATGCATGAAGAACAGTCTGGGCTGCTCGTCGATCATGTGGCTGTGGATAGCCGTCACGCGAATCCCGCTTTCGGCGAGCGCCGACAGCACCGGATTCACCTCTCGGCCGATCAAAACAAAGTCACCGGTTATCGCCGCCTTTCCCATCCCGGTGGGCTGGAAGTTTATCGCCGTGGCGACACCCATCGACGCTGGGATCTCGTGCTTCTCCATCAGGATCTTCTCCCGGCGCGGAACGCTCAGCTGATAGACCCCACCATTCATTTTTCCGTGGATGCCGATCGCGCTCGCAATCGCGGCGGTGTCGAGGCTGAATGGAGAAGGGGAGGCAGCCGCGGTCGGAGCGGCAATTGGTGTGGCTGTAAACTCGAGCGCCCTTCGCAGTGCCGCGGCAATTCGGGTGGGATTGCCGATGGCGCGGATGTGCATGTACATCACCCGCGGCGACTCGCCGAGCAGGTGATTGTGGAGCGCGGTCTGCTCGATGCCATCCCGCTGGAGGCTCGCCATCACCGACTCGACCTCGGTCTCGAGGAGCACGAGGTCCCCCATCACCATCGCGTGATCTCCAACTCGCTGGAAGGCCGCCCAGGATCCGAGCGCGAACGCTGGGTTGAGCGCGACTCCGTTTGCCACGACACGCAGGTCGCCGCGCGGGAATCCGAATTTCAGTACGCCGCCAGGATTCGGGGTGCCGCTGCGGCCGAGTGCTGTTTCAACGGCTGTGCGGACAGAAGTCGGAAACGGTGCCTGACCGCTTGCCGCCGTGGCGGTGAGACCGAGCGCAAACAAGCAAAGAATGGCGTTCCTCATGGAATTCAAACCTCCGCCCGCGACCGGGCCGATCAAGGCCGGGATGTCAGACCAGCATTTCTTCCACTTTTTCCGCCGGATGATAGAACGGCCGGCGTTTTTTCAGATCGAATGAATCGGACTGATTGAGCACATGGAGCCTTACTCCATAGATGCACAGCGGTTCATCCGGCTTCGCTTCGTTGATGTTGCTGAAGCTGACCTTGCCGCCGTCGACGACATAGACCGCACCTGATCCGACGACCTGGAACCGGCCACGTCGAACGAGAATGCCTGCGTCCTCGTCGAGCCCGATACCAAGCATCCTCGGATTCTGCGCGATCGCACCCAGCAACCGACCGATCCGTCCACGCTCGGCGAAATGCTGATCGACTATGACGCCGGGAAGCAGGCCGAAACCCGGCGCCAGCCTGAGCATCGACCCGATCCGGTGAGATTGGTCACCGTTTCCCGCGACCATCATCGTTTCGGTCATTACCGATGCTCCTGCAGAAGTGCCGGCAATCAGACCGCCCGCGTTATAGATCTCATGCACTCGAGAAAAAATCGGCGTATCGCCGATCTGGCTGGTGATCTTTAGCTGATCTCCGCCGGTGAAGAACACCGCGTCGGTATCACGGAGAATGCGAAGCTTGGATTCATTGAGCGCTTCCTCTCGACTCTCGACCTGCAGGTGATGAATGTGACGCATACCGAGGCCGCGGAGGCACGCGTCATACTCCTCGAACATCACCTTCGGAGAATTCGATGCAATTGTGGCAACGACAAGCTTCCCCGACTTGCCGACTTTCTTGGCAAGCATTCGGAGAATCACCTTTTCATCGTTTTTGTCTTCGTGGCCTCCGATAATGAGGAGGCTACCGAACCCGGGTCGTTTGCGCATGCGGCCGAGCTGTCAGGTTATCTCGTTCCCCTGCAGCCCTGATCTTTCAATTTTTGTGAGCTTGCCCCCAAACGCTGTGGAAGAGTCGATGACCTGCGATCGTCTCGCCATTGCCCGTGCCGGGTGCCGCAGTCAAAGGCGCGCTGCGGATTCCTGGAAGAGGGGGTTTCAGAACGGGCTTTGTTGTTCGCTTCGAGTTCGTTGTCAAGGCTGTCCATTGTATCAAACCGACTGAAAAGAGATCGTTTTGGACGGCTGTTATTGCAAGCGATTAGCCAAAAAAACTGACTGTGCGGCGACGCACAGTCAGTTTTCTTTTTACCCATTTTGTGGATTTTTGGGCTGCTCACCGGCGTCCAGAACAGCCATTTTCCGCCTCCCGCCTCCCGCCTACTTCGGTACCCCGAGATTCAGCACGAATGGACCGTTTCCACTGACTTGCACCACAGTCGGTCCTCGCGCCTGAAGGAAATGTGGGTGACGCGCTGGAATGAAAACAAAATCTCCGACGGCGAAGGGCTTTGCCGCGCTCATATCGACTGTGTCTCCCATTCCGAACACTCCACTGCCCGACACGATCGTCACGTACTCCGCGGTCGGATGCCAATGCAGTGGAATCTGGTATCCGTCGGGAAAGCTGAGTCGCATCACGAAGCGTCCGGCTTTCGACGGATCGCCGTGGAGCACGGACATTTTCATCCCCGGCGCAAATCCCGGTTGCGCAAAGTCGGTCCACATCAGCGTGCCGGGGCTCCTCGCGACGAACGTCGTTCCTTCAGCGGGCGCGGGCGTTGCGGCGGGCATGCTGCTCACCGGCGCGTCGAGCGCGACCCGCCATTTTCCATTCACCTTGTTCCAGATTGTCACGTAGCTCCCGGCGTCACTCTCCTTTCCGCTCGGCGTGTCGTACGAATCGGTGTAGGTGCCGTATTCGGTGGCAACGGTTGGACTCACGACGTTTATCTTCGTCGGCGTCCAATGCATGCTCAGACCGGGAAGCTTGACGATGTCGCCCCAGCCCGCACGCACTCCGTTCGATCCTTTTATCACCGGACTGTTGGCCATCATGATCATCGCGTCCGTGGTGTGAAGAGCGACGATGCTGTCGATCTGTTGAGCCGCGATGTACCGTTGCCACGCGTTGGATGCAGCTCGCACCGCGAGCTCATCTCTTGACTGAGCCGCCGCAGTTTTTCCCAGCGCGGCTAGAGCCAGCAACACGGAAGCAAAGAGCAATGAGATCCTCGTCGTGCGCATCATCCTTCCTCCTCCTCGCAACGGGTGTAGGCAGCTGAGGTCGTTCCAGACTTAGAGTGTGCCCCGCATTGCGTCAAGAAGCGGATCACTTCGCTCTGGCAAATACGTTACTTATAGGCAGAGTAGTGCCTGCTGTTAGCTCAAATTCAAACTGGTCGGAGAATTATCTGACCCCTATGTTTGTCCCGCCCCAATCCCCGCCATCCCGCAGCCAGAGGTTTGAAGCATGAGACCCACCCGGACTCGTTGGGCCCTCCCGATTGCCATTGCGATCAGCGCTCCCGCCCTCTCCGCCCAGAACGGAAAACTTCCCCCGCTTATCGATCGCGAGCTCTTCTTCGGCAACCCGGAAATCTCCGGCGCCCAGATCTCGCCCGACGGGAAGTTCATCTCGTTCCTCAAGCCGTATAAAGACACCCGCAATGTCTGGGTGAAGCCCGTGACCGCGCCGTGGTCGGCCGCCAAGCTGATCACCAACGACACCAAGCGACCGGTCACCCAGTATTTCTGGAGCAGGGATGGGAAGTACATCCTCTTCGCCCAGGATCAGGGCGGCGACGAAAACTTCAACGTCTACGCCGTTGATCCGACTGCCGCGCCAGCCGCGGGATCCGACGTGCCGCCGGCGCGAAATCTCACCGCCGCCAAGGGAGTGCGCGCGATGATCTACGACGTTCCGCGCAACGATCCCAACACCATGTATGTCGGGATCAACGACCGCGACAAGTCGTGGCACGATCTCTATAAGGTGAACATTGCCACCGGCGACAAGACTTTGATGCGGCAGAACACCGAGCACATCGCGGGATGGCTGTTCGACAACGCCGGCGCGCTCCGCTTGGCCGTTCGTACCACCGACAAAGGCGACACCGAGATTCTGCGCGTCGATCCGACCGGCTTCACACAGGTCTATTCGTGCAGTGTCTTCGAAACCTGCAATCCGCTCCGCTTCGACAAGACCAACAGCAAGCTTTACCTCGAGACCAACAAGGGCGAGCCCGATCTCACCCGCCTCGTTCTCTTCGACCCGGCTACGAAATCCGAGCAGCTGGTGGAGTCGGATCCTTTGAACCGCGTCGATTTTGGCGCCGCCAATTTTTCCGACGTAACCAACGAGCTGGTCGGAACCGCGTACGTCGACGACAGAACCCGCGCGTACTGGAAGGATCCATCCTGGGAAAAAGATTACAACCTTCTCAAGAGCAAACTTCCCGGCAAAGAAATCGGCATCAGTTCCATGACCGGGGATGAACGCACCTGGATGATCGTCGCCAGCAGCGACCGCGAACCGGGCGAGCGTTGGCTGTTCGATCGCGATTCGAAGAAGCTCACTCTTCTCTATAAAGTCTTCGACAAGCTCCCGCGCGAATCGCTGGCGCAGCAGAAGCCGATCTCGTACCAGTCGACTGACGGTCTCACCGTGCCCGCGTATCTCACTCTGCCCGTCGGCGTCTCTCCGAAAAAGCTTCCCGTCGTCGTCTACGTTCACGGCGGTCCGTGGGGACGCGACACCTGGGGTTACTCACCGATCCCACAGTTCCTGGCCAATCGCGGTTACGCGGTATTGCAGCCCAACTTCAGAGCCTCCACCGGCTACGGGAAAAAATTCCTCAACGCCGGCAACAATGAGTGGGGCCAGAAGATGCAGGACGACATCTCCAACGGCGTCCGCTATCTGATCGCTCAGGGAATCGCCGATCCGAAGCGCGTCGGCATCATGGGCGGATCCTACGGCGGCTACGCCACTCTCGCCGGACTCGCATTCACACCCGATCTCTACGCGGCGGGCGTATCTATAGTAGGGCCGTCCAATCTCCTCACCCTGCTCAACTCGATTCCGCCCTACTGGGAATCGATCCGTACCGTCTTCAACGAGCGGATGGGAAATCCGAACACCGCTGAAGGAAAGGCGCAGCTCGTCAGGCAGTCTCCGCTCAATTCAGCCAACAAGATCAAGGCGCCACTCCTTGTAATTCAGGGCGCCAACGATCCGCGCGTCAACCGCGCCGAGAGCGAGCAGATCGTCGTCGCGCTGCGCGATCGCGGATTTCCCGTCGAATATCTTCTTGCCCCCGACGAGGGTCACGGCTTTGCTCGGCCGATCAACAACCTGGTGTTATTCACTTCCGCCGAAAAATTCCTGGCGAAGCATTTGGGCGGGCGGTACCAGGAGGGAATGACACCGGCCATCACCCAGCGGATGGCGGTGCTCACCGTTGATCCGAAGACGGTGGTGTTGGCGAAGAAGATGGAGGTCACACCGAGTGCGCCGAAGCCGACGGCAGCGCTCGTTCCGGGAACAGCGACGTACAAGGGGTCGCTGGAGGCAGGCGGCCAGTCGATGGCGATGGATCTCACCCGCACGGTGAAGGATTCGAGCGGAGTGTGGGTGGTTACAGAAACCGCGGTGATGCCAATGGGCACCATGAGCGATGAAGCGACACTCGACAAGGGCACGCTCCAGCTCCGCAAGCGCGTGATTCATCAGGGGCCGGCGGTTGTCCAGCTTTCCTTCGCCGACAACAAGGCGACGGGCACCATGAGCATGAACGGTCAGGATCGCCCGATTGCCGCGGACCTTGGCGGCTCACTCTTCGCCGACGGCGCGGGCGCGAGCGATGTCATCGCCACACTGCCCATAACCGACGGTTACACCACGACCTTTCGCAACTTTGACATCATGGCGCAGAAGGTTAACGCGCGTCAGCTCAAGGTCGTCGGCAGCGAGAAAGTGACGGTGCCCGCGGGAGCTTTTGACGCGTGGAAGGTCGAGATCACTCCGGCCGATGGTGGAACTGGCGAGTCGACGACGTTGTGGGTAGACAAGGCCAGTCGACGCGCGGTGAAATCGGTGACCGTGCTGCCGCAGATGAATGGCGCGGTGGCGACGGCGGAGCTGGTAAAGTAGCGAAGCACGAAAGAGACGGGAAAAGAAAAAGGGGGAGGGCTTCCGCCGCTCCCCCTTCTTCCCCTACCACGCTACCCTAATCAGGTGCAGGTGATCACACCGTTGATCATCGAGCACGTCTTCGCCGACTGCGTGTGCGCAGCGGTCGCGCTCCACGACGGTGGCGGACCGGCAACTGCGGTCACTACGACAGTAACGTTCTGCGAAGGGCTGAAACCCTGCAGCGGAGCCGCAGAGGTCGCGGTTCCCGAGAAATACGAACCACCGTTGTCGGCAGCGTACTGCTCTTCGTAGGTCGCCATGTTGCGAAGGTCAGACTTCATCGCAGCGACGTACGCCTTGTCCTTAGTGTTCGCGAACTTCGGAATCGCAATCGCGGCAAGAATGCCGATGATGACGACTACGATCAGAAGCTCAATAAGGGTGAAACCCTTTTTGTTCGACATTTATGACTTCTCCGAGAAGCGGTTGGGGGACGACGGGACTCGTCGTTCATACAGTAGACTAGGTGCTTACCCCTAGGGAAACACCCTGAGTCGCCGTCGATTCCTGGCTAACTCGCCAAGTCATAAGGTGTTGGAAAATAACGAGTTAACATATCGGCGATGGCTTGCTGCCGCGCTCGAACTGCCGCGTTTTGCGGCACTCGGGCAAAGTGCAAAACGACGGGATTGTGCGCTACCGCGCTTTTGACTCCCCCTCGTCCATCGCGACTACAATGGCCGCCCCAATCACCAGTAATCCTCCCACAACCCCATACGGGCCGAGCACATCGTGGAGCACGAGAACACCGAGTATTGCACCGACTACTGGCTCGAGATTGAGAAATACGCCGGCTTGGGACGCGGGCACCTGCGCCAATCCCCAGTTCCATAAGTAGGTCGTAACTGTCGTCGCCAGAAGTCCCATCGCTACCACCGACACCCAGGTGAGCGCGGACAAGTGGACGGGCGGCGGACCCTCGGTGGCGAAGATCCATATCACCAGCATTAGCGTGCCCGACGTCATCACATAAGCGCTGGCAGTGATTGGCGTGTACCGCCCCGACTTCATCATCACCTGCACCAGCAGGATCCACACGACCGCCGCAATCAGTGAAGCGGCAACGAGCAGGTCACCCAGCAGTGTCGCCTGCGATCCTGCCTCGCCCGTCGACGCGCCGAAGGCAATGAGGCCGGCACCGAGTGTCGATGTGAGAAGCGCGATCCATCTTTTAACCGTCACATGCTCGTGGGCAAACATCGCCGAGCCCGCCGCGAGCAGCACCGGCAGCACGCCCACCATTAGCGAGGCGTGCGATACTGTCGTTCGCACCAGTCCGGCAAACTGAATCAGAAATTGGATGGGTACGCCGACGAGCGCGCCGATGAGAATCACCCACAAATCCTGTCGCCGGATGCGCGTTGCCGGATTTCGCATTCCGCGCCATACTCCGGGCGCGAACCCGACCGACGCGAACAGAAATCGGTAGAGCACCATCTGCCCTACCGACAGCTCGGCGAACGCCCACTTCCCGAACAGGAATCCCGTTCCCCACAAGCAACCGGCGATCGCCAGCGCGGCAAAGGCGCGGCCGCGCGAATGCGTTGTCAGGATTTCGCCGCCCGTGAGAAGGTCATCTGCATCGCGAAAATTAATGGCGGCTGGAAGTCACCCGCCTGTTACGTGGGCGAGTTAATATCCTGATATCCCTTTCACCGAACTCGAAGCCATGCCAAAAACTTCCAGAAAGTCGGCAAGAAAAACGAAATCAGCGAGCAGCCGGAAAGCGGCAATGAGAAAGAGAACGGTAACAAGAAAGAAAACGACAGCCAGAAAACGTCCTGCCGCCGCCTCTTCGCGAAGCTCGAGTGCGGCGCCGTTGTCAGCCCTCTTCCCGGATCTCGAGGGCGAGCTCGCGACGACGCGTCGGATGCTCGAGCGCGTTCCCAATGGCAACGACGACTGGCGTCCCCACGCCAAATCGAGATCACTCGGCGAGCTCGCGACTCACCTCGCGCAACTACCGGGATTCGCCATGATGATGCTCACCCGCGAGGAGTTCGACGCGTTTGCTTCGCGTCCGCCGGATCCGACCTTCACGAGCAGTGTCGAACGAGTAAAGCTGTTCGATCAGCTGAGCGCGCAACTGAAGGGTCTGCTTCAGAAAATGACCTGGGATCAGGCGAATCAGACGTGGACACTTAGAGCCGGCGGTGGGGTCGCACTCCAGGCTCCGCGATCCACGGTTATACGAACGGCGTTCGTCACACACTCGGCGCATCATCGCGCGCAGATCGGAGTGTACCTGCGGATGCTCGAAGTGCCGGTGCCATGGACTTACGGCAGATCCGCCGACGAAATGCCCGAAGGCCCGATGTAAATCTTGACTATCTGAACAATTGACCAATCTTTGCGCACTCTCGTCCTCTATAGATGCGCAAATACTTTGTCATTCGTACCGCAGCCGTCGCAGTCCTTTGCTCCGCCTGCGGAGATTCTTCCGGTCCTAAAGCAGTCCCGTCCTCGATCGCGTTCACGTTCGCGCCGTCAGGCACAGCCACGGCTGGTTCCGCGCTGACGGTGGCGCCTGCCTTCGTAGTTAAGGACCAGGACGGGAGTCCGATGAGTGGTGCTTCGGTCGACATCAAGGTAACGGCCGGTGGCGGCACCATCGCCGACGCCCCGACCAAAAGCACCGCGCCTACAACTACGGTAGGTACCTGGACCCTCGGGAAAACCGTCGGGATCAATACCCTGACGATAACCGTAGGAAGTTTGACACCCCTCATTCTGAACATCACCTCGATCGCGGGCGCGCCAGCGAAGCTCATCGCAGTTACGCCGACAAGTCTCACCGGAGTTGTCGGCCAGCCAGTCACCGCCCCAATCTCCGCCGTGCTGAAGGATGCGAATGACAACGGCATCGCCGGAGCCTTGGTCGACGTAAGTGTTACCGGTGGCGGATCCTCACTGGAAGCGGCACTGACCACTGATGCGACCGGCAACATGACATTCCCTTTGACCGAGTGGGTCCTTGGCACCACGAAAGGCAACCAGACGATGACTCTCTCAAAAGGGCCCGCCTCGGTGACTTTCACGGTCGCCGCAGCCGCCGGACAGATTCAGTCACTCAATCTTCTCGCAGGAAACAATCAATCAGGCCCGGCTGGAACCGCGCTCGCCCAGCCGGTGCTTCTCGTCGGAGTCGATCAGTACGGCAACAGGCTCGACAACCAGGTCGTCAACTTCTCGGTGCTGGCAGGCGGCGGCAAACTTGCCGCGTTCACTTCGACCTCCGCGGTCGATGGCACCATCACCATGCCGGCCTTCACGCTGGGAAAATCGGCTTTGCCACAAACGATCCTCGCCAGCATCGGATCCCAATCGGCAAGCGTGAGCGCGACGGTTTTGTCGGACTACAATATCGATGTTCGTTTCTGGGGATCGCCGATGACCCCGCAGCAGCAGGCGCTATTCACGAACGCCGCTGCCCGCATTCGAGGTGTTGTTACGGGCGCTCTTCCACCGGTTGATGCGACCGGCGCGGATCCCGCCGACTGCGGAGTCAGCGGCCAGCCAGTGCTCGCCGAGACCGTGCCGGGCGTTATCATCTACGCCTCGGTGCAGACCATCGATGGGCCGGGGAAAATCCTGGCCCAGGCGGGGCCCTGTTTCATTCGCGACCAGACCGATGTGAGAACTGTAATCGGAATCATGGAATTCGATGTCGATGATCTCAGTTCACTTGGAACCGGCAGCACTCTTCAGGACATCATCACGCACGAGATGCTTCACGTCGTCGGCATCGGCTCGTTCTGGAATGACATAGGACTGCTGACAGGATTCGATACGCCTGACGTCGCCTATACAGGGACGGGTGGTGTGACGGGATGTCGAGCTACTGGTGGCACCACTACGTGCAGCGCGAGCGTCCCTGTCGAGAACACGGGCGGATCCGGTACCGCCAATTCCCATTGGCGCGAGTCGACTTTCGGTGCGGAGCTGATGACGGGTTTTGCCAGCAATGGCTCGATGCCTTTCAGCATCATGACGGTGCGCGCTCTCGCCGACCTCGGCTACACCATCAATACGTCGGCTGCGGATCCGTATACGATTTTCGCGGGGAGTATCCGCGCCAATCCGAGTGTCAGCGCGGCAACGCCAATCGGTTCGGTGTGGGAGAGAGGCCTGGCATCTCCACCGAGGACTCTTCCCTCGCATCGTAGATCCTCGCCGAGGCCAGCGAGATGAGCCTGGCATTCACCCGTGCAGCGATCGTTGTGATGGCTTGTGCTGCGTGCTCGCGCGCTGGCGACGCCAAACAGGATAGTGCAGTGAGCGGTGCGCAGGCCTCTCCCATGCCCGCACAACCGAATAGCGCCGCGGCTCAGAAGCCGGCGGGGGCCGAGCCGCCCGTATCGAGCCAGGCGATGCCGGCGCGCACGAGGGTAACGCGCAAGCCCGACTCGATAATCGGTCGTGATAGCGTCATCACCCTGCCTCGTCGAACGCTGCCGCTCGCGAAGCCGAAGACACCGTAAAACTCGTTCCCCATAGCCTGATGAAACATCGCGATGTCTTTTGCAGACTCGCGGTCGCGATCTTTTCGGTCGCTGCCGCTTTTTCCGCCACCTCCACCGAGGCGTTGGCCCAATCTGGCGCACCGCCCAAGCCAGTCGTCGCGCTCACTCCAGGCACCAGTATCTACAAGGCGAGTCTGGAGATCGACGGCCGCATCGTTCCGTTGGATCTGGCTCGTACCGTAAAACTTGTGAAAGGGACCTGGGTGATAACCGAGGTGACGACGATGTCCAGCTACATCGCCATCGACTCGACTTTCCTCGACAAGAAGAGCCTTGTCCCTCTTCGGCGCGTGATGCGCGATCCCACTATGTCACTCGAGCTGCGATTCATCGGGAACATGGCCAGCGGCACGATCACTACGCGGGGGCAGACGCGACCCATTTACGTTGATATGCACGGCGCACTGTACGCGGACGGTCCGGGTGCACAGGACGCGATCGCCGCATTGCCACTCGCCCGTGGCTACAACGCGGAATTCCTGAATTTCGACACCGAGACACAGGAAGTGAGCGAGCTCCAGCTCCGCGTCCTTGGGAGCGAGGTGGTCAGCGTACCTGCAGGCAGATTCAACACCTGGAAAGTGTTGACGACTTCGGCCACCGGCGGTCCGGGACAGACCGCTGCCTACTGGATCGACAAAAAGACGCGTCGCGTGGTGAAGTTCGCGACGACTCTGCTGGAGCAGAACGAGGTCGTCGCTACAGCCGAACTGACGAAGTAGGCCTTGGTCGAAGGCGCCAAGCGGCGCTGATCACCCGCGCGGTTGATACGGCGCTTTGATGTGCGCGGTGACCGCGGTTGTGCCCCAGTGGATGCGCAGGTCTGCCTCGTCGCGGATCACCCGCGGAAAAGAAATCGTGAGTGATTCCACTGGTGAAACCTGTTCGGGTGCGACATCGACGCGCAGCACTTCGAACCGCTCACCCGGATAGGGTTTGTGAAACGTGTGCGCCGCTTTACTGAAGATGAGCGTCCAAGGCGCGCTCTGGCGCGGAATCAGCCACAGCGAATACTCACCAGCTCTCAACGTTTTGCCCTCTACGGTGATGTCGTGATTCAGGTGCATCCGCGTCGCCGAGTCGGCGCCCGGGTGCCAGACCGTGTCCCACGGGACGAGCGCGCCGAAAAGCGCGCGGCCCCGCGCTACTGGCCGGCCGTAGATGATCGAGATGTCGGTGTACGCCACCGACTGGCTGACGCTTCCGCGCTGACTGAATGGGTAGCCCTGCGCCCGTGCAGAAGGACCGGCGGTCGACGCGAGAAGCAGGCACAACATCGATTTGCGAATCATGGCATCCTCGATCCGAATTTTGTGGCGAGGGTCTCCATAGCGCCAGCGGCGCACCGAGCGCGGCCTGCAAATCTGGTGGTGGTTTAGTTGCCGGCTTAGGTTAGGCATCGCCGTTATCGCATGCCGATGACGCCCACTCCAGGATGATCTCATGAACAAGTACTCACGTTTCGCGCTCGCATTTGTCGCGCTTCCTGCCGCCGCGTTTGCACAGGCGCGCCGCCCGATCACCGAAACCGATCTCTTCCGGTTCGTATGGGCTTCGGATCCACAGATCTCACCCAACGGCTCGCAAGTCGCTTTCGTCCGCGTGAACGTGAACGAGGACAAGGACCGCTACGAGACCCAGATCTTTGTTGTCCCCGCTGATGGCAGTGTGTCGCCGAAGCCGCTCACTTCCGGACGCAATGACAGGTCGCCCCGCTGGTCTCCAGACGGGAAGGTGCTCGCTTTCGTGCGGACTCCGGAGCCCGTCGATGGGAAATCGAGGCCATCGCAGATTTACCTGATCTCGATGGATGCCGGCGAAGCGCGAGCACTTACGGACGTGTCGAAGGGTGCATCGAATCCGGTATGGTCACCAGATGGCCGCACCATCGCGTTCCTCTCGACTCCCGATTCGGCGAAAGCCGACTCGAGCAGGAAACCCGACTCCACCAAAAGACACGTGAGCGACGTCAAGGTCATCACCCGCGCCCAATACCGTTGGAACGGCGCCGGCTACACCGATGTCACATCGCACTCCCACATCTGGACCGTGGCGGCGTCATTCGGCGCCGGGGGTGCGTTGCCGGCCGTGAAGCAGATCACCTCTGGCGAATTCGATGAGGACGAGCCGGTGTGGTCGCCGGATGGGACGCGGCTCTATTTCACGTCGAACCGGCGTCTCGAGCCGTATTATGCAACGACGGGCAATGAAGTCTACACTGCTCCCTCTGCGGGCGGCGCGACGACGAAGGTCGCCAGCATCGACGGCGGGATCGGCTCGATCGCCATCTCACCGGATGGGAAGACTCTCGCTTTCACAGGGAACGAGAACGCGAAGCCGGTGCGATTCTACGATGAAGGCGATCTCTTCGTCACGGACGTGAGCGCCGCTTCCAAACCGAAAAACCTCACGACCACATACGACTATGACGTCGAAAGCGGGCTGAGCGGCGACCAGCATCCTCCGCGCGCGGGCGCGGGTGGTGGCATCATCTGGAGCAAGGATGGTCGCAGCATGATTGTCGTCACCACTGAAAACGGTACGGCGAACCTGAAACGGATCTCGCTGACCGGTAAAATCGATTCCCTCACCGCGGGTAAGCAGGAAGTCATTGCCTACTCTGCAAGCAGTGATGGATCGAAGCTGGCCACGCTGATCTCCACCGCTACCAACATCGGCGACTTATTCATCTTCGGGCCGACAGGGACCGCGCCTCCGCGGCAGATCACGCATGTCAACGAGGCATTGTTCGGCACTCTCGACATTCCGGTCCCAGAAGAGTTCTGGTACGACAGCTTTGACGGCAAACGCATCGAGGGCTGGATTCTGAAGCCCCCGCACTTCGACGCGTCGAAAAAATATCCGATGATCCTCGAGATCCACGGCGGGCCCAACTCGGCGTACGGTTACACCTTCACCCACGAGTTCGACTGGATGGCAGCCAAGGGCTATGTCGTGGTCTACACGAACCCGCGGGGCAGCACCTCGTACGGCCAGGACTTCGGCAACATCATCCAGCACAACTATCCCGGAGACGACTACAAGGATCTTATGGCCGGAGTCGACGAAGTTCTCAAACGCGGGTACATCGATCCCGCTCGCCTGGGGGTGACTGGTGGGAGTGGTGGCGGTGTGCTCACCAACTGGATCGTCGGGCACACCAATCGCTTTGCGGCGGCCGTCTCGCAGCGCTCCATTGCCGATTGGTCCGGTTTCTGGTACTCCGCCGATTTCACGCTTTTCAATCCTACATGGTTCTCAGGCGCGCCCTGGGAGAATCCGAAACAGTTCACCGACCTGTCACCAATCACATACGTCGCCAATGTCCAGACGCCGCTAATGCTGATCGAGGGCGAGTCGGACATGCGCACTCCGCCCGCACTCGGCGGCGAGCAGATGTTTCGCGCCCTCAAGTATTTGCACAAGCCAACCGTGATGGTACGGTTCCCTGACGAGACCCATGAACTTTCTCGTTCGGGTAAACCGTGGCATCGCGTAGAGCGTCTAAGACACATTGTCGGTTGGTTCGACAAATACCTCGAGAAGGTCCCCACCACCGTATACGATGTCCAATAATCTCCGTTCGACGATTCTACTCGCTTCGGTTATCGCCTCCGCTGGTTGCGTCGGAAAGCCGTCTACTGCTCCGACGCCAGCTGCCGGCACGGGCGGGTTGTATATGCCGCGCGACGTCGCGCTCGCCTTCAAGAAGGGAACGCGGTCGCCAGATGGCCGGCCCGGTCCCAACTACTGGCAGAATCGGGCGCGGTACAACATCGAAGTCAGCGCTCTCCCGCCCGACCGCACTGTCCGCGGCTCGGAGAGCATCGTTTACGTCAACAACAGTCCCGATACGCTTGCCAATCCATCCATCAAGCTATTCATCAATATCCACAAGCCCGGCGCGCCGCGCGCTTACGGGGCGATTCCGAACTACCTGACCTCGGGCGTTCATTTCGATGCAGTCACGGTGGACGGACAACCGGCGCAGTGGCAGGTGACCGACAACACGTTCACTACGCGCCAGTATCCGTTGCCGCGACCATTGTTCCCGCACGACAGTGTTCGACTCACCTTCAAGTGGCACTACGATATTTCCATCACCAGCGGTCGTGAGGGAATGATCGATTCGACCACGTGGTACCTCGCCTATTTCTATCCGCGGGTCGCCGTGTACGACGATTACAACGGCTGGGACAGGATGGATTTCACCGACCTGCAGGAGTTCTACAGCGACTTCAACGACTATGACATCGCCGTCACCGTTCCTGCCAACTACGTGGTGTGGGGTACGGGCACACTCCTCAATCCATCCGAAGTTCTGCGGGCCGCGTATCTCGAACGCTATAACCGGTCACTCACCGCCGATCAGACCATCACGATCGCCAGTCTCGCCGAGCTGCGCGCGAAGTCGGTGACGATGCAGGGGAAGAACAACACCTGGCGTTTTCACGCGGAGAACATCCCCGACATGACGTACGCTCTGAGCAACCACTACGTGTGGGATGCCGCGAGTGTGGTCGTCGATCCAGCGACCAACAGGCGGGCCAGTGTGCAGGCAGCGTACAACGACACCGCCACCGATTTCCACCACATGGTGCACTTCGCCCAGCACGCGCTCGACTGGCTGTCGCGCAACTGGCCGGGCGTGCCGTACCCGTTCGAGAAGACGACGGTGGTGCAGGGCTTCGCGGGGATGGAATACCCGATGATGGTGAACGACGAGCCTTACGCCGACACGGTGTTCTCGCGCTTCGTTGTTGAGCATGAGATCGCCCACAGCTGGTTCCCGTTCTACATGGGAATCAACGAGACCCGCTACGCAATGATGGATGAAGGCTGGGCCACGACTTTCGAATATCTGATCGGAAGCGCCGATTTGGGTACGCCGCGCGCCACGGAGTTCTACAAGCAATTCCGCGTCGAAGGCTGGATCAACGACCGATCCTCACTCGAGGACGTTCCCATCATTACTCCCGGCGATGGACTTGTCGCGCCGTACGGCAACAACGCTTACGGCAAGCCGTCACTAGGTTATCTCGCTCTCAAGGATCTTTTGGGCGAAGCGGAGTTCAAGACGGCGCTGCA
Organism: Gemmatimonadaceae bacterium; assembly: GCA_045803585.1. Classification (GTDB taxonomy): domain Bacteria; phylum Gemmatimonadota; class Gemmatimonadetes; order Gemmatimonadales; family Gemmatimonadaceae; genus UBA4720. Next base: position 18,798 of record JBJMOT010000101.1, read on the forward strand.
CGCGTTTATGGATCGCTGGCACGGCAGACACCCGATACCGTGGGACTTCTTCAATACGGTCAATAACGTGACCGGCCAAAATTTGAACTGGTTCTGGAAGAGCTGGTTCTTCGACCCGAGTTACATCGACCTCGCGGTCGCCAGCGTGAACAAAGCGGGCGACGGCTACACGGTGGTGATCAATAATATCGGCGGGATGCCGGCGCCGGTGAATCTGCAGCTGACATTCACCGACGGGACGAGCAGCGTAGTCCACGAGACTCCCGCGATCTGGGCGGCAAATCTTCGCCAGGCGACCGTGACCGTACCCGCGGCGAAGACGCTGCAGTCGCTCGTGCTGGATGGTGGGATATGGATGGATGCCAATACGAGCGATAATCGGTGGCCACTGCATTAAACGCGTCGCGTCACGGGAGTACGTCCCGGCGTAGTGAACTCGCTGCTCGCAACATTGGTTACTCACTGCTCGCACCCGTTCAGTTGCAGTTATTTGTGCGCCGCTATAACAGCGTCGAGCGCAGCATCCTTTCCCGCACTGTAATCCGCGAACGATAGCGGTGCCTTTATCGCGGGCTCGATCATCTCCCGTTTATCTCGCGGATCGAGGTACTGCCACCACAGCGTCGATACCCGGACCGTGACTTTGCTGTTTGGCATCACGATGCGGTAGGAGTCGCCGAAGGCATTGCCTTTCGACGCCGTCGGCTCGCCGGCGAAAATGGCGGTGGTGTACTTCTGCATCTCGGTGACCAGCATCTGTGCTGCCGACCATGTTCGACGTCCGGTCAGCACGTAAAGCCTTCCCGGGACATCGTATCGCGACTTGATGAGAGGCAGAAAAATCTGCCTGTTGAAATCACCATTACCTCCTCCGTTCAACCGCAGGTCCAGCACGAACTTCGCCGCCCCCGCCGAATCTGCAGCCGCGATTGCCCGAGTTATGAAAGCGCGCAGCGAATCGGTCGGCTTCTGCTGAATCGTATTGATTTGAGTGTAGAGGGTCCGCGTCTCGGGCAGGTATTTGTACCAGTACAGATTCAGTGGATCGCTCAGCCAGAGCGGAGTGGGCGCTCTGTCGCGCGCGTCGACCCAGCCCGGGCGCTTCAGCCAACTGCGATCGATATCCCCGATCAGCATCGGGAACAAGCCGGACGGCTCAAGTACAACGTCCCTTCGTCGTCCCGCTGATTCGAGAGTGAAGCGAATCCGCTGCATAACCGACGCGATTCCCGTCGCCTGGAGAATTTCAGGCATCACCACGAAGAACGGCGTGAACGCGCGGACGCCCATGTCATTGTCGTGGCTGATGAGAGGTCTGATGCGCGCGGTCACCGAATCGACCGGAACTCCGTTGATCGCTACGACTCGCGCGCCGACGAGGCTAGCGTGCGCGGAGTCGGCGGCGCGTACGATGATGCCCTCGGTGAACCAATAGAGAGCGACGGGAAGGGTGTGAAACGCGATCGCGCTGTCGCGCCACGGTCCGACGTTGGAATGTCCGTCGCCGATGACCGCAGCGAGTTTTTGCAGTTCGACGATTACCTGGTGGCGCGCGCGCGTCGGCAACTGAGCGTCGATGGAATTGAGCGCGCTGTCGAACTGCGCGCGTGTCATCGCGTGAAAGAGATTGGCATGGTGCGCGGGCATCTCTCTGCGGAGTACCACTAGATCCTCGCGCCACCTTCGCACTTCTGTCGAATCCAGCGGGCTGGCCTGCGAGACAGCGGTAGACGCCGAGACCGCGGCGAAGAGAACAGCCAGGATGTATCGATGCATTCGAGCCTGTGGAGTCCGAGAACAGTTCGACAGCCCCGCTCCGCGAATGGTTGGAATGCCGGTCAGAAACGTCCCGATGTCCTTGAACTTCGCGCCTTGTAACATTGGTTGCTCGCTGCTCGCACCCGTTCAGTTGCAGTTGGGTCGACCTCTATCGTTATGCCAAGCTAGTGAGCTAGCTCGATCCCTATCGGCCCGAACTCCTGAGTGCGAACCCTCGCTCCTGCCACCGCGCGCCGCCATCTCCTCTCGCGCATCTGCTCACGCAGCCTGAGGCGAGCCTCTTCCATCACCGCGTGGAATACTTCGTTGTCGCGCATCATCCGCTCCGCGGAACGCATCATCTCCGCGGTTGCCTGCGGTACGCGCGGCACCGGAATCGCCGGCAGCTCGATCTGACCCGGGTCGACGCCAACGTCGATCATCGGCTCCGATGGGTGGGACGGGGGTGTGGGCGGGTCGTCGTCGGTCATCGGATCTGGAGCCTGCTCAGGGACCGTCTCCCGGTAATAGCTCCATCGTTCGGGCTCGTTTTCCCTTAGCGTCGTACGCGGCCTGCGCGCCGCGATCTGTTGCCGGGTCTGGGGCTGCTCCGCCGGCCGAAACGACGTCAGGCCCATCACCAGCAGCGCTGACAACAGGAGAGCGCTCGGCCTGTAACGCATCTTGATCGCTACCCAGATGAAGATGAGAGTCAGGCCGACGGCGCTGAGGAAGAGCGGGGAGGTGAGCGGCGCCGCCGCCTCTGTCATCCTTGGGACGAGCGAGACGACGGTCTCCTGCGCCCTCACCAGCGGCGGATGGATCGTTGCATCGATCGTACGCGCGGTCAGCGCGGCACTGCTGCCGGGACGGACGGCGTAACCGCCGGAACTGTTCCCCGAATGGTGAGGATACGGCATCGTGCGACCTCCAATTCCCATTACGCAACCGGCGTGCGAAAAGTTACCGCCATAGCCGATCACTCGAGGTTGGACATATTTACCGTCGCGTTGGTTCGCTGGATCAGCAGCCTCGAGGACTCACCCGTGCGCAAAACAGCTCTCTTTGTCGTTCTCTTTCTCTGCGTATCACGTTTGCCGGCTCGGGCGCAGAATCCACCACCGCACGCGACGGATCCGTCGCCTTTTCGCCCACTCGATCTTCCCGCGCCCAATGAGATCCGAACCGGAAGCGGACGTCCCGGGCCCAGGTACTGGCAACAGCAGGCCAACTACAGGATTGCGGCCACACTCGACCCCGCGCGTAACGAAGTTCGCGGCCGCGAGACCATTCAGTACGTCAACAACTCTTCCGATCGCCTCTCGTATCTTTGGTTGTTCGTTGAGCAGAATCTCTGCGCTCCAACCAGCGTCACCAACCAGCTCAATCAACCGCCCCTCGTCTTCCTCGGAGCGTCGTTCGACTTCTCGTGCCAGGGATTCAACGGCGGCCTGACGTTGGACTCTCTCCGCATCGCCGGTGCGAATGCGAAGTACACGATCTACGGAACGACGATGAGGATCGATCTGCCGGCGCCTCTCGCGTCCGGTGCGTCGGTCCTCATCGATGCCGCTTGGCGGTTCAACGTCCCGCCGCAGGGTGGGGGACGCATGGGCCACGATGGTCCTCTCTACGAGATCGCGCAGTGGTACCCGCGCATGGCCGTTTACGACGATGTGCGGGGATGGAATCACGAGCCGTACATAGGCGCCGGTGAGTTCTATCTGGAGTACGGTAACTTTGACGTCTCTCTCACCGTCCCGGCATCCTACATCGTCGCTGCAACCGGGGAGCTGGCGAATCCGGAGCAGGTGCTGACTTCCGCACAGCGTACCCGTCTCGCGGCTGCAAGAAAATCCGGGACGCCGGTGGCGATCATCACGGCCGAGGAAGTCGGCAAGCTGGAGTCGACGCGTCCGAGGGTCTACGCGGAGGGAGAGCTGTCGGCACTCAACCCGGTTCCTTCCCTTACCTGGCACTACACAGCAAGCAACGTCCGGGACTTCGCCTTCGCCGCTGGTCCGAACTTCCGCTGGGACGCGAGCGGCTACGAGGGAATCCTGATCGAGAGTCTCTATCGTCCGACGGCTGACAAGTGGCCTGAAGTGAATCGCATGGGCCGAGAGGCGATCAGGTATTTCAGCGAGCAGTGGTATCACTACCCGTGGTCGCACGCGACAACCGTCGAGGGCCCGATCGAGGGAATGGAATACCCGATGCTGACTTTCACGCCGAACAGCCCGTCGGGGGAGGATCAACAGTGGGTAATCGCCCACGAATTCGGCCACGAATGGTTCCCGATGACCGTCGGCTCCAACGAGCGGCTCTATCCGTGGATGGACGAGGGCTTCAACACCTTCATCGACCTCGGGAACGCTGCGAAGTATTTCAGCGGGACTCCGTACGGCGACTCCATCGAAGTGCATCCCCTGCAACTGTACAGCGAGCACGCGAGGGCGGGCGAAGAACAGCCACTGATCTCGAATCCAACTCAGGTACACGATCTCTTCTGGGTGGGATACCAGAAGCCCGCGCTGATGATGCAAATGCTTCGCTACGAGGTATTGGGGAGGGAGAGATTCGATGCCGCGTTTCGAGAGTACATCAAGACGTGGGCGTTCAAGCATCCGACTCCCGCGGACTTCTTCCGGATGATGCGCGACGAGTCAGGGATGGATCTCGACTGGTTCTGGCGCGGGTGGATCTACAACACGGCCAGGCTGGATCAGGCAGTCGATTCCGTTGCCGCACGACCCGATGGCGGCTCCAATGTCTACCTCACGAATCGTGGAACGATGGTGATGCCTGCGGAGCTCTCGCTCACCTTCGCCGATGGGTCGAAGAGTACGGTCAAGCTCCCGGTAGAGATGTGGAACCTGGGGCCTGAATTCGTCTATCGCGTGCCCGGGAAGAAGACGGTCCGGTTCGTCACCATCGATCCGCGGAACGCGCTACCCGATGTCGATCGTGGCAACAATGGCTGGCCGATCGTAAGAATTCGATGACTGAGACGCCGTCGGCTTACGACGCCGGGCGCAACGCTGATGTCGTGGTGGTTGGCGCCGGTGCGTCAGGTCTGTCGGCAGCTGCAGCGCTCAAGAAAAAAGGCATCGACGTTCTCGTGCTCGAGGAGGATGCGCGTATTGGCGGAACCTGGGCTCGCCGATACGATCGGCTGCACCTGCATACCGTGCGCGGGTTTTCGGGCCTCGCGCATTACGGCATCCCGCGCCGGTTCCCCGCCTATCTCTCCCGAGACCAGTTCGTTGAATACCTCGCGGAATACGCCGACCACTTCGGGCTGCACGTTGTCACTGGCAGCGCCGTCGCGAACGTTTCGAGAGACGCGGCGACACAGGAGTGGAATATCACGACCGCCACAGGCGTCGTTTGGCGCTCGCCTGCGGTGGTGATTGCGACCGGGCAGTATCGAATTCCAACAGAGCCAAGCTGGCCGGGCGTTGAAGAGTATCGCGGCCGGCTGTCCCATTCATCGAGTTACTCCAACGCAGCGCCGTACGCTGGCATGCGAGTGCTGGTAGTCGGCGCTGGCAACAGCGGCGCCGAGATCGCCACGGACATCGCCGAGAACGGCGGGACGATGGTGGCGCTCAGCATTCGCACACCGCCGCCGATCGTCCCGCGCGATCCGTTCGGCATGCCGATTCAGCGCACAGGAATCATTTTCAGCTTCTTCCCGTCGTGGATCGGCGATCGCGTCGGTCGACTGACTTCTCGCTTGGTGCTCGGCGATCTCACCGCCTACAAGATTCCGCGTCCAAAGTGGGGACCATTCTCGGCGAAGCGGGTTCCACTGATCGATGTCGGCTTCGTGAGTGCGGTGAAGCGTGGTCTCGTCCAGATTCGTCCTGCGCTGTCGCGTCTCACGGCGACCGGCGCTGTTTACTCCGACGGCGTCGAGGAGCCGTACGATGCTGTTATCGCCGCTACTGGATTCAGCACCGGCCTTCGGGGGCTGCTGGGCGTTGATGGGGTGCTCGATGGTGCGGGCGAGCCGATCGCTGCATCCGGCGCCGACACGGCAGAGAAGGGTCTTTACTTCATCGGGTTTACGCACAGTCTGCGGGGGCATCTTTTCGAGGCGAGCTTGGCGTCGAAGAGGCTGGCGAGAAATGTTGCCGTGTATCTAGGTCGAGTTAAAGACAGTTGATAACAGCCACTACAAGCTACCCGCCACCCGCTGAACGCTGATCGCCATCAGCTGCAGGCGACGGGACAGGTCTTTTGCCTGTGACTTTGGCGGATTGGTCAAGCCTGGTCAGAAGCCCGTGAAGCATTTTCCGAACTTCGGTGAGTTGGCCAACCAGAAGATTGTAGTCTCCTCGCGTGATGGCGCGAATGTCACGGGCTACGATCAGATGGTTCTCCAGCTCTGAGACTGATGCCAGTGCATAGCCAAGAAAGCGAGCGAACTCTCGTTCGCTCCGTTGCTGCCTGCCCTCTACGATGTTCGCGCCTACCGACATCGCCGCGCGGTCCATTTGGTTGCGAAGCGCGGCGTAGCGCGTTCCACTGATCGACGATGCGATGCGGTTTGTGTTCAGTATTAAGGCATGCGCAATGTACCACACACGCAGTTTCTTGAAATCCGAAATAACGAAAAGTGGTCGGACTCTCGATCGAATCCGCCCACTTTCCATTTCACCTAACGCTCTTTTCCCTCAAGCCAATCGACCTGTCCCGTCGCTTGCAGCGGATGGCAATCGGCGTTCAGCGGGTAGCGGGCAGCTTGTAGTGGCCGTTCCGGTCTACCAGATCTGCACCCTCACCGAATCCGCCCGGTACATAGCATCCCCCGGCTTAACCCCGAACGCCTGATAAAACTCTGGCACATTCGAGATAGGCCCCAGCACTCGCCACTTCGCCGGCGAGTGCACGTCACTCAACAGCTGGCTCCTCA
>JBJMOT010000102.1:0-12926 GCA_045803585.1 Gemmatimonadaceae bacterium
AGGAAATGCGAGTATGAGTTGATCGCGTCGGGCCCGCGGAAAACCAGCAGATTGCCCAGCGAGTGAAGTACGACAAAGCCGATGCCGATGAGGCCGGTAATCCCCATGACCGCTTTCTTGCCGATCATGGAGCCGTAGAACTCTCGAAGCCTCATCAGACTATTACAGCTTTACCGCGCCCATTGGCTCGCGCACGGCTTCAGCGCTCTTCGCCAGGGCATCGCGTTCCTCACGCGTCAGATCGACTTCGATGATTTTCTCGAGACCCCGCCGACCGAGCTTGCATGGAACACCGAGGAAAAGTCCCGACATCCCATACTCGCCTTCCAGCCACGCTGCACACGGTAGGATTCGCTTCTGGTCGCGGACGATCGATTCGCACATTTGCACCGCGGCGGCTGAGGGCGCGTAATACGCGGATCCCGTCTTGAGATGCTTTACGATCTCCGCGCCACCGCTGCGGGTCCGATCCACGATCGCGTTCAGTTTCGCCTGTGGCATCAGCTGCGTAATCGGGATCCCGCTGACCGATGTGTAGGAAATGAGCGGAACCATGGTGTCGCCGTGACCGCCGAGGACCATCGCCTGTATGTCGCGCACCGAGACATCGAGCGCTTCGGCGAGGAACGCCCGATAGCGGGCCGTGTCGAGCACACCCGCCATGCCGAGAACCCGCTCGCGTGGAAAACCGGTCACTTTCATCGCGACATAGGACATCACGTCGAGCGGGTTGGAAACCACGATCACGATCGCGTTCGGGGACGACGAGCGGATCTGCTCGGAGACTTGCTTGACGATCCCGGCATTGGTGTTGAGCAGATCGTCGCGCGACATGCCGGGTTTGCGCGCGATGCCGGCGGTGATTACCACGATGTCCGAGTCGCGAGTCTCTTCGTAGCCGTTGGTGCCGATCACTCGGCTGTCGAATCCTTCGATTGGCGCCGACTGCCACTGGTCGAGAGCTTTCCCCTGAGGAATCCCCTCCATCACATCGACCATCACTACCATGCTCGCGAGCTCTTTCTCCGCTATGCGTTGCGCGGTGGTCGCGCCGACATTGCCGGCGCCGACGACCGTAATCTTATTGACCATTGTTGGGTTGTATGATTTCGTGAGAGTGTGCGTCGAAAGCTATCCGGGCCACACACGCGGAGCAATCGCGCGAGACGTTTGCTCAGCCGCCAATCTGAGACAGCGCTCGCAATCCACCCACACGCATCTGCAGCAGGTTGTGCTCGCGCGGTTTGGTCGACAACGCGCTCCGGAAGAATGGTTCGAGCGGAATTCCCTCGCGCAGCGGACCGCGCAAATCGACTTCGTCTTCCCCGAAAAGGCATGTGCGCAGACGACCATCGGCCGTGAGCCTGACCCTGTTGCAGCTCCCGCAATAGGTATGTGAAATCGGCGTTATCACTCCGATTGTCCCGGCTGCTCCGGCAAACTGGAAGTAACGAGCAGGACCATTGCCGCGTGGTGGACCGCAGTTCGCTGTCAGCGCCGCGATGCTGGCCAGCCGCTCCAGGATCTCTTCGCTGGGTACGACCCGATCCCAGGTCATCGCCCGCATCTCACCCACAGGCATCAGCTCGATGAACCGAACATGCCATTCGTGATCGAAGGTGAGACGGGCGAAGTCCTCCAACTCGTCATCGTTGACTCCACGCATGACGACGACGTTCAGCTTTATCGGCGACAGGCCCGCCCGCTCGGCGGCGATGGCAGCAGCGACGGGATCGAACTCAATGTTGCGCCGCGCGATCGCTTTGATGCGCTCGGGTCGCAATGAGTCGGCACTCATATTGACTCGATCGAGCCCTGCACCGCGAAGTAGCGGCGCCAATTCCGTGAGGCGCACGCCGTTTGTTGACAGGGATATGTCTTCGATCTCGGACACCGATCGAATCATCGAGATGAGTCGGTCGATCTGCGGTCTTAACGTCGGCTCGCCGCCCGTGATACGGATGCGGCGGAGTCCTAGCGGAGCGAGCTCCGACACGATCCGCGCAATCTCCTCATAACTGAGGATGTCGGCTTTCGGCAGCCATTCCAAGCCGGCGCTCGGCATGCAATAAAGACAGCGGAAATTGCACCGGTCGGTTACCGAGATGCGGAGATACTCGATGCTCCGGCCGTACGAATCGCGGAGCGTCTCGCTCAAGTTGCGGTTGCCCCGCTACGACGAGTGGGATCAACCCAAACTCGGCTCCCGTCAGCATAGTGCTCACGCTTCCAGATAGGTACGCGTTTCTTGATCTCGTCGATGACGAAGCCGGCACAGTCAATCGCCGGCTGGCGATGCTGGTGCGCGGTGACGATTGCGACGCTCACTTCGCCGAGTGAAAGCTCTCCGACGCGGTGCTCGACGATTATCGAGTGAATCCCGAAGCGCGTTTCAGCTTCATCCACGATATCGGACAACTCTGATTCCGCCATCGATGTGTATGCCGAATAGTCTAAGGCGGTGACACTTTGACCGTCGTTCGTATCGCGGACGGTGCCCAGGAAGACGGATATCGCTCCGATTTCGTTCGATTTCACCTCGGCTATCAGAGGCGTCGGATCGATCACCCGCGTTACTACTGCGGACCGCTTCATCCCCCAGCCACCGGTGGAATCAACGCGATTTCGTCAGTGCTGCCGATGAGCTTGTCGGCCGAAGCGAATTTGCGATTTACCGCGACCCGTGGAGACGGGGGCAGGGATGCCGAAGCAGGGAGCGACCGGATGCGCCGAACGAGATCGCCGACTGTGCTTCCCGGGTCCAGTGCGACTTCCAATTGTGGGGCGCCGAAGGCTTCGGCGTATGAGGCGAAAAGCTGCACTGTCACGGTGGACACGTGCGTCAGCTCCAGTTGCTGGAAGCTAAGTCCTTATGCTTCCGACATCTGCGATACATCCAAGCCAGCGACGAGCGCCCGTAATTCCTTGGAGGGTTTGAACACCGGTACCGGGCGCGCGGAAACCTCAACAGGAGAGCCAGTGCGTGGGTTGCGCGCCATGCGGGTTTTGCGATTTCTGATCTTGAAGGTCCCGAAACCCCTGACCTCGATGTTTTCCTGCGATTGGAGCGATTCCTTGATCGCGTCGAGAAAAGCGTCCACGACGCGAGCGCAATCTTTCTTGGAAATCATCGGCCCGGCTGTACGTGAAATCTGGGCCGTGACGCGCTCGACGAGGTCGGCTTTGGTCATTGAATCACTCCGTATGAACGCGCTTGAAGTGCGCGTAAGTGCTTTGAACCTATGACTTTACTAATATGCTGTCAAGGCAAGCTTGTGCTACCGCACAGCGCCACGCAACGCACTTAGGAACTCCTGGAACAGCGGGCGGGCGTCATGCGGACCGGGTGCCGCCTCCGGGTGATACTGCACTCCAAACACCGGCAACTCACGATGCCGGAGTCCCTCAATGGTCCCGTCATTCAGGTTCACGTGCGTGACTTCCAGCTCGCCGGCGCCTTTGACAGTTCGCTCATCCCCCTCGACCGCAAAGCCATGGTTCTGTGAAGTGATGAGAACGCGACCCGTTTCGACTTCCTTCACCGGATGATTACCTCCGCGGTGACCGTAGGGCATCTTGGCGGTCGCACCCCCGAAGGTGAGTCCCAAAAGCTGATGCCCCAGGCAGATACCGAACGTCGGTACACCTTTGGATGTCAGCGACCGAATGATCTCGGGTGCGTATGAGACCGCTTCGGGATCGCCCGGCCCATTGGAAAGGAAAATTCCGTCAGGGTCAGCAGCGAGTGCGGTTTCGGCGGACGTGTTCGCCGGCACCACCGTTACTCGACAATCGTTTTCCGCGAACAGGCGCAAAATGTTTCGCTTGATTCCGTAGTCATAGGCCACGATATGATGGCGAGCACGCGGGTCGCCCCATGTGTATCGCTCGCGTGTGGTCACCCGAGAGGCGAGGTCCAAACCGACCATCGACGGGCAAGCCTCGAGCGCTTCCTTGCTCGTCTCGTCGGGCTCCGCGCCGCGACCAATGACCCCGCGCATGACTCCGACTGATCGCAGATGTCGCGTGAGACGTCGAGTGTCAACCTCTTGGATGATTGGCACTTGAGCGTCAGTCAGCCAAGTGCCTAGTCCGCCCGTAGCGCGCCAGTTGGAGTAAGTCTCCGAGAGCTCGCGAACCACCACACCCGCGACCTGTGGAGCACTCGACTCCGGGTCTTCGGCGTTGATCCCATAGTTGCCGATCTGAGGCGCCGTCATCACCACTATTTGGCCGCGATAGGACGGGTCGGTGAAGACCTCCTGGTAGCCCGTCATGTTGGTGGTGAAAACGACCTCCGCCACCGCGGGCAACATCGACGAGCCGCTACCCCCTGCGATCCGACCACGAAAAAGGGTTCCGTCCTCAAGGAGGAGGAACCCTGGCTCAGTCATTCGAGTCTCGGCGGCCAAATTACTTCTTCGGGGTGGTAGCTGGAGGTATGGCGTTCTGTGTACCGGAAGGAGCTGCGTTTGTGGGAGCAGGCTCGAGCGGTACTGCAGGCGCTGATGTCGGCGGAGGCGTGGTCGCGGCCGGATTACCCAGACCCTTCTCGAGAACAGATCGAGGAGCGGCGGTGTGGGTGGACATGATCTGAAGAATGAAGCTCAGAGCGAGGAAAATTCCGCCCGACCACCAGCTGGCCTTGGTCAGAAGATTCCCTGCCTGTCTGATTCCGATGAACGCGTCCGGGGAAGAGCTGGCACCGCCGAAGTTCGCCGCGAGGCCGGTTCCCTTTCCACTCTGGAGCAGGATGGCTCCAATGAGGACGATACAGTCCAGGATCAACAGGGTAAGAAGAAACGTGTAAATCATTGATAGGATTAAGGTTCAGACTAGCCTAGGAATATCGAAGGCAACCGGAATTCAGTCAAGCCTGCGCGATCTTCAGCCACGAAGATGCTTCTACGCTCGCACCACCGACGAGCAAACCATCGATGTCGTCCGCGGCGAGCAGCCCCGACGCGTTGGCCGGGTTTACGCTTCCGCCATAGAGAATCGGAATCTCGTCGGCGCGCGTCCCGATCATTTGCCGCAGCTGCGTCCGCAGAAGGCTGTGGATGGCGGAGGCATCAGCGGCTGATGCAGTCAGTCCCGTTCCGATCGCCCACACCGGCTCGTATGCGATCATGAAATCCGCGGAGATGAGATTCGGAGTCTGCGACAGGCCCTCACGCAGCTGCTGTATCACAAGAGTCTCTGTTTGTCCCGCCTCTCGCTGCTGGATGGTTTCGCCAACGCAGAGCATGAATCGAAGGTCGGCCTTGGCTGCGGCGAGGCATTTCTTCGCGCATTGCGAATCGGTTTCGCCGAAAACGTGTCGGCGTTCCGAGTGTCCGACCAGCACAACTTGCGCACCGGCATCTGCGGCCATGCCGGCGGAAATCTCACCGGTGAAAGCTCCCTTCTCCGCCCAGTAAATATTCTGTGCGCCGACCGTCACATCCTGTCGACCGGCTACCGCCGATACGACCGCGGTTAACGACACGGCCGGGGCAAATATTATCACCGTCCGATCGGATCGCGGCTTGTAGGCGGGGAGAAAAGTCTCCATGAACGCTTTCGCCGCACTGGGACCGTTGTTCATCTTCCAGTTGGCGGCGAGAACCTGACGGTCCACTAATCTGCCTCGTCCAGGACTTCGACCCCGGGAAGTTTTTTCCCCTCGAGGAATTCCAGCGACGCGCCGCCGCCGGTCGAGACGTGGCTCATTCTTTTGTCTAGCCCCGCTTCACTCACTGCGGCCGCCGAGTCTCCGCCGCCTACTATGGTGATGGTGCCTCTCGAAGTCGCGGCTGCCATCGCCTCAGCGATCGCACGCGTGCCGGTGTCGAAAGGCGGTTGCTCGAAGACGCCCATCGGTCCGTTCCAGATCACGGTTTTCGCGGATGCGATTGCGCGCGCAAACGATTGGGCGGATTGAGGTCCGATGTCGAACATCGCCTGATCCTTCGGGATCGCGTTTCTGGAAACCGCTCTGGCATTCTTCGCATTGTCGAGCGAAGGCGCAACCATGGCGTCGTGCGGCAAGGTCAGACGCATTCCACCACGGTCGAGAAGGTCTTTCGCCATCGCCACCCGATCCTCTTCGACCAATGACGTGCCGGTCTCGAGTCCCATCGCGCGAAAGAACGTGCACGCCATCGCGCCGCCAACGAGCAACCCGTCGACCTTGGGGAGCAGCTGTTCGATCACATCGATCTTCCCAGAGATCTTGGCGCCTCCAAGTATCGCCACGAACGGACGCGCCGGATTACCGAGCGCGCCACCGAGGTAGTCGAGCTCCGTCTGCATCAACAGGCCGGCCACGGCGGGCCGCAGATGTTCGGCGACGCCGACGGTCGAAGCATGTGCGCGATGCGCGGAACCGAAGGCGTCGTTGACGAAGAAATCGCCGAGCTCCGCCAGGGCGCGAGAGAGGCGCTGATCGTTTTTTTCCTCCCCGCCGAGGAAGCGAGTGTTCTCGAGCAGAAGGATTTCGCCCGTCTTGAGACTTCGACAGGCCTGAACGGCTTCGTCGGAGTCAGTGCTCTCGACAAAAATCACCTTGTGGCCGCACAACTCTTCGAGTCGCTTCGAAACGGGCTGCAGTGAGTACTTCGGATCCGGTTTCCCTTTCGGGCGTCCGAGATGAGAGAGGATCACCGGACGCGCCCGGCGCTCGAGCAACAGCTCGATCGTCGGCAGCGATGCCCGAATGCGGGTGTCGTCGGTAATCTGTCCGTCGTCGTCGAGCGGGACGTTGAAGTCGACCCTGACGAGCGCCCGTTTGTCTCTGACCTGGGCGTCGTCGAGATCGCGAAGCGTCTTCTTGCGCATTGTCGGAGGGTGTCTAGAGCCGCTGTCCCATGAAGCGCAGCATGTCCACGCAGCGCGATGCGTAACCCCACTCGTTGTCATACCAGCCCTGCACGGTGACCAGAGTGCCATCGATGACGTTGGTGGTCTTCGAGTCGAGGATGCAGGAGGCTGGATCCCCGATGAAATCACTGGATACCAGCTCCTCGTCAGTGTAGCGCAGAATTCCCTGCAGCGGACCCGAGCTAGCGGCCTTCTTGAACGCCTCGTTGACGGCGTCCTTTGTGATTCCAGTCTTTTCGATTTCGACTGTAAGAACCGTATACGAGACGTCGGGCGTAGGAACGCGAATCGAGCTGCCGTCGATCTTTCCTTTCACTTCGGGAATCACCAGCGAGGTAGCCTTGGCGGCGCCGGTCGTGGTAGGAATCATCGACAACGCCGCGGCCCGTGCGCGCCGCAGATCCTTGTGCGGCAAATCCAGAATTTGCTGGTCGTTGGTGTAGCTGTGGATCGTGACCATCGACCCGTGACGGAAACCGAAGTTGTCGCGAATGACCTTTACCATCGGTACCAGGCAATTCGTCGTGCACGATGCATTCGAGACAATGATGTGCTTCGACGAATCGTACTTGTCGTCGTTGACGCCCATGACGATGGTGATGTCCTCACCTTTGGCGGGCGCGGATATCAGTACTTTCTTGGCGCCGCAGTCGATGTGCTTGCGAGCCGCCGATGCGTCGGTGAAGCGACCAGTGGATTCCAGAACGATATCCACGCCGAGATCCTTCCATGGCAGCGCGCCTGGATCCTTCTGCGCGAGCACCTTCATCTCGTCGCCATCAATGGTGATCGAGTCGGTCCCCGCTTCCACGTCGCCCTGATAGGTGCCGTGAACGGAGTCGTACTTGAAAAGATGCGCCAGTGTTTTCGTGTCGGTGAGATCGTTCACTGCGACAATGTCGAGATCAGCGACGCCGGCGTTCTTGGCGGCGCGCACGACCTGGCGGCCAATTCGGCCAAATCCGTTGATGCCTACCCTCGTTGCCATTCCTCTTTGCTCCGGTTGGTTAAAGCCGGTCGCCGCTCGCGCGTGCCCGGCCGAATGTTACGTAAGAAATTATTCGAGCTCCCGCATCGTACAGTACCTTCGCGCAGGTATTGAGCGTCGCCGCTGTCGTCACGACGTCGTCTACAAGGACCACGTGTGCGCCGCGCAGCTTCTCCTGCCACTCGCTCGCCGTGCGAAACGAGCCTGCAACGTTGTCCAGCCTCTCTTCCGGTGTCAACCGAGTTTGAGACTCGGTTTCGCGCAGGCGAGCAACCACATGCTCCCACACAGGAATGCGCCACCGCCGGCTGAGTTCGCCTGCAATGAGCGCACTCTGATTATAGCCACGCTGGCGTTTTCTCGCTGAAGCGAGCGGGATCGGCACCAGCGCTGCTCGCTCCTCGACGACGTCTCGCGGCCAGGACAGCCGAGCCATGCGGCCGGCAATTTCATGCGCGACGTCTGCCCAGCCTTCGTATTTGAGGGCCTGCACGATCGCTGATGCCGGCTCGGCAGGCATCCAGCAAACCGATCGGACCGTGCGGACAAACGGTGGCAGTAGGTTGCACCAGGCGCACTTGTCTGTCGCCAGCGGATGGCCGCATCGCTGGCACTGCGGCGACGGCAGATTCGACAATCTCGACCAGCAGAGGCTGCAAACCATTCCGGTTTCGCTGTGCGACATGAGGGTGTCGCAGGAAACGCAGGTTCGCGGGAGCAGCAGGTCGAGCGCGCCGCCGACGAATCGCGTCACCGCCAAACGTGCTGAACCAGCCGCTAGGCCAGCGACCTCCGCATCGCCTCCCTGTCGGGCTCCCTGCCGAACCACCGCTTGAATGAGAGGGCGCCCTGCTCTATCAGCATCGGTAATCCGTCCGCGGCTGGATTGCCGTTTTGTCGCGCCGCTCTTACCCATGGCGTTGCGCCTTTGCGGTAAACCAGGTCGATAACCGCCGCCGTTCTCGGAATCCTTGCGATCTCAATTGGCATCTCATCGCTCTGCTGGCCGACCGGAGTCGCATTCACCAGCAACGTCGCATCGGTGAGCGCCGCGTCCAGACTCTTTTCGGCTCGCGCAACATCGCGAAAACGTCGAGCCAGTCTGGCGGCGCGGTCCGGATGACGCGCGATGACTGTCACCCTTGCGTTCGTCCACTGCTCGATCGCCGTAAGCACCGCCGCTGCTGCACCCCCGCTTCCGAGCAAAACCACTCTCGCGTCCGCGGGATCGCCCCCCAGGAGCGCCTTGGCCGCGGCTTCGAAACCGGCGACATCGGTGTTGTCTCCATTCAGGCGTCCCGACTCGAACCAGAAAGTATTGACGGCACCGACGCGCTCGGCCACGTCGCTGAGATCGTCGCAGCTTGCATGCACTGCAACTTTGTGGGGAATCGTCACGTTCCCCGCCGCGCCCATGTCCTTCAGTTTTCGCAGGAAGACGCGCAGCTCTCGTGTCGGTACATCGATGGCTTCGTACTCGAGCGGGATTCCCGCCGCCTTGAGCGCAGCGTTCTGAAAGATCGGCGACAGAGAATGGGCGACGGGATGACCGAGGAGCACCAGACGTCCCGGCAGCCCGGGCACTTCATAATCAGCTGCCAAGGCGGTCGAAAAGCCTCTCCAGTTCGCGCTCGAGTACATCCGCTGTCTGTCGATACGCCTCGAGATCACCGCCGTACGGGTCAGTGATGCCCTGATTGGCCGAACCCGAAGCGTACTCATCGATCACGTGAACTTTGCCTCTTCCGCCGAGCTGCTTCACCTGCTCGAGGTGACCAGGCGTCATGACGAAGATAAGATCGGCCTCGGATACGATGGCCGGTGTGAGCTTACGCGCACGATGACTGGTGAGATCGACCCCGCGCTCCATGCCAACCAGCAGTGCCTCGTCGGTCGCAGGGATGTTATCCCAGGCGTTGGTGCCCGCGCTCGAGACACTCACATCCGCGATGCCACGACGCTCAGCGACTTTTCGCGCCAGCGCTTCGGCCATCGGACTCCGGCAGGTGTTGCCGCTACAGACGAAGAGAAGATTCATGGTTATGCATTGCCCACGAGATCAGGAACGCTTTCTCTCAATCTGTCCGCCGATATGGCGCCAGGGCGGATGACGCGAGGCAGTCTGCCTGTGCAATCGACCACGGTGGACGGCTGCGATTCCTCGAGGCGGCCTCCATCGAGGACTCGCAGGGTACCGCGCAGAATGGCCTCGCTCCACTGAGTCACTATTTGCTCGGCCGCTGTCGCCGGCGGCACACCGGGACGATTTGCGCTCGTCGAAGTGATCGGGTCTCCATGCGCGAGGATGAGTCGCGCCAGAGAGCGATGCGGAGTCCAGCGCACGGCGACGCCGCCTTCAGGACCGCGCAATCTGTCAGGCACTCGCTTTTCTCCACCAGGAAGTACGAGCGTCAGCGGCCCGGGCCAGAACCTCGCTGCCAACGTTGATGCGTATCCGGTGAGATGCAGTCCGAGACGCGTGATCATGTCGCTCCGGGCAACCAGTAGCAGAAACGGTTTTCCCGGCGCGCGCCCCTTGAGCTCGACGAGCGCCTGAACGGACCGCTCATCGACCGCGCCGCCGAATCCGTAGACTGTCTCGGTGGGATACGCGAGCACTTTCCCCGCGGCGAGATGAGCGAGCGTTCCATTGATGGCAGCCTCGACCTCCTCCGCCGACCAGAAGGGAACGACCATTGGCTGCGGCTTCATTCGCGGAAGATACTTAGCGCCTCCGCCAACGCGAAATCTGTCTCCTCGGTGATTTTGACAGCTCGCTCACTGCCGCGTACCACGACCACCGACAATCCGATCCTTTCGCACAGAGCGGCGTCGTCAGTGGCAACCCGATCCGCTTCGCGCGCCTCTCGATGCGCCCGCTCGAGGATTTTGCGTGGAAACGCCTGCGGCGTCTGAGCTCTCCAGATTCCGAAGCGATCGACGGTCTCGATCACTCTCCCGGTTGAATCGGCGCGCTTGAGAGTGTCGGCCACCGGCAGCGCGGCGACCGCGCCGTTACCCTTGCGGGCTTCGTCGATCACGCGCCGGATGGTCTCTGCCGATACCAGTGGTCGCGCCGCGTCGTGCACAACCACGATCTCGCACTCGGTTGGCAGATCCTCCAGTCCGTTCGCGACGGATTCGCCACGGTGCCGACCGCCGATCGACAGCAACAGCCTGTCGGAATCGCTCTGGAAAATCCAGGGTGGTGGATCGCCGACGTATTCTCGCGGCAGAACACAAACCACCATCGCCACGTCACTGATCGCCTGAAAGGTCTGGACGCTGTGGAGCAGCATCGGCTTGCCGGCCACCCAGCGGAATTGTTTGAGCTCCGCCGATTCCGTTCGCGTTCCGCTGCCTGCCGCAACGATTATGACACCGACGTCCCGCTTGTCGCTTCCCGCATCCCGCATCCCTGTTCCCGCTCTATCCATTAAAGAGATGCCTGAAGAGATCGCTGATCGTCCGCACGCCAACGACTTCAATGCCACGCGCGCCTTTCTTCGGAATCCCCCGCTCCGCCATATATGCCCTGGAGATACCCATCTTCGCCGCTTCGCCAAGTCTCCGTTCGGCCTGGGATACAGGCCTGATCTCGCCACCAAGTCCCACCTCGCCGAGGAAGATCGCGGAGTTAGAGACAGGCCGGTCATAGACGCTCGAGGCGAGCGCGCTCGCGACCGCGAGATCGCCAGCCGGCTCCTGCATCCTCACGCCACCAACGACGTTGAGAAAAACATCGAGCTGCGAAAATGAGAGACCAGCGCGCTTGTCGAGCACAGCCAGCAGCAGCGCCAAACGCCTGCCGTCGAAACCGGTGCTGACTCGCTGCGGAGTTCCGTAACCGGCCTTTGCGGCGAGTCCCTGGATCTCGATCAGAACTGGACGCGTGCCTTCCATCAATGCTGTGACGGCGCTGCCAGAGGAGGTAGTCAGACGGTCGCCGAGGAAAAGCTCCGACGGATTCTCGACAGCGATGAGACCTTGTTCGGTCATTCTGAAAACACCGATCTCGTCCACACTGCCGAACCGGTTCTTCGTCGCGCGGAGTACCCGATGCTCGAGCATCCCTTCGCCCTCGAAGTACAACACTGTATCTACGATATGCTCGAGCGTCTTTGGACCAGCGATGCCACCGCCCTTGGTGACGTGTCCAACGGCGAATACCGTGGTCTCAGTCTCCTTGGCGAAGCGCATCAGACGCGCTGCGCATTCACGCACCTGACCCACGTTGCCGGGCGCGCCTTCCAGGTCCGATGTAAAAATGGTCTGTATCGAATCGATGACGATCGCATCGAACTTCTGAGAGCCAGCAGTCGCGATGATGGTCTCAAGGAGAGTCTCATTCAGCAGAACGACTTCTTCCGCCGAGGCATGGAGACGCTCGGCGCGCAGCTTCACCTGGAGCGCGGACTCCTCGCCGGAGACGTAGAGCGTAGAGTGCCCAAGTTCCTGCAAGCGACCCGCAACTTGGAGCAACAGGGTGGACTTGCCGATGCCCGGCTCGCCGCCGACCAGGACCATTGATCCGGGCACAACGCCACCGCCGAGCACGAAATCGAACTCGTTGATTCCTGTTTTGATCCTGCGGCCGGCCGAGCTCTGAACATCTCGCAGTCGCTGAGTAACTGCGACGCTTCCGCCTTCGGCCATCGACTTCGCGCCCTGCACTCTGCGGCCTGACGCTGTCGCCGATGAGCGCGGCGCGGCCATCTCCTCGACCAGAGTGTTCCAGTCGCCGCAGACATCACAGCGCCCCGCCCACTTGGGATGGTCCGCGCCGCAGCTGGTGCAGCGGTAGACGGTCTTTGCCTTTGGGCTCACTGCGACGCCAGGCGCGGCGACAGATTTTCGAAGCGGGTGTAGGTCTTGTTGAAGAACAGGTTCACGAACCCCGTCGGACCATTGCGCTGCTTGCCGACGATGATTTCCGCGCGGCCTTCGAGGGAATTTCCGTCCTTGTCGGTCGGTCCCTCGTACATCTCCTGGCGGTAGATGAACATGACGAGATCGGCGTCCTGCTCGATCGCGCCGGACTCGCGAAGATCGGAGAGCTGCGGTCGCTTGTTCTCAC
>JBJMOT010000103.1:0-9178 GCA_045803585.1 Gemmatimonadaceae bacterium
CGAACGAGGTAAGCGCGTCCTCCGGATGGAGACTGAGGCGCTCACCGAAGCAGAGCGTCGCATCGGCGACGAGTTCGCGCGTGCGGTCGAGTGTATCGCGCGCTCCGACGGACGCGTGATCGTTTCCGGGGCGGGAAAATCCGGCCTCATCGGTCGCAAGATTGCCGCGACGCTCACATCCACCGGTACGCCGGCGACGTTCCTGCACCCAGCGGACAGCGTTCACGGAGACCTTGGTATCGTCGACGAGTCCGACGTTGCCATTCTCATCTCCAAGAGCGGCGAGTCGGACGAACTGCTGGGACTTCTAGAGCATCTGAAGCGTCTCGGTGTATCCACGATAGCGTTGACGAGCAACATCAAATCCACCCTCGCCCGTCACAGCGATGTCGCTCTAGACGCGTGGGTCAAAGAGGAGGCGTGCCCTCACGATCTCGCTCCAACCACCAGCACCACTGTGGCGTTGGCGCTCGGCGATGCGCTGGCAATCGCACTGCTGGAGGAAAAAGGATTCGACGCCGATGATTTCGCGCGCCTGCATCCGGGCGGTGCAATCGGTAAGCGTCTCTTAACCAGAGTATCCGACGTGATGGTCACTGAGAAACTTCCGATATTGTCAGAATCAGCAACGATGCGCGAAGCGGTCGTGCAACTCGCCGAACGGCGCGGAATTGCCGTTGTCATCAGCCCGTCGGGAGCGGTGGCGGGCGTATTGACCACGGGCGATCTGTCGCGACTCATGGAACACGAGGAAAATGTTTTCCCGATTCCGGTGACCAAGGTCATGAACCGCACTCCAAAGGTTGCCAAGGCAGACGAGCTCGGGAGCGCAGTGGTTTATCGGATGGAGACACATGGCATCATCGCCATGCCGGTTTTGAATGGCGACGATCGAATGGTGGGCGTCGTACATCTACATGATTTGATGCGAGCGGGCGTAGTTTGATGCGCCCCGCTTTCATGTTCGCGCTCCTTTGCGCGATCCCTGCCGTCGCTTGCGGCTCGAACAAGAAGCAGCCGCCCGTCGCTGCGCATTCTCCGCTCGCCGATTCCGCCGATCAGGTGATGTACGGTGCCAGGTTCAACCTCACCGACGAAGGCGTGTCTCGCGCGCACCTCGTTTCCGATACGGCGTACTTTTTCGATGACAACACGCGGATAGAGCTGGAGAAAGTGAACATCGTATTCTTCACCATCACGGGGCTGAAGGACGCGGTCCTCACCTCCCGGGTTGGAACCTATAACAGCCGCACCAACAACATGATCGCCCGCAAGAACGTCGTCGTCGTGTCCGAGGACGGCCGTCGCCTCACCACCGAGGAGCTGATCTACAATCAGCAGCGTAACCAGATTTCCAGCGACAGCGCATTCGTCATGACCGAGCCCAATCGAAGACTCGAAGGCGTTGGATTTCGGTCGGATCCGAACATGAAGAACATTCAGATTCTCAAAGGAGCGAGTGGGTTCGCCCGGGGTGTTTCCACCCAGCCCACCGTTTTGCCCGCGCCGGGCAACGTTCCTACGGTTTTGCCGGCCCCGAGGTCGGCTCCGGCGAGCACCACACCAAGACGCTGAACGAGCAAATGCGACGCCTTTGGTTTTGTCTCCTTCTGTTTGCGGCCTTCGCCTCGGCTGGCGCGCAGGACATTCCGCGCAGTTGCGATCTCGAGCTGCCAACTGGAACTGGCACGAGGGCAAATGTTATTACCGATCCTGCGTCCAACAAACGCACCATCTATCTCGGTCAGGGTGTCGTCGCCCACTGCATTGGTCAAGGGAACACTCTCACCGCCGATAGCGCCGAATACTACGAGACGGAAGGCCGGCTATATCTGGTTGGCAACGTCCACTACACGGAGCCGCGCGCGACGGTGACCTCCCGCACCATGACCTACTACCAGGGTGACAACCACCTTCACGCCGAAGGAGACGTCGTCGGTGTCATGTCCAATGGCAGCGTGTTGCGGGGACCCGTGGCCGAGTATTACCGCAGTACCCAGGAGCGCCCGTTGGCAAAACTGTTCGCACCCGGTCGGCCCAAGGTGACGCTCGTGCAGAAGGACACCACGGGTCGTGGGCGCGCGCCGGATACCGCCAACATCGTCGCCAACCAGATCAACATGGTCGGCGATAGTCTCGTGTACGCTTCCGGTAAGGTCGAGATCACCCGGCCGGATCTTCTCGCCACCGGCGACTCCGCCTTCATGGACAGCGGCAGCGACTTCGCGCGGCTGATGCGCGAGCCTGCCGTTCACGGGAAGGGAACCCGCGCGTTCACACTTACTGGCGGCGTCATCGATGTGTATTCCCACAACCGTCAGGTCGAGCGCGTCGTCGCGACCCCGAAGGGCCACGCACTCAGTCAGGATCTCGAGCTGGTCGCCGACTCCATCGACCTGCGAGTGCAAAACAACGTACTACAGCGCGCAATCTCATGGGGACCGACCAAAGCTCACGCCGTTTCGCCCGAGCGCGAGATCGTCGCCGATTCGATCGACGCCATAATGCCTGGCCAGCGAATTCGCGAGGTCCGCGCATTGCGTAACGCGTACGCGGAAAGCAACCCGGATTCGGGTGTGGTCTCGACGCAGAGGGATTGGATGCGTGGAGATACCATCGTTGCTCACTTCGACTCGATCCCCGCCGGAGACACCACGACCAAGCCGAGGATCAGGGAGATCGTGGCCGAGGGCAACGCACGATCGTTCTATCAGATGAAGAGCTCAAAGGGTCCGGCCGACAAGCCGACAGTCAACTACGTCCGTGGACGAATCATCGACATCCTTTTCGAGGACCGGAAAGTTGCGACGGTGACCGTCACCGACAAGGCGACTGGTGTGATCGTCGAGCCTGCAACTGCATCCTCGTCGACCCAGCCGGCGTCCACCGCGCCGGGCGCGCCGGGGACCCCCGCCGGACCGAAAACGCTTGGTACTCCAGCGCCGCGCAAACCGGCTGCTACGCGACCATGACCAACAGCGATGGGCTGCCCGAGAGCGTCCGCGCCCTCGTCGACGTGCATCAGCAACGCGAGCCGCTCGACGGGTTTGCGATACACGCTATCGTACGGTCCGCGGATGACAGCGGCGTCGCCAGAATTCGGGACGTAGCCGCCAACTATCGCGAGGATTACCTGCGCGCGCTCCGCGTCAAAGGCGTCGACGCCGGTCGTGAGGCCGGCCGTCTGGGTCAGGACGAGGTCGTGGGCTATCTGGCGATGTCGATTTTCCCGAGACTCGCGGAAAGTGGCGTGATTCTTCCTTTAGAGGGCGACCTCGAAAGGGACGGAGCCGTTGTTCGCGTGGCTCCGACGTTGTGGCGGGACATAGCTCCGCATCGCGCCGAGTTTGCCGAGAGCATGCGGGAGACGGGGGAACACTCCCGGCTCGCCCTGTCGACGCCCACGGACCAGGCGCTCGTCGGGGGCAGTGTTCTCGAGGCTGAGGGCCTGACCAAGATCTACCGCGGGCGGAAGGTTGTGAACGATGTTGCCGTCAGGCTGCGGCAAGGTGAGATCGTCGGGTTACTCGGCCCCAACGGGGCAGGGAAGACAACGACGTTTTACATGATTGTCGGATTGATCCAGCCGCTTTCCGGTCGGATCCTTCTCGATAGCGAGGATATTACGAAGCTGCCGATGTACGAAAGAGCGCGTCGTGGGATCGGTTATCTTTCACAGGAGCCATCGATATTCAGAAAGCTTTCGGTCGAAGACAACATTCTCGCCATACTCGAGACGTTGCCGCTCTCGGCCGAAGAGAGGTCGGCGCGGCTGGAGAAGCTGCTCGACGAGCTGAGTATCAAGAGACTTCGGAAGAGCAAAGCTTACGCGCTCTCCGGAGGGGAGCGGCGTCGACTGGAAATCACCCGGGCGCTGGTCACCGACCCAAAATTCATGATGCTCGATGAGCCCTTCGCCGGTGTCGATCCCATCGCCGTTCACGACATTCAAACGATCGTCGCTGGTCTTCGCCATAGAGGCATTGGGGTTTTGATCAGCGATCACAACGTAGAACAAACACTCGACATTGTAGACCGCGCTTACATTATGTTCGATGGACAGGTTAAGGTCTCCGGGACGGTCCGGGACCTGGTTTTCGACGATACCGTTGCCGACATCTATCTTGGTCCAACGCTTACAGCACGACTTCGCGAGCGGTTCTCGCGTGATCGGGATGAGGTGAAAGCCTCGTGAAGCCCGGCCTCAATCAGTCGACTCAGCTTCGCCAGGAGCTGAAGATCAATCCACGCCTGTATCAGGCGATGGATCTTCTCTACATGCCCCTTCTCGACCTCCAGCAGCACCTGAAACAGGAGCTGTTGAACAATCCGTTCCTCGACCTCGTCGAGGCGGAGGAAGAAGAGGAGGAGGAGCAGGAGACTGATCTCGAGGAGCCGGCACAGGCAGACACCACAGAAGACGAGCGCTCCGGCGAGATCGACTGGGAAGAGATTCTGCTCGACGGCTTCGACACTGCCGGCGGCCGCCGTGAAGAACACGAGGAGAAGGAATACTTCGAGCCGGTGACTGTCGCGAGCCGGGACCTCAGCGACCATCTGCGGGATCAGGTCAGTCTACTCGAGTTGACAAAACGCGAGACTTTTCTCGCCGACGAGTTCATAGGCAACATTAATGACGACGGCTATCTCGCTTGCGGAATTGAAGATATCATCCGGGCTCTGAACGACGTCGTGACCAAGGCCGCGGAAGACGCGGACATGGACCTGCAGGATCTTCCGCTCTACACACAAGAAGAAGGCGAGAAGATGCTCGCCACCGTGCAGAGCCTCGATCCTCCAGGCGTCGGCGCCCGCGACCTTCGCGAATGTCTCCTCTTACAGCTCAAGGAATCCGGGCTTGAGCAGTCGGTGCCTTACAGACTAGTCCGGGATTGTTTCGAAGAGTTGATCAACCA
Source organism: Gemmatimonadaceae bacterium (assembly GCA_045803585.1). Taxonomy (GTDB): domain Bacteria; phylum Gemmatimonadota; class Gemmatimonadetes; order Gemmatimonadales; family Gemmatimonadaceae; genus UBA4720. The sequence continues at coordinate 4,917 of JBJMOT010000103.1, forward strand.
TCGGTGGAGCGAGATCTCCAAGCGCTTTGGCATCAGCGCCACCGACGTCCAGAAAGCGGCTGACGAGATCGCCAAGCTCGATCCCAAGCCCGGCCTCCAGTACGGCTCGCGCGACGACAACTACATCATCCCGGACCTTATCGTCGACAAGATTGACGACCGGTACCACGTCTTTCTCAATGACGCCAATCTCCCCAGGCTCAAGCTCAGTCGCGCTTACCAGGAGATCGCCCGCGACAAGAAGAAGTTCGACGGTGAGAACAAGGAGTTCATCTCCAACAAGCTCAACTCCGCCAACTGGATGATCCAGGCGATCGAGCAGCGGCGGCAGACGATGCTCAAGGTCATGAACTACATCGTCGAACGACAGCGCGAGTTTTTTGAGAAGGGAATCCAGCACCTCAAGCCGTTGACCCTTCGTGAAGTCGCCGAAGTGATCAACATGCACGAATCGACCGTCAGTCGCGTCACCAACGAGAAGTTCGTCCAGACCCCTCGCGGCGTTCTTCCACTGAAGTTTTTCTTCTCCTCGGGCCTCGCGACATCAGACGGCGAAGACGTCTCGGCGCGCGGTATCAAGGCGCAGCTACAGAAGCTCGTTCAGGACGAAGATCCGAAGCACCCGCTTACCGATCAGGCAATCGTAAATATTCTCCGCGAGAGCGGGGTGCAGATTGCCCGGCGTACCGTCGCCAAGTATCGCGACCAGCTCGGCGTTCTCTCAGCCCGGATGCGGAAGCGCGTATGACGCCGCTGTCGCAGACTGACGCGGCGCAGCGCTTCAAGAGCGGCCAACCGCTTCAGTCTGTGACGACTCGACCGGACGTCAGCGTCCTGGTTCCTGCCAAAGACGAAGCCGAGAATCTCCCGCTATTCATGAAGCAGGCGCATGATGCGTTTGCTGCGGCCGGCCACCGCTACGAAGTCGTTGTCATAGACGACGGCTCGGACGACGATTCCTGGAACGTGTTGCAGCGTCTCGCTGAGCAGTATCCGTTTCTTCATTCGGTGCGTCACGCTTCGCGACGCGGAATCGCTGATGCGCTCCGCACCGGTTATCTCCATTCACGCGGAAAAGTCTTGGTCTTTTACCCGGCCGATCTCCAGTACAAGCCGGAAGATATTCCTCGTCTGGTTGCGCCGATTCTGGCCGGCGAGTCGGACATGGTGGCCGGTTACAAGGAAGGGAAGTACGAGAAGGCTTTCGTCTCCGGCATTTACAACCGCCTCAGCCGGTCTCTCTTCAAGGTGAGCGTCCGCGACCTCAATTCGGTGAAGGCATATCGTCGTGAGGTCATGGATGCGCTGCCGGATCGGCCGGACTGGCATCGCTACATGATCGTGATGGCTGCCGCCAACGGCTTCTCGCTATCGGAGGTTCCAGTGCCTCTTTATCCGCGAAATGCGGGAGCATCGAAGTTTGGGATCGGCCGCATACCGGTTGGCGTTCTCGACATGCTCGCCGTGTGGTTCGAGCTGCGCTTTGCCAGAAAGCCGTTGCTCCTGTTCGGTGTCCTCGGCGCTTTCCTTTTTATCGTTGGTGTAATAGTCGGAATCATCGCCATTCTGTACCGTGTGATTGGTGGCGTTGGGTTCCGGCCGTTGGTGAATCTCGTGGAGACATGCGTAACGGTTGGTAGCGTGTTCTTCGCCACCGGGTTGCTCGGTGAGCTCATCGCCGCCCAGCGCGCTGAAATCAGCCAGCTCCGCTCGCGGGTCGAGGATCTCTCGCGAGACCGCGATGCCTCCAATTCCTGATTAAATGAACGTACTGTTTCTCACCCACTCGTTTCCCCGATCGGAGGGCGACGCAGCCGGCTCCTTCATACTTCGACTGGCCGTCGCGCTGCGCTCGGAGGACGTGACGGTGCGGGTCGTCGCGCCCGCAGCGGTGGGGGTGCCTGAAGCAGATGAAATCGAAGGCATCCGCGTCGAGCGATTCAGATACGCTCCGCGTCGTTACGAGCGCCTCGCTTACACCGGAAACATGGCCAACGACGTTGCATCGTCGTGGACCGCGAAGCTGGCGCTCGTTGGATTCCTCGGTTCCGATTTCGCCCGCGCAGTAAGAGTACGGCGCAACTTCGAGCCTCAGATCTTGCACGCTCATTGGTGGTTCCCCAACGGAGTGGTGGGGACATGGGTGGGCGGTCTGGCCCACATTCCGCTCGTCACCACTCTGCACGGCACCGACGTCCGGCTCGCGCGCACCGTCGGCGTTGCCAAGCCGCTATTCAGCCATGTGCTCAAACATTCGGCGGCTGTTACCACCGTCTCACGTTGGCTCAAAGACGAGACGGAATCGCTGGTGCCGGGCATCAGACCGATGGTTGCGCCGATGCCGGTCTCCACCGATTTGTTCGAGCCGGCCGAACGACGGGACGGCGCTCGACTTCTTTTTGTCGGCCGGTTGAATGAGCAGAAAGGCGTAGATCATCTGCTCCATGCGGCGGCAACGATGAAGCGCCCGGCGCAGTTTGACATCGTAGGTGACGGTCCGGCGCGCGCCTCGCTGCAGGAGCTGGCTCGTGAGCTCGGTGTCGATTCGCGCATCACCTGGCACGGCCAGATTCCTCAGACGGCGCTTCCGCAGTTCTATCAACGTGCCGCCGCTATGGTTGTTCCTTCCGTCGACGAAGGCCTCGGACTTGTCGCGGTCGAGGCGCTCTTATGCGAGACGCCAGTCGTCGCTTTCGATTCGGGCGGCTTGCGCGACGTAATTCAGCATCAGAAAACGGGCGTGCTGGTCAAAGCCGGCGACCGCGCAGCACTGGCAAAAGCGCTCGACGATTTGCTGGCGAGCGACGGAGTCGGAAGACAGTTGGGCAGGGCGGGACGACTATACGCACTCTCTGCCTTCGCGCCAGAATCAGCTGCGCGCCGTTACGCAGAGATATACAAACAGGTTCTTGGCGCTAACGCGTCGTAGCCTCTTCAAGGTCGCGCAGTGGATTTTCGCGGCGGTGGTGCTGTTCTTCGCCGCCAGGTCGCTCGCCACACAGTGGGCGAAGCTCGAGACACGTTTACCGCATGTAGTCTTTCAGTGGCAGTGGATCGTTGCGGCGACGGCACTGATTCTGATCACCTATGCCGTTCTCATAGAAGGTTGGCGACGCGTACTGGTTGCCTGGGATTCGCACCTTCCCTTCAGCGACGCCGCCCGCATCTGGTTTTTGTCGAACCTCGGCAAGTACGTTCCCGGCAATATCTGGTCGCTCACCGCCATGGGGGTGATGGCGAAGAGGCGAGGCTTATCACCCATTGCCGCGGCCGGCTCGTCGGTCATCATGCAAACGGTAAGTCTCGCAACAGGCACCGCGATCGTTATGGTGACGGGCGCAAAGCTGCTCGGGCAGCCGCTCCTCGTCGGCGCCTCGGTGGTCGTGCTGGTGGGGATCCTTCTTCTGGCACCACGCTTTCTTCCGCCGCTCGCGACCTGGGTTGGCGGACTCATCGGCCGAGACATCACCCCGCCGTCGGTGCCCGCGGCGAGCATTTGGACTGCGGCCGCAGCGAACGGCCTTTCCTGGCTGTTTTACGGCATCGCCTTCCAGCTTTTCGTCCATGGAGTTCTGGGCTCGGCGCCGGGTGAGCTATCTTCCTACATCGCGGCTTATACTGCCGCGTATATCCTGGGTTTCATCTCGCCAATTGCTCCTGCCGGGCTGGGAGTACGCGAGTTTACGCTTGCCGCGTTCATGACGCAGCTCGGCCTCGCCAACGAAGCCGATGCGGCGCTGGTGGCGATAGGCGCACGATTATGGCTCACCGTTGTCGAGTTGATACCCAGTGGGTTGTATATTGCCGCGGGTCCAAATCGTAAGTCACTACCCAACTGATCACATGGCTCAACGCCGAGAGAGATCTTCGCCGGCACAGGTTTCAAAGCCCACCATCGATATCGCGGCGCTCCCGGCGCCGCGCTTCGCATTTGGATGGGCGGCACTTGTCTACGCACTCGGCACTTTGTCACTCGCATATCCGGCTCTGGTCGGACGGTTTCTCGTAACCCCGCGCAGCGACCAGTACATCGCGGGTTACGCGTTTCGCGAATTCGCCGCCACCACTTTGAAGGCAACGGGGCACTTTCCGCTCTGGAACCCGTATCTCTTTGGCGGCATGCCCTACGTGGCGGCGATGCATGGTGACATTTTTTATCCAACGTTCCTGCTTCGGATGATCATGCCTACCGACGCAGCGATGACGTGGGGATTCGTCATCCACGTCTTTCTCTCGGGCTTGTTCACCTACGGTTTCCTGCG
>JBJMOT010000104.1:0-7252 GCA_045803585.1 Gemmatimonadaceae bacterium
ACTGCGAACACCGCCGCCGCGACTGTGCGGAGCCAATAGCGCCGGCGTTGGGTCGATTTAGCGGGAGGAGGCGATGATGAACTATCCATGAGTGGCGTTAGAAGTCAGCACTATCAGCCTGCGGCGGACAGCGAGCGATGTCTGCCCAGCTGATCGGGCCGTCGCCGAGTTTCTTCGACTCAACGATCCAATGCTCGTCGAAGACCGACGCATAACAAACTCGCACTCCGACGCGCGCAATAGACTTCCAGAAATTCGCCGGTAGATCCGCGACCGGAAGATCGAGCAGGGTCAATCGCTCGCCAGGCCGCAAGCCATGTTGCACGGCGGAATAGTTCCCGAATCCAACGGGCTGGACGCCATTCAATGTGCGAAGCACGTCCCTCCAACTCGCTTGTGGTCGCCCGTCGACGGTGACAACCACCGACTGAATGATTGCGGGGCCTATACCGGTATTCTCCAGCGCAATCGCCGCACCCGTCTGCTTTGTGAAGACCTGGATCTCCACATGCGGCCACACCTCGGCGCGATCGTGGTGACGCTGCAGCGACGCCTCATAGAGACCGACCACAACCGCCGAGACGCTGACGATGAGCGCGGCGAGGGCGATGAAGGTTTGCGGCTCCGCGTACCACCGCCGATCGGCATTCATCAGCCTGTACAAAAAGGCGCAAACACCGGTCGTTTTCCCAGAGGCTCAAAACGCGCGCTGGTACCGGCAAGCGCACGCGCAACTTCTGAGACGAATTGCGTTACACGCTCGAGCTTTGCGTAATCGATGTACTGAGCCTCGTCGGTGACCTGGTGATAGTCAGCGTGGAGGCCGGTCGTGAAAAACGCGATGGGAATTCCGAATCGCGCATAACTCCAATGGTCGCTGCGACAGAAGACGCCATTCGGATCAAGAGTGTTCAGCGATAACGGGCTCTCGGAAGCTGTGTTCACCGCCTCGATCGCATCGTGTAGCGCACTTGACCGCCTACCTGAACCGATCACCTCGAGATACCGCGGCCCGCCTGATCGAAGGTCGGACGCGTCCCCCCGTCCGACCATATCAAGATTCAGCTGAGCGATCACAGAATCCAGTGGAACAGTCGGATGATCAGTGAACCAGCCTGAGCCGACCAGTCCCATTTCTTCCGCAGCGTGCCAGACAAAAAGCAGCGAACGACGAGGGTGTTGCCGCGCCGCGGCGAAGCGTTCTGCAATCTCGAGGAGCGCCACCGATCCCGACCCGTCGTCGTCGGCACCGTTGTAAATAGAATCTGGTCTTGCCGCGCGAATTCTTCTCAGGCTGTCGACATTCACCCGCACAGAACTGGTCTGAGTCCCTTCTCGCCTCCGCCGCTGAGTTTCGATGGCATATACTCGTACGGAATCGTGCTCGAGCGGTCTGGTGCTGATTCCCAGGTGATCGCTATGTGCGCCGAGTGCGACATACTCGTTCTTCAACGTCGAATCGCTTCCCGGAATCACAGCTATGACGTTTCGCGTCGGATAATCAGCCTCGTTGATCGCGAGCTTTGCGGTTACAGCTCGGCCAATTGTACCGGCCTTTGCGTGGTCCAGGTCACTTCCCAACAGCAGGTCAGCGACTCGATGCGAAACGAGAATCGATATCGGATGCGCGTTCGCGAGAGGTTCGGTAGTGTCAGCCAGCGCGACGCTCGAACTGATCGTGCGTTGATGCGGCGGCAGATAATCGAGAGAGGCGATCGCTACCGCGACCGCGTCTTTGAAGCGACTGGCCGGCCCATAAAGCACGTTGGCATAAACGTGCTCGGCGGTCATACCTGCCGGCACGCCGAGCAGAACGAACCGGCGGGCAGCGTCTGCAGCACTGATCTGAGTGGAAGTGTCTCCAACAACCCCGCCGAAAATCACTTGCGCCTGCTCAATCGCGCGCGGTTGGCCACGGTCAAAGAGAAACACCTTGAAATCCGCAGTCGGATGGAGAACGGCGTCTCCAACCATGATTAGCGATGTCGAATCCAGTCTTCGTGAGTGAATCGAGAACGTCTGGAAATACGTTCCTTGCTCTCCGGCGGGAATGAGTCCCATGCGTTTGAGCTCGGCAGCGAGATAATTCGTCGCGCGTTCATCGCCCGGGCGATCGAGCGCGTTTCGCCCAAGCATCGAGTCATCTGCGAAAATGAACAAGCGCGTGCGCAGATCGGCCGCGCTGATCGCCGTCGCTGTTACCGGTCGAACGGGCGTCGAGGGAAGCGAGCTGCACGCCAGCACCAGGCTCAGAACGGTTAGTCGCCGATGAATGGGCAAAGCTAAGAGAGTCCTCCTAAGGTATGCGCATAGTGAGAGGCATTCGCTTCAGCTCCCTGACACCACAATCCCGACAAATATCAAAACGGCGCCCGCGAGCAATCCGTAAGCGAACTTCCAGCCGTCAGCCTCACTTGCAATGAGAGCAGTAGACTGATCTAAAAGCACAGAAACCTCGCGCCCTGTCAACCGCGGCGTGTCGCCAAGAACGTTCCTTTCCTTCAAAACCCTGACAACCAGTGTGTCGTGCTGAAGGCTGATAACGGGACCGCGCAGTTCCTTCACTCCCGCTACCGAGTCGGGTTTGCCCGCGTTATCAAACACGATCACGCGTGGGTCGTTGAAACGAACTATCACTGCGGTGCCGCTGGTGGCCGGCGGCGGCCACACCTGGACGTTTCGCGTGCAGCCGGTCAGTGAAAGCGCCAGGAAACCTAGTCTCCGAACGCGCGTGCTTTTACTCATCTCCTCGGCTCGTACCGCATCGCCACCGCCCCCGATCCGTATTCCAGACGGCTCACCAGCTTCAAGTCGAGACGCTTCGATAATCCCGCGAACAACGTCGGGCCGTGGCCGACTATCCTCGGGTGCACCACAAACTCGTACTCATCGATCAACCCCAGCTCTGCCAACGCGAACGGGAGCTTCACACCTCCCGTAAGCAGGCCCTTACCCGGTTCCTGCTTGAGTTTCTGAACGGCGTTTCCCAAATCTCCGCGCAGAAGTTCGGCGTTCCAATCCACCCGCTCCAGCGTGCTCGACACCACATACTTCTTGGCCGCGTCGATGGTCCGCGCGAACGGTTCCATCCAGTCTTCCATCCAGTCGGGCACCGCTCCCGTCTGTGCCGACGGGCGCCACGCTGACTCCATCATCTCGTAGGTCACCCGGCCAAACAGAAGTGCATCGGCCCGCTCGAGGTTCTCGGCCGCACGTCGATGCAACTCTTCGTCCGGGATCCCTTCGCGATGATCGACGCATCCGTCCAGTGTAACGTTGATGGAATACCGAAGGGGACGCATTACCCAAAAATATCGTTACGGGGGCAGCTATGCCTTGCGCACCGGATAGCGCAGGTGTGTAACGCCGGCTCCGGCGACGACCGTTGGATTGCCAAGGACGGCGGGCGTGACAGCGAGATTTTCAAAGAGTCGAACTCCCGAGCCAAGAAGAACCGCAGCAACATCGACGCAGATATCGTCGACCAGCCCCGCATTCAGCAGCTGCTGGATGGTGTCGGCGCCATGGACCCCCACGGACTTACCACCGGCGGCGGCTTTGGCTTGCTTCACCGCGCTTTCGATTCCGTCAGTCACGAAGTGAACAGTCGAGTTTGGTCGCGGCCAGCCCGCGGGGATGTCGTGAGTGACTACGAATGCCGGCCCCCACGCGTGATTTCCGCCCCAGCCGTCAGCAACCTCGAAAGTGCGTCGACCGGTGAGCACCGCACCGAGCTCGGACCAAAGTCCGCGAAGGTGCCCGGCGCTCGCCTCGGATACCTTGAAAGTCATCGGGTCCGACCCTCCGGTCTGGAATTCGACGTCTCCCGAATTCATGTACCAGTCGAACACTTCGGCCACGCCATCATTGGAATCGGCAACGTAGCCGTCGAGTGACACGGACATGAGTGCAACAACCTTTGACTGTCCGCGACTCATCGAGTCCCCTTGGTAACCTGCTCGCGAAGAGCATTGTCCTTTGCCGCGATCTCTGGCGGGAAATCCTCCGACTCATACAGCGGGCGGATCTCGAGGTCTGAAGGTCCGGCCATCGGGTTGGGGCATCGCTTCGCCCACTCGATCGCCTCCTCCATCGACCGCACCTGCCAGAGCCAGAACCCGGCGACCAGCTCCTTGGTTTCCGTGAACGGACCATCAGTGACCGTCCGCTTGGTGCCGTTGAAGTGAATCCGCTTGCCGAACCTGCTCGGCTTGAGCCCGTCGGCGTCGAGCATGATCCCCGCCTTGACCAGTTCTTCGTTGTATTTCCCCATCTGCTCGAACATCTCTTCCTTCCACTCGGCGGGAGCGGACTCGTTCTCCGAGTCCGTCGTCGCCTTCACCAATACCATCACGCGCATAAAACCTCCTCAGGTGTGGGGCCCGCCATCGTGGCCCGCGAGCCCTTCACTGATGCATCGAACGGGGAAGGGGGATTTCGACATCGATTAGTCGATCTTCCAACCGCGAGATACCGTTCTCTATGAGGTCACGGTATCCGCCGCTCGGCACGTCGGCGAGGGCGCCTCTTGCGACGATCGCGGCAGTCGTCGCTTCCGAGTGGTTGCCGACACTCAACAATGCGTCGCCGAGACACAGATATAGTGATGCCATAAATTCGACAGCCCGTTCGTCGGTGACTTTTTCCGCGTGCTGCACCGCGAGCGCATTCCAGCGAAGCGTCTCCTCGGGCGTGGCTTGGTGGCGCGCCACGAAATGCGCCGCGATGCACGCGTCATAATCGTCTCGCCGCGCGAGCCAGGCCTGCTCGAAAAGTGCGAGCGCTGCATGTGAGTCGCCTTCGATGGCCATGCCTGCGGAACAGAGAGCCACCACCGGATTGTCGGAATCGATATTCATTGGCGATTGGAGCTTAGGCGAGCTGCTTCGACCATAGTAGCTTCGCTTCGTGTGGCGCGTCAGGATACCCATGCGGGATGACTCAACACTCATCGGAAGGTCGATTCCGGGAGATCTGACTGCACCACCGCGCGCTATTGCATGAAACGGCGTGCAGGATCATCGACGCACGCCTTGACTCGTTTCGGCTCGTAGTCGCCGCTCTGATTCTCCCAGCATTCGCCATACAAGGAACAGAAACAGATCCACGTTTGGAGATGGTCCATCGAGCCGCGGATCATTCGCTCATCCGCGGTATCCGGGAGGTTAAGAAGCTCGATGAGACCGCCGGTCGGCACAACGAGACCAGCACGAAATGTCGTGCTTCGCGTACCGCGCCACGACGGGTGGATCCCGAGTTTTGCCGCGGCGTCTGCCCAGTTCCTGGTTGGCTTGCCGTCGACGAGCACCTCGAAGCCACGAATGATGGCGGGACCCAGGCCGACATTCTGTACGATGCGCGAGTACCCGTTGTTGCTCGAATTGCCCTGGACCAGATACGGCCATACCGAAGCCTTGGCTTGCTCGCGGCTAAGGCGTGCCTGATACAAGGCTGTAGCTAACGCGGCGATGGCGATTATCGTCGCGGATCCAGAGACGATTCGGCTGGTGAGATTCTCGATCCGATCTTTCAATATTTCCTCGTGCTGCGAGCCGTCTATCTGCCGCTCACGCTACGGCGCGCGGACGGCTCGGACCTCTCGAAACCTGGTGTTGTCGGGGAGCCGCAATTCGCCAGTGAGGCTATCGTTGCGTGCGAGGAAGCGCCAGGTCCCATGAGGAATAGCGCAGGCGAGTTGACCGCCGCGCGCCACCAGGCTGCAGCTGAGGACGCCCATGTCCTGTTCCTCGCCGCGGACGATCTTGAGTGCATCGACCGACACGCTGTCTGCCGTCTTCATCGGTGTGATCCGATACACGACAATCTCGTCGTTGCATGCCGACGGGCGCACCAGACACACTGATGTACCACGCCAGGTGCCGACGGGACTTACAGATGCGGACGGGTGAGCCGGCGATTGCCCGCTCGCCGTGCGCGCGAGCAAGCAAGCAAGCGCGACGATGGCGAACGAAATCCTCATAGCCAGGACGACTCGAAGTTTCATCGGTACTCGTTCTCCTCGAGAGGAGAGGAAGAAGAGCGCAAACACCGCCAGCTGCAGGAAGTGCGGGATGCCCTTCCGGTTCGTTCGCCCCGCGCCAGCGAGAGCGTAAATCGTCTCGAGGAATGTCTCCATCCGCCCGGCCGGCGTCAGCTGAACGCGCACCGCGACCTCCTCCGTGCCCACATTCCACCAGGTGTGGAGAGTACCGGCGGCCACTGTAAGCGACTCGCCCGCAGCGACGGTCCGCTCGGTTCCGGCCACGCGCGCGCGGAGCGTGCCGCGCAGGACTTGGAAGCGCTCCTCCGACTGCGGGTGAATGTGTTCTGGCGGGCCGGGCGCTCCCGCGCGAACGAACATGTCGAATTCGAGGAGCGCGCCGCCGGTCTCAGCGGTCGTCCGCCGGAACACGACACGATCGCCGATCACCACGTTCTCTATCACCGCGCCTGCACGTGCCACGTGTTTCGCTCCAATGGGACAATCCGCAGACATACGGCGCCCCGCGCGGCCGCGCTAGTATAAGGATCCAGTCTTAACAACGTATTCGACTATCCGGCCTTCAAGACCCTGCGACTTTGTAATTACTGACGCGATGCCAGACGGCAGGGGGCGTGACGCCTAGTCCAACGCGGGTGCCGGCACGAAGAAAATCTCCCGCACCTCGACCGTCGAGCCACCCGCTTTGGCGCCTTTGCGCGCCCACATCAGCGCCTCGTCGAGGTCTGCCGTTTCCAGTATGCTGATACCGCCGACCAGCTCCTTGGTCTCCAGATACGGCCCGTCGGTGACGAGCACGTCACCATTGGGCTGCGTGCGCAGTGTGTGCGCCGAACCCAGGCCTCCTGCGAACCGCCTGACACCCGCGGCGATCATTTCGCGATTGAGCGCGTGAATCTCCTCCACCTTCGCTTCAGTCATTACGGACGGGTCGAAGTCCGTGGGGAGGTACCCGGAAACCAGATAATGCGGCATGTCGTCTCCTGAAATGTTTTCCGGCGAGCGTTGTTTTCCCGCCTTCACTCTTACAACGAACGGCGAGACCGGATTTCGACAAATCGGCTGGAAAAATTTGGTCGCGCCGTCTGCTGCAACGTCCGTTACCTGGCCGTCCATGACGCGAACATCTCGAGCCGGCGAACTTTTCGGAGCGGGCATCGCGCAAGCCGTCAAAAGAAAAGCTGTCAGGGAGCGCAACCTATCGCCGCGTTAAGGTGACCCGCGCAAACGCTCTGCGGATCGCGACCAAAG
>JBJMOT010000012.1:0-8161 GCA_045803585.1 Gemmatimonadaceae bacterium
AGCTGATGAAGAGCCTCAAGGATTCATTCGCGTACTGCGATCAGGCGTTCGCCCAGCTGGATGACGCGAAGCTCGCCGATCAGATCAGCATCACCTTCGGTGGTAATTCGCGGATGGTGACGAGAGCGGGGATGGTGCTCGGACACGCGCTCGATCTGGCGGATCACTACAGCCAGCTCGCGAATTACATGCGGCTGAACAACATCATTCCGCCGACGGCGCTGCCGCGATCGCGGACGCCGTAGTTAGCTAGCGCTCGATACCAGCCACGGCCTTCTGGGCAAGGCGATACGCGACCTCGAGTGCCGAATCGGCCTCGACTGCTACGTCGGGTTTAACGCCCACGCCTTCCCAGTTGGTCTTGGTGATTGGATTGACCGCTCGTCCGGTGGGAACGAAAAGCGTCATACCATATGGCAGTGGCACCGGCCCGCCGGGATTCGCACCCCCGCCCGTCGTCTCGCCGACGATCTTCGCCCGCTTGAGGGTCTGCAGGTCGTAGGCAAACTCTTCGGCGCCGGAAAAAGTTCGTGAGCTCGTGAGAATGAACACCGGCTTGTCCGGTCCGACTTTCTTGCCGCTGACGCCGGGCTGGGTGTAGAAATCGTCGGTGCGATTTCCAGGTCGGAAATAAAGAGAGTTGAGCAGCACCGGCTTGGCGCCGAACATGTAGCTGGCGATAAGCGCGACGGTGCGGGGTGAGCCCCCACCGTTCTCGCGCAAATCCAGAATCACACCTTTCGCATCCGCGGCGGCGCTCATGATCCGACTCGTCTCGTCGGCGACGACTTCGGGCGGACGCCCGAAGCTCAGTATCTCGATGTAGGCGATATCGCCGGGCAGCCGCTTGGTCCGACCGAATGTGCCGGTGGGCGCATCAAAGAGCCGGGATGAGCCGGCTGTCGTCGGGCCGACGCGCACTCGCAGATGTTTGTCGTGACCCAGCTCCTGAAGATCTTTGGTGAGCAGCTGGGCGAATGACGATGGATCAGTGACCGAGTCGAACTCGCCTCGCGCTGCTCGCGAGCGGAGCTCGGTGTTTATCACCGATGCGACGTCGGGAAATACGTATCCATCATTCAGCGCGCGTGCGATGGAGTCGAGAACCGCAAGTCGCGTCTGGGAAGTCAGCGAAACATCGTCTGTTTGAGCGCGGGCGTCCTGGGCCGCCGCACTCGCGAAGACGAGTAAAAGCATGAGTAATCGACGGATCATCGAGTTCTCCGGTGCCGCCGGATGGGCGAAGCGCGGCTATGATTTCAGACGACAGATGGGCTGCACCTGCAACGGTGCGGTGGATGGGCGACCCGAACAAAAGGCAGATTGGGTGCCGCATAAGATGGCGGCGTGAGATTGTTCGGTGACGAGGCTGCTGAGTCGCAGCCATCACCACCAGCGGCGGTATTTGCCGAAGGGCCAGCCGCGCGATTTCAGCTTACGACGAACCAATCCGATCTTTTCTTTCCAGAAGCGGCGAATCATGGACATCCATTCATGTGGCATCCATACAAACGTTCGCCCGGGTACTCCTGTTTTCTATGGCGAATCGCGCCACTTATGGCGCACGCCGGTCAACGCCTGGTAAATCCCTGAGCCTCGAGCCAGAAATAGAGCTCGTCGATCCAGTGGTCGCTGCTCGTCCCCTGCTTCTTCATCCCGAAGCCGTGACCGCCGGCGTTGAAGATATGGGCTTCTGGCTCGCTGCCGGAGGTAATCAGAGCGCGATGGAATCTCACCACTGTCTCGAGCCCGGTGAGATCGTCCTGCGCCCAGGCCATGAAGATCGGCGGCAGCTTCGCGGGAATGGCCGGTAGCGTTCCATACGGTGCGCCGTAAATCAGCGCGGCGAAATTCGGACGTGCTGCTGCATCCGGGTTTACGAGCGCCGCGGTCGCGACCATTCCACCCGCCGAGAATCCCATGAAGCCGATGCGATTTGGATCGACGCGCCATTCACTGGCGTGTTCGCGCACGACTTTCAGTGCCTGGATGCCGTCGGCCATCGCATATCGTCCGGCGGTGTCGAGATCCAGCTCGGGCGGTGCGTTCAGATTGTCGCCGAGCTTCGCGATCAGTCGGTACTTGAGCACGAAGGCGGCGATTCCTTTCGCCTGAAGCCACTTCGCAGTATTGGTTGCCTCGACGTCGATGGGTAGCGCCACGAAGGCGCCACCGGGAGCGATGATGATTCCGGTCCCCGTCCCCCTCCCGGATTTCGGCAGGTACGCCGTCAGCGTCGGGGTCACGACGTTGAAGAGCACGGTCCCGACGGGAGTATTCTCCATTTTGCTTTCCGTGCGCGTCCAGCTTTCGGAACCGGGCGCGACGCCAGGCCAGACGTTGACGACCTGCTGCGCGTGAGCGAGAGTTGCGGTGCAGGCGATTGCGAGCGCGTAGGATGGTAGCTGTCGGCGCATGATTCCCCCGGTTTTGATCATTGGCTGATTGCCTTAGGGAATCCCGAACGGGGGACGGGCGCTACTGTACGAAAGATTGTGGAAGGGCCAACGGGTTCACTGCAACTGGGTCGCCCGTTCTGTTGCAGTTCCCTCGAACTCTCCTTGCCGAAGTCATGAATTTGTGCAAGAGTAAGCACCATGACTCATAAGCAGCTGATCGGCCCCCGCTCGGGCTCGACCTCCGCGGATCTCAAACGCTCCCCCGGCCACTTCCACCGGCTTCCGGACGACCTCCTTCGTGATGCGTCGACTCGCCTCGGCGTGATGTCGATGCTGTTCGCTGTGCTGTGGGTGCTCGGCACAGTCGCGGGCCATCTCGCGTTCCATGTGATGCAACCGGACAATCCGGGCTGGACCAAAGTCGACGCCGGTGAATGGATCGCTGTTGTCAGCGTGATCGTCTCCATCGCCCTCTACGCATATACGCGACGCGGCGACAGAGACCCGCAGTTCGTGCTCGACCTCGGTCTCTGGTACATGGTGTACACAGCGCTGGCGCTGAGCATCGTGTTCCATCTCGGAGGTCTCCCGGCCGGAATGGCCATCACCCCCGAGATATCCTGGATCGGCGCGGTGGTGGTGATTTTCGCGGCGATCATCCCCACCACAGAAAAAAAAGTACTGATCGCCGGACTCGCCGCTGTTTCGATGAATCCGATCAGCATGCTCCTCCTGGCGATGCAAGGCCGGGGTTTTGGATCCCGCTGGCTGGTTCTCGTGATGCACTACCCCGACTATTTCCTCGTCGGTGTGGCGGTGGTCATCTCTCACGTCGTCACGAAACTCGGCCACCAGGTGACGCGCGCCCGCGAAATGGGCAGCTACCAGCTCGGCGAGCTGCTCGGCAAGGGCGGGATGGGCGAAGTCTATAAGGCGACTCATAGGATGCTGGCACGACCCGCCGCCATAAAACTCATTCGCCCCGAAATGCTCGGCGCGATCGACGACGAAGCCGCAAAGCTGGCGGTGACGCGCTTCAAGCGTGAAGCGGAAGCGGCCGCTAACCTGAGATCGAAGCACACCGTCGAGCTCTACGACTTCGGCGTGACTGCTGACGGGACGCTTTATCTGGTGATGGAATTTCTGGAGGGGATGGATCTGGAGACCCTCGTCAAACAGAAGGGTCCACTGCCGAACGGAAGAGTCGTTCACATTTTGCGGCAGGTGTGCGAGTCGCTCGAAGAAGCGCACGCGACGGGTTTGGTGCACCGCGACATCAAGCCGGCCAACATCCACCTCGGGCGCGTCGGCCTGCGCCACGATTTCGTGAAAGTGCTCGACTTCGGTCTGGTGAAAGAAACCGCGAGCGCGAAAATGGGCGACTCTCTGTCGACGATCCCCGGTCAGCTGGCTCTGGGAACTCCGGGTTACATGGCGCCTGAAATGGCACTCGGCGAACCGATCGATGGACGCGCAGATATCTACGCGCTCGGATGCGTCGCGTATTATCTGCTCACGGGCGAGCTGGTGTTCGAGGCGGAGACGGCGGTGCAGATGATCGCCAGGCATCTGCAGGCTTCACCCATTCCGCCATCAGAGCGCACTGACAACCGGGTGTCACCAGATCTGGAGCGGCTGATCCTCAAGTGCCTGTCCAAGGACCCGATGGCGCGACCGCAAACCGCGACGCAGTTGATCCAGGCGCTCGAGTTTATTCCGACCGAAGGCTGGACCGAGGATCAGGCGCGACGGTGGTGGGAAGCGAACTCGCGTCCAGCTGTATCCGGCGATTCGTCAGCGATATCCGGAGTACTCCAACCGACGATTGCAATCGCGAAGGTTGGCAGCGAGAGCAGCAACCTCAATTGACGGCGTACACGTTGCCGTCCATGCTGCCGAAGTAGAGCACACCATCGACGGCGATGGGTGACGACAGCACCGCGCCAAGCGAGTAAAGGTGGTTTTGGCCGAGGATCATTCCGTCGAGAGTGAAATCGGGATACACGTTGTCTTTGATTTTCCCGTCGGGGCCGATGTACTTCGAGCTGTTCTCGCGGTTCCCATCGGTCCGGAACTCGGCGGTGATGCTGCCGTTGGTCAGATCGAGCTTGTGGACCCAGCCATCTGACGTTCCGAAGAACGCGAACCGGTCGACAATTGCGGGTGACGAAAACGAGACCGCCTTGTTGGCGATGTTGAAGATGAGTGCGCCGGTAGTGGCGTCGAGGGCCTTGAAGCGAGTCCCGTCGGAAGTGGGGAAGTAGACCTTACCGCCGAGTACAGCGGGCGAGGAGATCACCCAACCTTTATGGTTGTCGTGGCTCCAACGCAGTTTCCCTGTGCGAGCGTCGACGGCGTAGAAGTGACCGTCGCGGCAGCCGACGTAGACGATTCCGTTGGCGACTGCCGCCGAGCTGGCGATTCCGACCTGGTTGTAAATGACTGTGTCAGCTCCGGTCTGAAATCTCCAGAGCTCGACGCCTGTGCGCGCGTCGAGCGCGTACAGATTTCGATCCCAGCTTCCGATGTAGACCACTCCGTCAACTACGGCGGGAGAAGCGTGGACGACATCTCCGGTGGCGAAGCTCCACTTCACCTGGCCTGTCCTGGTATCCAGCGCATAGACGTTATGGTCGCCGCTGCCGAAGTAGACCACGTCTCCGGATACGGTGGGCGAAGAAAGAAACACGTCGAACGGATCGGCCATCATCTCCGTTCTTGGCATCGCACCGTGGATTCCTGGCGCAGTGAACCGTCGCTCGCCTTTCGTCGCAAAGGACCAGATTTTCTTTCCTGTCTGCGCGTCGACCGCGTAGAAGTTCCCGTCGATGCTGCCAAAAAACACTCGGCCCTGGTCAATCGCCGGCGAAGAGGCGACCGAGCCATCGGTTTGAAATTTCCAGCGCAGCGAGCCATCGCTGGCTTTCAGGGCGTAGAGATTGTGGTCGGCGCTTCCGACGTAGAGCGTGCCGTCCGCGTATGCGGGTGAGGAGACTACTGCGCGCAGAGTTTTGAATTGCCAGACGACTTTTGAAAGCGTTGGGGCGGAGCGCGATTCGTACACGCCGAGGTGGGCGGGACCACCTCTGAACATTGTCGTTTCGTTCGAAGGGGCGAGGAGCGTGGCAAAACCGAGCGCGAGGCTGACCGCCAGACCACTGTGAGTTCTCATACCGACGACGGTGCACGTAGGGCAGAGTGCGTGCAACCACGCCGTGCCGTTTTTACAGAACGACTACATGGCGTTGACCTGTTGAATACCCGCGCGGGCTAGTAGCTCCGGCCGAATCCGATCGGGTACAGCGGATGAGCGGTATCGTGTGGGACGTCAGAGCGCTGGGCTTCGACTTCCTGCATCGAGGAAGGCAGCTCGAATGGAAGGTGGCCTTCCGGTTTGGCTTTGCCGGTGATGACCTCGAGCAGCGCCGCATCGCTGACGCCGAAGTTGCCGATGAGAGCGGCAGCGTGGTCCTTGAGTGATCCGAGAATCGCGGGCCGATCGAGATAGACGGTGACAATGGTCGGTACCGCCGCGGCGATGCGTTCAATCGTCGCGTAGGCCGTGTCGGAGTTCTGAAATCCGAGGTCACCCTCATGCTGCATTGAGCCGAACATGTATTGCGGGTGCAGCGTCTGGAACGGCGCCACTGTGCGGACGATGGCGACATCTGCCCGGGACGGATCGGTCACGACGGTGAAGCCATACTGTGAAGCAATCCTCGGATCGACGCCGCGTAGAAAGACGCGTTTCCCGCTCGCAGCGAGCGGCAGGATACTCTTCTTATTTTCGAGCAGCACCAGTGAGCGCTCCTGGGCTCCCGTGGCTTGTGCCTGGAATGCCGCGTTACCCGCGATCGAGTCAGCTCTCGAGGATTCGACGTACGGATTCTCGAACAGGCCGAGCCGGAATTTCTGGAGCGCTATGCGATACGCGGATTCGTTGACGCGCTTTTCAGTGATCTTTCCCGAACGCACTGCGTCGACGATGTACTGGGATTCCTCGGTTCCACCGAACTGATCGGCACCGGCATTCACCGCCTTGGCGAAGCGGTCGGTCTTGGAAAGAGTGTCAACTCCCCAGGGCATCCCTACGTTGGCGAAACTCGGACGCTGACCGGCGGGCATTCCATTCTGGCACAACTCGGAGCAATCGTTGGTGACGGCCCAGTCGGTGAGTATGACTCCGTCGAAGTGATATCGATTTCGCAGCAACCCCGTGAGGAGTTGCCTGTTGAATCCCGCGCCCACTTGTTCCAGCGGACGACCATCGACCGACACGCCCTCGAGGATCGAGTACGTCGGCATCACGCCGGCGACGTGTGCCGCGAAGGCGCCGGTGAACGGTCTCACATGATAAGCGAAATTATTACCAGGGAAAGTCGCGTACCGCCCGTACGCGCTGTGACTATCCAGGCCATTCTTCTGCGCGCCATATCCGACCCAATGCTTCACCACCGCGGCGACTCCCTGCGCGTCGACACCGTTGGCGCCGTGCTGGAATCCTTCGATGTACGCCCGCACGAGTCGCTGCGTGAGATCCGCGTCTTCGCCGAACGTTCCGTTGATCCTGGCCCACCGGGGCTCAGTCGCCAGATCCGCCTGTGGCGATAGCGTCTCCTGAATTCCCACCGCGCGATACTCCTGGCGTGCGACGTCGGCGAAGCGACGGACGAGTGACACATCACCTATTGCGGCGAGACCGAGTGTCTCGGGCCACTGAGAGAACTTGAGGGCCATCGAGCTGGCACCGACTACATACTGGAAATGATTTCTGGGATCACTGCTGATGGTGAGCGGAATGCCGAGCCTCGTCTCCTCGGCCACACTCTGCAAATTGTTGTTCTGTGCGGCTAGGACTTGTGGATAGCTATTCAGTCTGGTGATGAAGTGATTCACCTTTGCATCGCGAATGAGCTTCGCGACGGCGACGATGTCGTACTGCCCACTAACGCCCGCGCCGGCGATGGGGGCGGAGCGAGCGGTGCCGTGCATCATCAGACCGGCTTTCTCTTCGAGGGTCATTCGCGCGACGAGATCGCGCGCACGCTTCTCAGGACTCAACCGCCAGTCTTCATATGGATCGACGACGCCGTTTCGATTCAGATCCTTGAATCTGAGTCCACCCTTTTCGATGATCCGCGCTGAGCGAGTGCCAAGTACAGGTTGTGTAGCCCGCGAGCTTTGGGCGCTGGCGAGTGCGGGAATCATCACCGCCGAGAGGAGGATGAGGACGGGTTTGGTCATGGAAGAAACGGTATTCAACGGGCCGAAGGACGGCTAGGCGGCCGACCCCTTGCTTCGGCCTTTGTTCGGGTATAGTTTGGAAGCAGAATCATTGCTCCCGAGCGGCCCGATGTCGAAGACGGACTCCTTCTTTAATCCCGACCAGTACGCAACCGTCGCCGAGCGCATCGAGCTCTTCTATTCGCGCTTCCCGCAGGGCCGGATCAACACCGAGCTGGTCGGGCGTCAGGATGGCGAGATCACTTTCAAGGCATTGGTCTTTCGCGGCGCCGATGACGCGTTAGCCGCTGCCACCGGCTGGGCATCCGAGCGCGAGGGCGATAGCGACATCAATAGCGTCGCCTGTCTGGAGAACACCGAGACATCGGCGGTCGGCCGCGCGCTCGCCAACCTCGGTTTCACAGCCAGCTCCAAACGCCCGAGCCGCGAGGAGATGGACAAGGCGATCCGCGTCCGGAACGCGCTGGCCTTCCGGGAACGAACGCGCAGGGAAAGCGGAACCCTGCACTCGCTCACCA
>JBJMOT010000105.1:0-28742 GCA_045803585.1 Gemmatimonadaceae bacterium
AAACGGTCGACAACCATCCCGAAACGCTCCGACCAGAACGTCTTCTCGATCGGGTACATCACGCGGCCGCCAACGGAGAGCTGCTGGAAAAGCCTTTCCGCCTCCCGCGGAGTCGGCACGCTGAGGGACAGCGAAAAGCCTTTTGGCTGCTCGTATCGCTCCGGAGGAACGTCGGCACCTTCCAACAAATAGCGGCCAATCTTGATGCTGCCGTGCATGATCTTGGTGTCCCAACCCGCTGGCACAACGTCCGCCATCGGCGAGTCAGCATAGCGGAATAGAAGTCCTGGGGTGGCGCCGAGCAGCTCCTCGTAATACCTGAAGGCCTCGGCGCAGTCTCCCTTGAAGCTGACGTACGCGCTCAGATCCATGGGATGCCGTATCCGTTGCGTACTACTATAGTAGTAGCGATCATCTCGACTCCTCCGGTTATCTACGCCGACCATCTCCAAAATGCTGATTGTCGGACCGGCCGAGTGCGAGATTCACACCATGTACGCGTTTCCTGGGCTGCTGTTTGGTGGCTCCGCCGATTTAACGCTTCGGAACTTCGATGTCGAACTGCCGCGCGTACTCTGCATTCAGGCGTTTCCAGCCATCGAACTTCATCGCGTCGGGACCAACGATGCGCCCGATGGCATCTCCTCCAAGGAGATGGTCCATCACATCGAGCGCGATATGCCAGCCCGCTGCGCCCATTGAGATGAACTTGGGGGCGATGTTAGTCCACAGCGTCAGACGTGTACCGTCGCCGAAGGCTTCGAGCTGCCACTTCATATCGAAGTCGCCCCAGTTGTACTCGAGCGTCCTTGGCGCGTCGGCGCGTTTTACGATGGTTTCGGTGACGCGCGGCCCAGGCGCACCGACGGTGGTGAGCTTCACCATGTTTCCGGCTCTACCAAGGCTGCCGTCAGCGTCGAACGGTGCCCACTCGCGCAATTGCGACGGGTCGATCAGCGCCTGCCAGACTTTCTCCGGCGGGTGGTGGAGTTGCCGGACGAGGACGAGTGTCCACTTCTCGCCATCCTTCAGGATCTGCGCTCCGGAAGCAGGTCCCGGAGCGTAATGATCGCGAGCGGTCATCCTAATAGCGCTTCAACTGCGTGAGCTGGATGAGATTGCCGCAGGTGTCATTGACCATTGCTATGGTGGACGCGGTCACGTCGGTCGGCGGCATCGTGAACTTGCCGCCGCGCGACTGGATTCGCTCATAGTCGCCTTTGACGTCGTCGGTGAAGAACATCGCCGCCGGCTGTCCCTGTTTGAAGATCGCCTGCTGGAATTCTTTGGCGGCGGGGTTGTCGTTCTTCGCCAGCTGCAGCTCGGTGCCATCGGGGTCGTCGGGAGAGACGACCGTCAGCCAGCGGTATGGGCCCTGACTGAAATCGGCTTTCTTGGCGAAGCCGAGCGTGTCGGTATAGAACCGCAGGGCCTTCTCCTGATCGTCAACAAAAACGTTGGTGAGTTTGATTTTCATTTCTTTTCTCCGCTATCGCGTCTGGGTTTTGGGGCGCGCCGCCCGGTGGTTTTTTTCTTTGTCGCTGACGTAGACCGATCCAACCGGTCCAGATGCCGCTCGAGCGCATCGATGTGGGTGGACCACAGCCGGCGGAATGGGGCGAGCCAGGCATCCACATCCCGTAGGGGCTCGGGTTTCAGCCGGTAGAGACGACGCTGCGCGTCAACCGTCGACTCCACGAAGCCTGCATCGCGGAGCACTCGCAGGTGCTTCGAAACAGTCGGCTGGGACATGCGAAGCTGACGCTCGATCTCTCCCACCGACCGCTGTGAGGAGCCGAGAAGGCTCAGTATCGCGCGACGGTTAGGCTCGGCGATGATCTCGAAGGCAGTTTGCATGGGATTGAATATACAGTGTAGGGTATATACGGGGCAAGGTATGTGCGGGAAGCGGGAAGGGGGAAGCGGGAAGCGGAAAGGGCGGGTGAAGTGTACGTTGTGCGGATGCGGGTTGTCATCGTTGGCGCGATGGGTCATATCGGCACCTTCCTTGTTCCGCGCCTGGTTAATGCGGGGCACGAGGTCATTGTAGTGAGCCGCGGCAAGCGCGAGCCGTATCTCGCAAGTACTGCGTGGAACGCTGTGCGTCGCATTGAAATGGATCGCGCTGCCGAGGACGAAGCCGGCACGTTTGGATCGCGCATCGCCGGCATGGATGCGGATGCGGTGGTCGATCTTCTTTGCTTCACACCGGCCAGCGCAGAGCAGCTGGTCGATGCGCTGCGACCTCGCCAGACGCTACTGCTTCACTGCGGGTCGATGTGGGTGCACGGCCGTCCGACGGCGGTGCCGGTAACTGAAGACATGCCGCGGCATCCGTTCGGCGATTACGGGATCAAGAAGGCAGCGATCGAACGGCTGCTGATGGATGCGACGCGCAGCGGGCATGCACGAGCAGTAGCTCTGCATCCTGGTCATCTCGTCGGGCCGGGATGGAATCCCTTGAATCCTGCCGGACACTTCAATCCCGAAGTATTCGCAGGCATCGCGCGCGGTGAGGTGCTGGTGTTGCCTAATGAAGGACTGGAGACCGTGCACCACGTGCACGCTGACGATGTGGCGCAGGCGTTCGAGCTAGCGCTCACTCATCCTGAAAATTCTGTCGGTGAAAGCTTTCACGTCGTCTCGCCGGCACCGATGACGCTACGCGCGTACGCGGAGGCCATGTTCAGGCATTTTGGCCAGACGCCGCGGCTGGACTTTCTTCCCTGGGAAGAGTGGCGGCACACCGTGACCGAAGACGAAGCGGCGGCGACCTGGGATCACATCGCACATTCACCCCATGGAAGCATAGAGAAAGCGCGGCAGAAACTCGGATACGTGCCGCGGTACTCGTCCCTCGAGGCGGTGATCGAGTCTATCTCGGCCTCAAAGCCGGTTGGGTGATTCGGGATCGTGACTCGGGAGATAGGCGACGCCGCTTTGCACGAGTGAGAGGACCCGACGCAGAGTGTCGTGATGCTTATCGACGTCGCCAATGAATCCCTGATCGCGCTGGTCTCGCAGAGCAGGTAAGTCATAGGTCACGTCCCCCGCCAGCAACACATCACCTTCGTCCCTGCGCACCAAGAAACTCGTGTGACCCGGAGAATGCCCTGGCGTAGGCAGTCCCAAAACCGAGCCACCCAATGTCACGGGCCAGGTCCCGGAAAATCCGTGTATAGAGGGCGCGTCGAACTCGAAAGTTCTGGGAGAGAAGCCGCGATACACCGGAGCGGTCATGAAGCGAAGCAGACTGCCGGGGAAGCGGGCCACCGGCGCCCACTCAGCCTCCGCTACCCACACGCGCCGTGGGTCAAAAGCAACCAGCGCTCCGACATGATCTCCGTGGAGGTGGGTCAACACCACGCGATCGAAGTCGTCAGGCTTGAACCCGAGCCGAGCGAGTTGAGGAACCAGCGCTTCTGCTGGCGAGATGTCAAAAGCGGTTCTTGTCACGCCGCCGGTGGCACCGGGACGCGCTCCGGCATCCACCAAAATCAGCTCGCTCCCGGTCTCGATGATCCACGACCACATTGGGAGTGGTGCGGTGAATCGTGGATCGCGCCAAAGATCCCGGATCAGCCCGAGCGGCCCGCCGTGAGAAGTGCTCCCCTCGAGAAAGGTTGGCTTCAGCTGCAGCGTTCCGGTGGAGACCGGCGTGATCTTGATCGACGGCTGTTGAGGCTTGCTATCTCGCGTGAGGGACCTTTTCACGGAAGTCGATAACTTCGTCGCCGGTTCCTGGCGAGTCGCCTGATGGCGGTTCACTTAGTTGAGAACTCCTTTTACGTCCGGCTGGATTGTGCATTGGTAGCGATAGACGCCCGGCCTCGTCATGAGTCGCTCCACCTGAACACACAGGTTGGCATCGGTATTATCTGAGCCGGGGTCGCTCAAGGCATCGAAGGGGGGAAAATGCCCGACCGGGCCATAGCCGAACCTTACGTTCTGGCCCGGTTTCGTTTCCCCCTGGCCGCTAAGACTCGTCGTCCGCTCGCAGGCCGCAATCGCGAGCAGCGCCTCGGCGCCGGTAACTGTGAAGTTGGATGACATTGAAATCGACCTCCTGCATTCAAGCGTGATCTTTCACGCCAGAAAGTTCGGTCGATCGCGCGGCGATGTCTTGAACGAAGAAACGACGGACTTTTGAACGATTCTGCTATCGACTACCGTCGTTTGGTGAAGCCTTGAGCCTCGAGCCAGTAGTAGAGCTCGTCGATCCAGTGGTCGCTGCTCGTACCCTGTTTGTGCATCCCGAAGCCGTGACCGCCGGCGCTGAACACGTGCGTTTCAGGCTTGTCGTTCGCCGCAATGAGCGCATCGCGAAATCTCGTCGCCGTCTCCAGCGCTACCGCGTCGTCCTGCGCCCAGGCCATGAATACCGGAGGGAGATGTTGTGGCACGGCCGGCATCTTTCCAAACGGTCCGCCATATATCAGCGCGGCAAAGTTGGGACGCGCCGCTGAATCGGGCTGAAGGAGGGCGGCACTGGTCACCATCGCGCCGGCAGAGAAACCTAGGAAGCCGATGCGTTTTGAATCGACCAGCCAGTCACGCGCATGTTGCCGCACGACTCTGAGCGCCTGTATTCCGTCGGCCATGCCGTAACGCCCGGCGGTGTCGAGATTCAAGCCGGGAGGAATTCCGTCCGACTTCTTCTCGACGGTTCGATACTTGAGCACGAACGCAGCGATGCCGCGTTGCTGCAGCCACTTCGCGGCATCGGTTGCCTCGAGACTAATGGTGAGCGCCAGGAATGCGCCGCCGGGAGCGATGATGACGCCGGTGCCCGTCGCCTTCGCGGGGTCGGGAAGGTACGCTGTCACCGTCGGCGTCACTACATCCATGATGACCGTGCCCACGGGCGTGTTGTCGATGGTGATCTCCTTCTGCTTCCAACTCTCGGACCCTGGCGCGACGCTCGGCCAGAGATTCACCGTCTGCGCGCGCGCAATGCTGGCAGCGCCGAGCCCGAGCGCGCAGATAACCAATTGTCGTTTCATGATGCTCGGAATCCTCAGGGGGTTACTTGGCGACCGGCTAATGCATCGCGTTGATCAGACCGGCCGGAGCGAGAGCGCGGAAGATGGTCGGATGCGTCAGGTCGGGTCGCGCCACGTGCGTCCAGGCGA
Source organism: Gemmatimonadaceae bacterium (assembly GCA_045803585.1). Lineage (GTDB taxonomy): Bacteria > Gemmatimonadota > Gemmatimonadetes > Gemmatimonadales > Gemmatimonadaceae > UBA4720. Next base: position 5,133 of record JBJMOT010000105.1, read on the forward strand.
ATCCGCGTCCCGATCCCAGCACCGTCGCGAGCCTCTGCGTCTGGTCATCGATATCGTCGTGTGACGCCGCGACGTACAGCGTGCGGTGAGGCATCCGCCGCGCGGTTCTGTGAGTCACGTTGCCAGCCGGGAATGCGCGCAGGAGCACGGATGCGGAGTCGACGAGAGCGCCGTGATTCCACCAGAGGCTCGGATCGAAAGCTACGTAGTGATCGAACGTTGTCGGCTCGCGCAGGAACGTCTCGACAATGAAAAGCCCGGCAAGCGATTCACCGACGATGGAACGTTCGGGTGTTGTCCGATACCGGCGATTGATCTCCGGGATCAGCTCGTCTCGAAAAAACGCGCGAAACGCTGCCGAGCCGCCGACATGTGGCGCAACCGCGCTATCCGAATGTACGCGGGTGGGACCAGTCAGATCTCGTCGCCTTTCAGTATTCGGCACGCCGACCACGATCACCGGCCGGATCTCACCAAGTGCGGTCAGCGAGTCGACGGTGTTGACGACGTGCGGGAAATCCTCATCGATCCCGCCGTCTGGCATGTACAGCACAGGGAAACGGTTCGTTATGGCGCCGCTGTAATTCGTCGGCACGTGCACATTGATGTGACGGAGCTCACCGAGCGCGGCGGAGTTCAGCGAGAGCGTGTCGTACTGCGGAATCGAATCGGTCGGCGCCCGCATCGCGAGCGCGAGCATGGCAAAAGGAATCAGGATGGGCATCCATCCAATTGTATACGATTTACCACGCTGTCGGCTAGGGCCATCTCCAATGCTCAACGATCTTCAGCAGGGCGGTGTCCAAAGCAGAGGACCGGAGACCACCAGGAATCGCGACGGTCGACATGAAATGGTTTGTACTGACTGCAATGCTTGTGACGGCGCTGCCGCTCCAGGGTCAGAGTCTATCGGCTGACGACATAGTAGTTCGGCATTTGAATGCCCGCGGCGGTGCGCAGCGTTTGCGCTCTGTAGAATCCGCGATCTACTCGAACGGTCTCTATCGTGAGGGCAGCTACGTGGGGTCGGGGAGAGCCTTCATGGCTATGGCGCTGCCGTACTTCAAGATCGTCAGCGATCCGACCGACACCAGCGCCAGCTTTCGCGAGGGCTACGACGGCAGTGCATGGGAGTGGTATCGCTCCCCGGGCATCGTGGTACGCACGGTAGGTGCTGCCAATGCAGCGATTCGCCACAACCTCGATCCGGACGGTCCTTTCTCCGAGTATCGAGAAAAGGGGACGCGCATCGAGCGCGTTGCGGACGCCAGCACCGATGGTCGACTCGCGTACGGTATTCTGCTGACGCTACGAGATGGCGTTCGCGCATTGTACCTGATCGACAAAGAGACCTTTCTGATCGCAGCAGTTCGCAAGGCCCAGCCAATTCACGCCTTTGGCGCGCCGGTCTCGACAGAGGAGCGCGTCAGCGATTACAGGTCTGTGGACGGAGTGCTATTCCCGTTTCGCTCGACGGAGGTGGAGATCGCCACCGGAAAGGAACTCAATTCAATGACCTGGGGCTCGATCGAGATCAATAAGAAGCCGCCGCGCGAATGGTTTTCGCCTCCATCATTCGCGCGCACTCCGCTTCAGGAGTTTCTCGAGCAGCTGTACTACGAGCGCGCGGACACGTCTGCGGTGCGTTGGTCCTACATAGCGTTTCGCCGGGCGCATGGGGAGATCGACACCCGCGAAGGTATCGAGATGGTTGGTTATCAGATGCTGAAGATGGGTGACGCCAGCGGCGCGACCGTACTGCTGACGATGAACGCGAGCGATTTTCCATGGTCGTCAAGCTCTGCGTTCGGCTTGGGTCGGGCGCTAGCTGTCGCAGGCGATACTACAGGAGCGCGTCAGCAGTTCACGCGCGCTCTGAAACTGGATCCGACGAACAAGGCTGCCACAGACGCGCTCGCTTCCATCCACTAACGACCAGTTGCGCGGTACGGCTGGCCCGAAGTGTGTGCCGACTCTGTGCCCAGCCGAATCACTTGATGTCCGCTGTGTAGCGACTGCCGCGCTCCGTGCCAGGCGAGCTCGCCTGCCAGACCGACAGGAAGCGTGATGTCCGCGCGCAGTCCGCGCTCGCCTTCCCGGACGAAACTCACTTCGATATCGCCGAGTGGATGGGGCACGCGTCCTTGCGCGTGACGCAGTGGACCGAGCGCGGGCGAAATGCTCACCGTGCGAAATCCCGGACTCAATGGGCGAACCCCGAGTACAGTCGCCAGCAATCCGTAATTCGGATGCGCCGCCCAGGCATGAGTGTCCGACCGCGTGGGTTCTGGATTCTCCGGCGCCGATGTCAGGCCGAGCTCGAGCATTGTCTGCCACGGCGCGAGCTGTTCGATGTAGCGATCGCCGAGTCCTGCTTTGCGCAGGGCTTCCAGAACGTAGAAGCTGAAGTAATAGGAGGCTGGTGTGAGCGTCGTGTCGGCCAACACCCGCTCCATCACCGCTCGCTGCATCGACGGTGGCACTGCATCCGCGAGAATCGCCAGCACATTTGTCTGCTGACTGTAACCGCTGCTGTCAGGGGAGTCGCGAAACAGGCCGCGCGCCGAATCCCACGCGCGCGCGCGCACTGCTGCGCGCACAGCCTGAGCGCGCGCGCGATACTCAGCCGCCGCGCCGCGTATCCCGACCGATTGCTCGAGCTCGGCGGCCCGCTCCAGCGCGTATACATATAGCAGGCTGATCGTTGAGGAGTGGCCAGCATCGCCGCGCGGCGGAACTCCGCGATCCCACCGCGGCGTCCAATCGACGTAGTTCCAGTACGGCATCGCGCCGAGCATTCCGGTGGAGTCGACGTGCCGTGCGTACCAGTCGAGGATTCCGCGAATGCCGGGCAGACGCGCTTGCACGAATGCAGGGTCATCGCGATGCATGAAATAGTCATGCACCATCGCGACGTAGATCAGGGAGAACGGAGGGATGATCTGCGTCAGCGACGACGGATACCGACTGGTGGTTAGTCCTTCGGGAATCCGCGAGAGATCGAAATGCTCGATGGCTTGGCGCACCAGGCGGTCGTCGCCGGCGATATAGAGTGAGATCAGGCCCTGGACACGGGTGTCGCCGACGTACTGGAGCTGCTCCCAGTACGGCGTGTCCATGTACGTCTCGAACGCGCCGATGCGGGCGCCATTCCAGTTCATGCGCCACATATCGGCCAGCCACGGCAGGTCGCCCGCGAATCGCGCGCGCTCGACGAACGGGTAAGCGGTGAACACCCCGTGGAAATCGTGCAGGCGAAGGGGTTCGTCGCGCGTAGTGATATCGAGCTGGATGTAGCGGAACGAGCGCCAGTACAGCGTGGTGAATTGCCGGTGAGCGCCGCCTTCGGGAAGGAAGGTGTCATGGACGCCGTGAATGGTGCGTCCTTCGACGTCGTTTCGATTCCCCTTCTGTCCCTTTGCGTCAACGAGCGCTTCAGCGTACGTGAGGCGTACAGCGCTGCCGGCACCGCCACTCGTCTCCAATACCGGATATGCGTTGGTGGTGTGCGATTGATCGAGAAGAATCGAAGCGGTCGTTCGCGCGGGAATCACCAGGTCGCCACTGTCGCGCAGAAATGCGCCGTCGGTTTGCACGCTGCTTGCGCGGCGGACGCGTGCGAGGCGCTGGACTGTTTCCTCCATCGCCGGTATTGAGCGTGGCTCAAGCTGCCAGCCGGTTACTTCACCGTATGCACCGGGCGGCATCGCCTGGCGTCTTACGTCGCCGACGGTTGCGGGCGAGCTCCAGACATCGTCGACGTAGTTTGCCGTCTCCCAGCCCCACGGGTAGCGAGCTCCGTCGATTGAATCACCGGGTGGGGCCGCGTAGTAGTTGCCCATGTCTCTGCTGGTGATCACTATCGGCGCGTAGGCGGAATCAACGAGCACCTTCCACGCAGATCCGGTGTTGACGAGCCCAGCTTCGGTCGGTCCATCGCCCTGGATCAGGAATCCCGTTCGATTGCTATGCTGGGCGACCGGCCGAGCCGCGCCCCAGTTCCAGATGATGGCCGCGAGAACGTTGCGACCCGTGTGAAGCCGTGGCGCGAGATTTATTGTCTCGTAGCGCCAATGCGAGACATCCGACCGCTGCGGGCCCGACGAGATTTGCTCACCGTTCACGTAAAGCCGGTAACGGTTATCTGCCGAGACGTGGACCAGGAAGCGCGTGGGCACTCGATCGAGGGTGAAGCTTCGCCGCGCGTGAAAAACAGTGAACGTGTCGCCCGCGAGCTTGGATGGTGCTATCCAGTTCGCGCCCGGTGCGCCGTGGAACACGCGCGGCTCCTGCGCCCCGAGTGCCGCGGACGCAACGAGTACGATGACCGCCATTGCGAGCGTCTTCACACGGTGTTGAATAACTGTCATCTGACGGTCATGTCAAACTCAGGACCGTGTTTGCCGCGGGATCAGGACTCGGGACGATCAGTCAAGCGAAACGAACGCAGCGTCATATGGCGCGGACACCGGTTGCTTGTATCGTAGTACTCAGCGCGCGGGTCAAACGACTCGCGAAGCAGTTCCCTTGGTGTCGTTCGGAGGAATGTATGCGAACAATCGGAGCATTACTCGTTGTCGCCTTGCTGCCCGTTCAGGTCTCATTCGCTCAGAACACTGCCGTGAAATGGGGCCCTGCACCAGCAATTTTCCCTGCCGGCGCGAAGATGGCCGTGATGCAGGGTGATCCCTCCAAGCGGGATCTGTTCACGGTGCGTTTGGACATGCCGAACGGCTATCGCATTGCGCCGCACTATCATCCGACCGACGAGCATATCACGGTCATCAGCGGGAATTTCCTCGTCGGGATGGGCGACAAGCTCGACTCAAAAAACACGATGTCGCTGAAGGCGGGAGGATTCGCAACCGCGCCGGCACAGCAGCATCACTTCGCCATAGCCAGGGGCCACACCATCGTCCAGGTGCACGCGATCGGTCCGTTTCAGCTTACCTACGTGAATCCCACTGACGACCCGTCGAAGAAAGTCGCCAAGCGGTAGTCATCAAGCCGGCGAGCAATCGCCGCGGGAGGATCAATGGGACGGCTGACCGGAGGACCGACTACGAAAGTTTTTCTCTTTCTTGGGTTACTGGTGGTTGGGAGTGTGGGCTTTGTCCGATCTCCGCGCGAGCCGTATCGTGTCGCGTTCGATCTGACGAGCCGGGACACCATGGAGCAGAAAGCAGTGCTGCGGTGGCTCCGCGAAGTCGGCGCGTCGAGTCCTGACGCTCAGATGGAGGTCGTGATGTACGGCAAAGGATTCGAGCTCGTAATGCCCGAGCGCTCGAGTTACGCGGCGGACGTGCAGACGGCTATGAGAAATCCGAACGTGAAGTTCAAGGTCTGCGCGATGGCGATGAAGAACAACAACGTCGTGGCGAGCCAGCTGATGCCGGGGGTGGAGGTCGTGCCCGACGGGATCCAGGAGTTGGTGATGAAGCAGCAGGACCAATGGGGATACATAAAGGTCATGCACTGACCCAAGCTCACCCGTAGGCCATGGCGAACCTTCTACGGCTGAGCTCCAAAGCTCAGCCGTGTTTGTATTACTGCTGAGCGCGGTAAGCTCTTGTGGAGCAACGTGTTAGAGGGTGTAACCGCGGCACACTGGGCCTTCCAAATCGGTCAAAATCGACTAGATTTAAGGAGGTAAACATTTGACCGTCCCAAGCCGTTGGAGCCTTTCGTCAGCACTCGTCTCTGCTGCCGAACGTCTCCGCCCAAGTGGCGATTTCACATGGAGGTTTTCGTGGACAGGATCAAAACCATTCTCAAATCCGGCGTTACCAAACGCATCGGTCTGGTAAGCGCGGCGCTGCTCGGCACCGTCTATACCGTTCAGACCGTGCATACGGATTTGCCGCAGATGAGCGCTGTCGACGCAGTCCTGGCTCGCGATGTCGCGCAGTCTGCGCCGGCTTTGGGCTGGGATCTGCCCAACCTCGACAACCCGCGCGTCGATTCATGGATCAAGCTTTTCAGCACCGACCCCAAGGTCAAATCGCGCTTCGCACTCTGGCTCGATCGAAAGGATACCTACGAGCCGATGATCTCGGCGAAGCTCGAGAAACGCGACATGCCGCAGGATCTCATCTACCTCGCCATGATCGAGTCGGGATTCGATCCGAAAGCGAAGTCACCGGCGAAGGCGGGCGGCCTGTGGCAATTCATCAGCGAGACCGGCAAGCGGTACGGCCTGACAGTCAACAAGAAAGTGGACGAGCGGAACGTCCCGGCGAAGGCGACCGATGCTGCCCTGTCGTACTTGTCCGAGCTCCACGATCGCTTCGGCTCGTGGTATCTCGCCGCGGCGGCGTACAATACGGGCGAGAATCGTGTCGCGCGCATCATGCGTCAGGTCACCGGCAGCGAGAAGGGAAGCGATGAAGATTACTATCGTATCTCGAAGCTGCTTCCGAAGGAGACGCAGGACTACGTACCGATGATGATAGCGGCCGCGCGTATCTCCAAAGATCCAGCGCGGTACGGTTTTGATGACACCGACGCCGGGCTCGGCGAGTAGCTATTCGGCTGCCACCAGCCCGGTGGCGATCGCGGTTCCGTCCAGTTTGGGTTGCGCAGCAAACGTGAGGCGTCGATTGAATTCGCGACGCAGCAGCAGCAGACTCAGCGCGAGCTGAATGAACACCGCTCCGACTGAGAGATACCAGATCCAGTGCAGCTGAAAGCCCGGCGACCGGGAAAGTAGGATCGCCGGCACGGCGACGAGGAGAATGCGCGCTCCGGAAGTCACGAGTGATGGAATAGTGTTTCCCATCGCCTGGAACATGCTCGAGGCAACGAAGATCAATCCGGAAGCCACGAAATTCCACGACACGATGCGCAGGTACTCGGTGCCGACGGCGAGGACTTCCGGGTCTTTCGAGAAAACGCGGATCAGGGGCCCGGGCACGAAGTAGAAGACAACCACCAGCACCACCATGAGCGCCGAGACCATCAGCGCTGCCTGCCGGAACGTGTCGACGACGCGTTGGCGATTGCGCGCGCCAAAATTCTGTCCGGCGACTGGCGCCACGGAAAAACCGAGCGCGACCGCCGGCATGAACGCAGCCTGAATCACCCGCTGACCGATGCCGAAGCCCGCCTGCGCCGCGGCGCCAAATGGCCGGGCGATCGAATAGACCACGATCATGTATGCCGCCATCATGGCGAACTCGAAACCGGCGGGCAGGCCGATCGACAGCATCTTCCGCCAGAGCGCGAGCTGGGGTTTTTGATCGCCGCGCACGAAGCGAAGGTAAGAATCCTTGGCCACGAAATAGGCGCCGAACCAGACCAGAGCGACGATGATGGCGATGAGCGACGAGATCGCCGCCCCGGCGACGCCAAACGCGCGGCCAGTCACCCAGCCGAAGATCAGAAACGGCGCCAGGACTGCGTTGACGATTATGGAGCCTGTCGAGACGATCATTCCCGTTTTGAAGTTGCCGACTCCGCGGAGCGCCGACCCTCCGGCGACCAGCAGGAATTGCAGCGCCATCGCCGGAATGAACCACAGCAAGTACTGCGCAGCGAGATCAGCAGTCTCAGGATCCGGACTCATTGCGCGTGTGTACGGGAGGCGGACAAGCATTCCCACAATCAGGAACGCGATCCCGGTAACGATCGCCAGCGCATTCGCCTGGTTGAAATTCAAGTTGGCACCATCGCGATCCTTTCTGCCGATGGCGTGGGACACAACCGTCGTCGTGCCGACGCCAAGCATTTGGGTGAGGGCCAGCACGATGAAGGTGAGATTGCCGGCGATTCCGACTGCGGCGACGGCGTGCGTGCCGAGTCTGCCGACCCAGTACAGGTCGATCAGGAAATACAGCGTCTGGAAGATCATGGTCACGAGCATGAAGCTCGTGGTCTTCAGCAGATGCCGGATGAGGGGGCCGGAGGTGAGGTCCTGCATGGTGGACTAATGTACTAGTGTCCGAGCCGTCGTACAGAGTCGAGCTACCTTCTGAAAACTACCGGGTGATAATTACCTGCTGGGCGCTGCCAGTAACAAACGCTGATTAGCAAAGCGCTGCCAACGCCGGGACAGATCGCGTGGCGTGAGGGGAAGGGCGTCAGGTGGGCTGGGCCTGCAGTCTCCATTTTTCTGCGTTCACGCCCTTTATCAGCAACCAAAGCGTCAGCGATCCTTCGCCCAGGAGGGCGATTGGGATGACGAACGGCGCGAGGCGCGCGCCGAGGGTAGGTGAGATGAATGTCGCGAATGAAGTGATGAAGTAACTCGCGCCGCCAGCGACGAGAATGGCGCCGATGATCCGAGGCAGAAAGGTCGAGCGAAGAATCAAATAGCCGATCGAAGCAACGTGACAGCCGAAATAGACCATGCCGATCTTGAATTCGGCGGGGTCTTCGCGGAGTGCTGCCTGTGCCATCGCCTGTATCTGGTTCGCAACATCTGGCGCGGCGCTCGAAGCGTCATGGAGCAGCGCCAGTGCACTCAGGGTGTGCACGCCGCTCGCTGCTCCGACGGTTATTCCGGCCAGACTCGCCAGTGCGCCGAAGAAAGCGACGGTGGGGCTGACAGGTTTCAACAGCTCGTACAGCAACGCAGTGACGCCGAGGTAGCAGACGCCGCCGAAGAGAAGCTCGGCGAAGGCGAGTCGATACGGTCCCTCCGACGCCAGAACACTGGCCGCGGTTTCGGCAATGGTGCCGTGAACGTTGACGGATGGCGCGGCGATGGAGGCGACGCTGACGAGAATCACCACCAGCCAGAGGAAGCCGGCCAGTCTGGCGGTGGTTTCGGGCGAGTCGTGCGGGAGTCTGGACATATCGAGTGGGTGAGGGTCCAGGCCTCCATACGGCTAAGCCGGTGTTTGGTGTCGCGCAGGCTCCCGTGAGGGAGACTTCGGTTCCTTAGCGAAGATGGGCGAAGAGCACGCCGATATATGTCGCCAGAGTCGCCGCGGCGACAACGGCCACGAATTCCTGAAAGCGCCGCGCCCGAAAGATCATGGCTGCGATTGCTGTCGCAGCGAGAAAGAACTGAAACCCGCGGTTATCGGGGTCGGGGAAACTGCCTGTGATGACGACTTCTTTCACGACACTGAGGGCGAGTGTCGCCAGCAGGAAGCCAAAAAACCAGCGACGGTGATGGTCGTAGTGCGCGAACAGATCGATCTCGCGTCCGTCTATCTGTTCCGGCAATGCAACGGCCGCCATCAGATATAGCGTCGCCGTCTGCGCGAGCACGATCAGGAACTCGAGAAAGCTCCACTCGGCGTGCGACCGCAAGCCGAAAAGCGACCACCACACCTGGACGAAATTGACGAGCAGGACCACTGCCCATAGCAGGGGTACCCAATCGAAGCGGACATGATTCCGATGCCGAATCATTCGACCGAACACCGTCAGAAGCTGGGTAAGGCCCAGGCCTATGACGATCGACAGCAGAACGGAGAGGTACGAGAACGCGTTCACGCGGGGCATTCTACCGTGTCCGACATAGAAGCTCTACCGCCTGAAGAGCTAGGGACACGGCTCAGGTTGAAAACGAGATTGCACCTTCACACCCGCGTCGCAATACGCCAGCTTGTTTTGTGGCGGCAATCCTGGCCGCAACGTTCGATAGAGTCTTTCCCTTACACTTACGCGGGCCGCACTGTGCATGAGCGCCCGACTGAATAGGAGTCCAAGCCATGGCAATCTGGAAAGAGCAAACCATCTCCCGAAAAGACCCGACCTTTGGCCCGCAAGATCTTCCGTTGAAAGACGAGTCCGATTCGTCCACAGACATTTCGCCAAGTTTCGCGCCCACCCCCACGGCCAGAGTCAGGTCGAAGGACGCGAAGGAATCCGTGATCGCCGCGGATCTCACGATTGAAGGCAAAATCGAAGGTGCGGGCCACGTACGGATGGCGGGACGCTTCAAGGGCGATGTGAACGTCGAGGGCGATCTCACCATCGAGCAGGGCGCGAAGATCACCGGCTCGGTTCGCGCGAGCACCGTCACAGTCGGTGGCGAGCTCGATGGAAACATCGATGCCGCATCCCGTGTGGAGCTGACATCGACTGGCGTTCTCAACGGCGATCTCAAGGCTGCGTCACTCACCGTGGCGGCGGGATCGCGGATGAGGGGCAACGTCTCCTTCGGCTGGGATGATGTGGCTGTGGCTCAGCCCCGGCTGAAGACGGGGACGAACGCGGCGTCATGAGCCCGACGAGCGTCGCGGAACCGGGCAAGGCTCGCCTTTGCCCGCATTGCAAGGCGACCATCCTGCAGAGCGCGACAATCTGTCCGGCGTGCGATCACAGCCTGAGGTTCGATTCACACCGTAAGCGGAGAGCGCCGCCGAGCTTCTCTCCCCTGCGCGTTGAAGGAACGATCAGGCAGCCGCCGGCCAGTGAGCCGTGGGAGTATTCAATCGTTCTGTCGATACTCGGCGAGCGTGGCGAGGAAGTCTCGCGACAGGTGGTGAGCGTGGGCGTGCTGAATCCGCAGCAGCAGAGGACGTTTAAGCTGGCGGTGGAAGTGTTTACTCCGACGGGAGAGGAAGGGGCGAAGGAGTAAGCGGGAAGCCGGATGTGCAGTCGTCAATCACGGATAGAGTGTCCGGTGATCTTTAGGAACACGTCCTCGAGGTTCGGCGTCTCGGTGCGAAAGTCGGTGACGTTGATGTGGCTCTCCGAGACGCAGCGGATGACGTCGGTGATGAGCCGGTCTCCCTCGCCGCGGATGGTGAAGCGTCCATCCTGCGGTGTCACCGAGGCGACGCCGGGAATTCGCGTAAGACTCTCGGCGGCGTGCGCGTCGGCCGTCGCCAGGATGACGCTTCGCTCCGGGCAATATTTGTCGACGAGCCGCTGCGGCTGGTCGATGTCGATGATGCGGCCGTGATCCATGATCGCCACGCGATCGCACAAACGCTCGGCTTCTTCCATCAGGTGAGTAGTTAGGAAGACAGTCTTCCCACGCTCGCGGATGCCGCGAACGAGATCCCAGATCTTGCGACGTGCCTGCGGATCGAGGCCCGTGGTGAGCTCGTCGAGGAAGACGACCTCGGGATCATTGATCAGCGCGAGTGCGATGAACAGGCGCTGCTTCTGTCCGCCCGAGAGCGTCATGAACCACGCGTTGCGCTTCTCGGCGAGGCCGAGCTGGTCGAGCAGCTGCTCGCCGATGGTTGATGGCTTTTTGTAGAGCGACGCCCAGAGGTGCATCGCCTCCCAGACTTTGATGCGCTTCTGGAGCTGTGCCTGCTGGAGCTGGACTCCGATTCGCTCCTGCAGTGCGTAGATGTCGCGGACGGGATCGAGGCCGAGCACGGTGATGGAGCCGGAGTTCGGCCGTCGAATTCCTTCGACGCATTCCATCGTTGTCGTCTTGCCGGCGCCGTTGGGGCCGATGAGCCCGAAGATCTCGCCATCGTTGACGTCGAACGAAACGTCTTCAACTGCTACGGTTTTTCCGTAGGTCTTACGAATGGAGGAGACTTGGATGACTTGGTGCGAGAGAGAATTCACTCGCACCAAGTTAACAACAGGCCCTCGGTCAAAAGCTTGCCGGTGAAGCCTCAGCCTGTTGGGCAGTTCCCACCCGGTGCGGGTTTATCGATGCGCAACGCCGCGCCCTTCGGTGCGAAGTAAGTGGCGGTGACCGCCGCGTCGGTAGCTCCTTCGTTTCTCGCCAGCATTGAATGCCCAGGCAGCGGGTATTCAATGAACGCCGCCCCCGCGGGATAATCGGTTCTCGTGCACAGGTCGGAATTTCCTCCGCCGTCCTCGCCGTCCGGGCCGTGATGACCTGCCCGATAGAAAGTGATGGTTCCGCTGCGGACTACGACAAGCACGGGGCCCGGATGGGTATGCCATCCCGAGCTGCCGCCCGGACCTACATCGACATTCGACACTGCTATATCGGTGATGTCCTTTGCCTTGAGCTCGACGTCGAATCCATCGGCCTTCGAGTCGACATGAAAGGCGTCGGCGGTCCCCCGGGCCACGGGTTTCGACACCCAATTCGCTGATTGAGCCGTGAAGGTGGGGTCGGTGATTGCAGGCCTGGACGCCTGCCGCCCATTTGTCGAGTCGCCGCACGCGAGTACTAACGCGGCGCCGGCCACGCCGACCAAAGTGAGTTGGAAATAGCGATGCATCGGATTAGCTCCTGTTGAGAGAGTATGAGCCTTCTCCACTCTGAAACGAGATCCGCGGTCAAAACGGCTCATCGTGCTTGCTGGCCTCCTCTCAAACGCCTATCGTGGGAGGCCAAACTACCGGGAAACGAATGGCGCCTGACGCATCTGAGGTCACTGGTCTCCTGCAACGATGGAGCGCTGGGGATGCGAGTGCCCGAGATCGGCTTATCCCACTCGTGTACGACCGGCTCCGCCAATTGGCGCACGGGCGGCTGGGGAAGGCGCCGGCGGAGAGCTCTCTCAATACCACCGCACTGGTCCACGAGGCCTACATCCGGCTCGTCGGCGCTCCGCGGGTCGATCTCCCGAATCGCGCGCATTTCCTGGCACTGGCGTCGGAGATCATGCGGAATCTGCTGGTCGATCGCGCCCGCGCACGGCTGACGGAAAAACGCGGCGCCGGGGTGTCACCTCTCACTCTCGACGAGCTCGCGGGATTCTCCGACGAGAACCTCGAGCGATACACCGAACTGGATGACGCGATCAAACGTCTCGCGGAGCTGAGTCCCCGGCAGGGACGGCTGCTGCAATACCGATACTTCGGCGGACTGTCGCTCGAGGAAAGCGCCGCGGCAGAAGGTGTATCGCTCGCCACTGCGAAACGCGAGCTGCGGTCCGCCCGCGCGTGGCTGGCGGTCGATCTCAAAGGCGACACGCTGCAGTGAACGCACAACGCTGGCAGGAAATTCAGGCGAGCTTCGACGCGCTCGTCGAGCTCGATCCTGCCGTTCGTGCGGGACGACTTGCCACTCTCGCCGACAGTGATCCCGAGCTCCATCGAGCGCTCGAATCTCTGCTCAGGGGTGATGCAGAAGCGAGTGCGCATGACTTCGGTTTCGCGCCAGACAGCATTCCTCAAGCAGATCCACTCGGCATCGCCGGGCGCACCGTTGCTCACTTCAACGTGCGCGAAGTACTCGGCGCCGGGGGGATGGGAGTCGTTTATCGCGCCGATGACACGCGCCTGGGACGAGCCGTCGCGCTGAAGTTCCTGCTACCTCATTACAACCTCGATGCGTCGGCCAAGGCCCGGTTTCTCCGCGAGGCCCACGCGGCCGCCGCGCTCGATCATCCAAATCTCTGCACCGTCCACGAAGTCGGAACCACCGAGACAGGCTGGCTCTTCCTGGCGATGGCCCTGTACGAGGGGGAGACCCTGCGGGCGCGTCTCACCCGAGACGGCGCGATGCCGGTGGCCGCCACGCTCGAGATCACGCGGCAGATCGCCGAGGGCCTTCAGGCTGCGCACGCCACGGGCATTGTGCATCGTGACTTGAAGCCGGGCAATGTGATGCTGCTCCCGGACAGCTCGGTGCGGATTCTCGACTTCGGCCTCGCCAAGGCGCGCGATCAGAGCATGAGTGAAACCGGTGCCCACTTCGGAACCGTGTCGTACATGTCGCCGGAACAGGTTCGCGGCGAGAAAGTGGATGGCCGCGCGGACCTATGGTCGCTCGGTGTCGTACTCTACGAGATGCTTACGGGCCGGAAGCCGTTTGCCGGCGATGAGGAGGTCGCCGTCGCGCTCGCCATCCTTCACGACGCGCCGATGCTGCCGTCCATGCATCGCGACCAGATCTCGGCGCAGCTCGAAGGCCTGGTGTTGCGCCTGCTGCAGAAGGATCCGGTGAAGCGCTACGCGAACCCGGAAGATCTGCTTCGCGACCTGGCGCGAATCCGCACGCTTGGCAACGGGACCGTTGGGCGCTTGCTGACGCGCTGGCGTCGGATCAGGCGCGCAGTTGCGCGTCCACCGCGGCCGGCGACGAAGCGGTTGCTGTTCGGCGCGGGCAGTGTCGCCGTGCTGCTGGCAGGATACTTCGTCGTCCATTCCGTGCGACCGCCGGCAGGGCGCGCGGCGGCGATTTCAGCCGACCTACCTGCCGCTGTCTCGATCGCCGTTCTGCCGTTCACGAACGTGGGCGGCGATTCGAGCAACCTTCCGTTCAGCGACGGATTCGCCGACGAGCTGACGACGGCGTTGAGCAAGGTGGAGCGTCTGAGCGTGATGTCGCGGACATCGTCGTTCAGTCTCAGGAGAAAGGGACTGGACTCGCGGGACATCGGAAGTCAGCTGCACGTCCAGTACGTCGTGGATGGAACCGTAAGAAGAGTTGGCGATCGTCGGCGGATAACGGCGAGCCTCATCGATGTAAATACAGGCAAAGAGGTTTGGGCGGACCACTTCGAGCGCAGCGCGCTGACGCGGGACGTGTTCACCGTTCAGGACTCCGTGACCCGCTCGATCGTCCGACGACTGCTGCCGCACGCGTCCCCGGTCACAGTTGCTTCTTCGGTGGCTCGACCGACCGAAAATCCAGAGGCCCACGATCTCTATCTTCAGGGCCGCTACTTTTTCGAGCGCCGGGACTCGGTGGGGATGAGAAAAGCGCAGGAATATTTTCGACGCGCAATCAGGATCGACTCGACTTACGCCCTGGCTTATGCCGGACTGGCCGACGCATACGCCCTGCAGGCGAATTTCGGTTTTTCGTTTCCGAATTCCATCTTCCCAATCGCCAGGAAATACGCGACGCTTGCCCTGGCGCACGATAGCAGTCTCGTCGAAGTGCACGTCTCGCTGGCTTTTATCGCACTCTTTCACGACTGGGACTGGCCGGCCGCGGCGCGCGAATTCGAGACAGCCTCCAGGTTGAATGAGCGTTACGCGCCCATCCACCTTTATCGCGCGTGGTACTTCATGGCCACCGATAGCAACGACGCCGCGATCGGTGAGCTCCGTCGGGCTGTGGATCTGGACCCGTTCTCCGGCCTCAACAACACGCGCCTCGTCACGATCCTGTTCTACACTCATCATTTTTCGGAGGCGCTGACGCAGGCGCGCAATGTGTACGAGCGCGATCCAAATTTCGTCGGTTTGCGCCAGGAGATGGCGAGGGTCTACGTCCAACTAGGGCGTTGCAAGGACGCGCTCGCGATGCTGGAAGGCTCCGCCGATCAGCCGTTGAGCCTGTTGCTCGGTGTGCGCGGATACACTTACGCGAAATGCGGACGCACGGAAGATGCACGCGCGGAGCTGAATCGTCTTTTGAATCGCGCCCGAGGCGGCGAGTACGTCTCACACTATGCGCTGGCGGTCATTCAGGCCGGGCTCGGCGACGACGACCAGACAATCGCGGAGCTGGAGAAAGCGTACGCCGAGCGTGCGCCGCCGCTATTTGTGATGAAGCTGGAGCCGGCGTTCGCGTCGCTACGAGCAGACCCGCGCTTCGTGGCGATCGCGCGCAGGATCGGCGTGGTGATGTAGCGGATGTAGCAGCCTCGCCTTTCAGGAACTCGCGCTTCCTCAGCGAGCGGCGCTTGCGGCTTCGGCGCGTCCTTCCAATCGCGGCAGCTTTGTCGGTCCGAAATTGACGTTATGCTCCGCGTCGACCGTCAGGCCGTCACCGTGAAAGCCGAAAGTGAGCGTCGAGTAGTACGGTGTTTCGGGGGCGACGATTTTGAGAGTGAACACGCTGTCTGATATCCAGGCTCCGCTCAATGCGACGGCGGGTTGAGCAGGCACGGCGAGGAGTCGCTCGATTCCATTGGCGAATCCGATTGGACTCCGCATCCAGGTACCGACGGCGAACGGCGTACGAACCACACCTTTGACCGTGTTGCGCACACTGATCGTAGGGGTGCGCGATGTGAAATCGAGTGCGACCGCCCCTAGCGGATTACTGTTGGTGGGAAACGCGTACCAGCGGCCTGAGACTCTCCGGGCGATCGGAGACGTCGCGCGTCCGGCGGGCGTGCGAACCATGAGGGCGCCAAGGCTCGCCTGCAGCGCACGCTGCGCGACGGGATTCGGAGCGAGCGAGTCGGGACGCATCGCCGGCAACAGTTTGTCCCAGACGATGTTCATCACCGACTGCATGTCGCGCACTCCGCTCGTAATCGCGACGACCGCATCATACTCGGGCAGGATGAGCATGTACTGGCCGAAGGCGCCGTCGCCACGAAAGCCGTGGCGTGAACGCCAGAACTGATAACCATATCCCTGATCCCAGTCGCTGGTCGGGCTCGAGCCGTTTGACGTCTGGCGCGAAGTCGCTTCGTCCACCCAAGCCGCCGGAAGAATGCGCGCGCCGTTCCACTCACCGCGGTTGAGATAGAGCAGACCCAGCTTGGCGATGTCCTCGGTGCGCACGTTCAGCCCGTATGCACCGGCATCGATGCCCTCGGGACTGGTAACCCAGGTCGGTCGCTCAATGCCGAGTGGCGCGAAGAGTCTTGGCTCGAGGTAGTCGAGAACGGTCTGTCCGGTCGTCTTCTGCACGATCGCCGAGAGCATGTAGGTCGCCGGCGAGTTGTAGAGAAAGTGCGTACCCGGTTTGAACGGGACCGGATGCGCCAGAAACCGGCGCACCCACGATTGGCCGGAGAGTTTGGGGTCATCAGTGATGCCAAGCGGTGCTTCCGTCACCTGGCCAGCGTTCATGCGCAGCAGATCTCGCACGCGCATGGAGCGGAGGTTCGTCGATATCGAATCAGGCGCGTCGCCGGGAAAGAATTTCAGCACCTCGTCATCGACCGAGAACTTGCCTTCCGCGACCGCGAGTCCGACCGCGGTTGATGTGAAGCTCTTGCTCAGCGAGTACAGCACGTGCGGCGTCTTCGCGTCATACGGCGACCACCATCCCTCGGCTACCACGTGTCCGTGGCGCACGATCATGACGCTGTTCATAGCATCGATCGCGGAATCAGCCGCCTTGACGAAGGCGAGTATCGCAGTCGAGGGGATCCCCTCGCGCTCGGGCGTGCTGCGGGGAAGCGCAGTGCCGGTCTGCGCGGGGAGCCGCGCTGAAACTGCGATGGAGAAGGCGAGAAGGAGCCGGGGTGCGTTCATCGACCCGAAAAAGCTACGCTCGTCGGCCCTCAACCGCACTGTTAGCGATCCGCCTTTCCGGTGAAGGTTACATTCACCGGCATAATGCTCAATCGGTCGTAAAGCTCGCGCTCGGCGCGGATCGGCCACCAGTCGTAGAGGAAGATCTCGAGTGGCCGCCACATCGCCACCCATCCGCCGATCACCAGCGTTTCGCGAAGGAGCGCGCCAAACGCCTGGTCTCCGAGCCATCGCTCGACAAGGCTCGCCAGGATCACTGCCACGGTTAATGCCGCGATGCCGATGACCAGACTGGTTCGACCGACGCTGAAGAGTTGACTAAGTCGGCGACTGGCGCTCTGCGAGCGCTGGCCAAAAAATTCCCGCACAGCGTCGCCAACAGCAGATGCTTCTTCCGTCGGTACCGGCGTGTCGACGTCGACTTTCAGCGCCAACCGCAGATCGCGCTTCACCGAGCGGGCCCACGCCACGATGAACTCCTCCGGTTGCGCGGCGAGATCCTTCTCGCGCGGGGGTGACGGATCGATGGGATTGAACAGCTGCTTCAGGTCAGTGACATGGATTTCGATCAGCTCGCAGTCAACCGTAATGTCGTCGCCAACGCTTAGCTTATTCGCCATCGCCGCCGTTCTGATTCAGCTCGTGATCGTAAGCGGCCAGCATGCGAATCGGCGTGTCTTCAGGAAGACTGGAAAAGGCCGAGTCGCCTGGCGGATCGACCTCGAGAGGCAACCAGAACCCAAGCCGTTCCTCAGGCGGCAGGCTGAGTCTCGCCAATGCCGCTGCGCGCACGGCGTCTCTATAGTGTTCATAGAGAGCGGCGTGTCGACTCCAGAAGTGGTCGGGCACCTCCATCAAACCGCGCAGCAAATCGCCGCGGAATGAATGGACCGCGATCAACGGGTCGTGCGCCACCAGATCCAGGGCCTGGGGAACAGCGACCTCAAGCCGCGTTCGCCTGACAAGAGCTACCAGTAGATCCCGGTGCAGGTACCCACTCATGCGGCGTGGCCTCAAAGCTTTGTGCATGATGACTCGCGCCGAGTCATGCCCCGATAAGACAAAAGCCGCGTCGCCGATGCAAGCGGGACGCGACTCCCTTTGAGCAACCTAGCCCCTTCGCCCTGAATGTCAACGCATACTCCCGACGCCAGCCCGGATGTAATCAGCTTGTAAAATCGGTTGCGGATGGGAGGAGCAGGTCGGACTTTTTTTGTTGAAGCAGTGTCTAACTCTGAATTATGGGAGCCTACGTGACTGCACGCATCTCGCCGCTACTCGTTGCCGCGCTGGTCTTCACCGCGTGCAGATCCGGTGGCCCCGAACAACGATATGGTTTTGTCGCGCGGCTCGGTAACGACACGATCTCGGTGGAGAACGTAACCCGGCGCGGCAACAAGGTCGTCGTCGACGGCGTCGACCGGTTCCCGCGCGTCCGGCGTCGGCACACCGAGATCGAGCTGGGCGCTGGCAGCGCTATTCGCCGCCTGGTGATGGATATCCACACACCGTCGGAGCCGGCGAATCAACGGGAGCGACACGTAATCGCCGACGTGACGACCGACTCGGTGCATATCCTCCAGACCGACGAAGCCGGCAAACTGGCGCACAACTTCGCGACGAACGGCGCCGTCGCCATGGCGCACGTGCCGCAGATGTACAGTCTCTACGAACTCTACTTCGATGCGGCTCTCGCCCGTGCGAAGGCGCTCAAACGAACTGTCGGCGACACCATACAGCTCCGGCAATTTTATATCGATCGGGAGTTCGACCGATTCCCACTGCATCACGGAGTGGTGAAGTTGCTGCCGGGCAACCAGGCGGAGATTCGACACGACTGGCTCTCCGGCGCGGGTCAGGCAGCGTTCGACTCTGCTGGCCGCATGCTGACGTATTCGGGCGCGCGCTCGACTTATCTGGTGGAAGTCGCGCGCATCGATTCGCAGTCCGACATAAAAAGCATCGCCGATCGGTTCGAAGCCGCCGAAACAGCGACGGGGGGCGTGAAACAGCTGAGCCCGCGAGATACTGCGCGCGGAAACATCGGCGCCGCATCGATCTCCGTCGACTACAGCCGGCCGCACGCCCGTGGACGCGGGCTCGTCGGCAACATCATACCATATGAGAAGGTGTGGAGGACGGGCGCGAACGCCGCGACACAACTCACTACGTCGGCGCCAATAAAGCTCGCCGGTATTCCACTCGCTGCGGGGACCTACACGTTGTGGACCGTGCCGCATCAAAACGGAGTCGATCTGATCGTGAACGGCCAGTCCGGGCAGTGGGGCACCGAGTACAACCGCTCGCGCGACATCGCGAAAGCTCCCATGCAAACGTCCACGCTTTCGACACCGGTCGATCAGTTCACGATTTCTGTCAGCGGAACCGACGCTCGGCGTGGAACGCTTACGCTGGAGTGGGGATCATTTCGCTGGACTGCTCCGATTGAGGTGCGCTAAGTCACGTGCCGGGCATGTATGCGCAGCCCGCGTTCTGGGCGCGAATCAACCCGTAGATGCCGGACGGAACCAGGATCGCGCCGGGTATGAGATTCTCACGAACTTCCTTTCTCACTGCCTCCGGGTCGCGCTTGACTCGCTCGGCCATCCGGTTCGCCCAGTTGGTCATCGCGACGTTGCAGACCAGACTGATCAAGCCTCGGCGCTGGAGAGGCTCGATCCCATACCGCGCTTCCCAGCCGGTCGCGCCTTCGCGCGGCTTCCAGTAGATGTTGCGGGTGGCGATTGCGTTGGTGACGGGGTCCCTGGTTTTGAGATCTTCACCCACGGCGTAGCGCTGCCAGATGCTGTCGTTGAACGCCATTGGCGTACCGAGCCGGCGGAAGACGACGACGGGTCGCGTCTGCTGATCGGTGGTTCCGTGAACGGTGTGGAAGTCGCTGAGGAACTCGTCGACATAACTCAGGACATTGCCTTCGGCCATCTCGCTGGTGTTGAAGACCACGCGGTATTGGGCCGACGCAAGACGATCGAGCCATGAAGTGTCCCACGTTTCGTCGGCGCTGCCTGCGTGCACGGCTGAGCGCATCTCGTCCCTGTCCAGCGTCATCGTTGCCGCCACAGCGCCGAGCTGGCTGAGGAAGGTTCGCCGATTTGGATTGTGCGTCAAAGTGTCACCTCGAGATTACGCTGGAGCTTTAGCCGCCACGATCTTCCCATGGCGCGCGAAGTAGACCACGGCGCCGAGGAGATTCGCACCCACAATCACGACGATAATCTTAGCGGCGAAGATCTGCCAGCTTGCGACGTCAATGATTGGGAAGACCGAGAGCACCGAGTACAGAATCGTCACCATCAAACCGGACAGCGAGGCAACGCGGAGCCACGCTGGCGGCCTGCGGCCGAGCCGGGTCGCGCCAAAGATCGGAATGGCGAAAAGGGCGAGGAAGGTGAGCGCATAGAAAATCCCCGCTGAATTCTCCAGAAGCTGAAACGCCTCCTGGACACCGACGCCGGCCTGGCCGATCAGCGAGCTCGGCGCTTTTCGCCGCTACCTCGCCGACGCGTTCGGCAGCGACCGGGTTAGCCATCCGATAGAAAGGCGAGCCAGCCGATCGCCGGCGAAGTAGCTACCGCATCAGTGACTGATGGCGAAGAACCATGCGCCGATCACCGGACCTCGCGGAGGGAAGCGTCCCGGCGCTGGCGGGGGCGCACCGGGAGCTGGTGCCGGCGCCGGTCCGTACTCGGGCTGAAATAAATACGCGACGTGGCTCACCGGATCGACGGCGATCGTCTTCGCCCCGCGCATGGTGGGGACAGTAGCGATGACGGAGTAGTTGTCCGGAGAATTCTGGCGAACGACGGTGACGTTGCCGTCCCGGCCGGCGGGGATGTAGATCAGCTTTTCCGAAGGGTCGAATCCCAGTGCGTCCACACCATCTCCGTTCGCAATCGTCGACACCACTCGTCCGGAGCTGGGGTCGATCACGACCGACGTCTTACCGCAGCCCGAGAAAATCCGATTCGACGCGCGGTCGAAGGCGATGCCCGTCGGGCCATCGCAGGGCTCGAGGGGCCAAGATGCCTGCACCTTCATCGTTTTCGCATCGAGCACCTGCATCGTGTTCTTGCCCTCGTTGTTGACGAAGAGTCGGCCCTTGCCATCGCTCGCGGCGCCTTCGGGAGCGTTGTCCTCCAGCTCGGCCACTCCCAGGATCTCCCCCGTTTCGGGGTCGATCGCCGTCGCGGTGCCGATTGGACGGCTGTGGTTGGTGAGGATTACACGATTGGAGAAGTCATCGTACATGATTCCGTCGAGACCGCCGCTCGGCACGCGGATCTTTTTGATCGGAGCCAGCGTCTTGAGATCGAACATGGTGACGGTGGAATCACCGCCGTTGGTGGTGAAGCCGTGATTCGACTTCGGCACCAGCGCGATGCCGTGAGTGCGCGGCGTGTCCGGGATGTCGCCGATGACTTTGCCGGTGCGACCGTCGATCACCATCACATGGGTTCCCCGGGACACGAAGACCCGGCCGGTGCCGGGCTCGGCGGTCAGATAGTCGGTGCCACCGTCACCTCCGATGCTGTACTTCTGGACCTTGAAGGTCTGCGCGGAAGCAAGGTGGGCGGAGCTAAGACTGACCGCGACGAAAGCGGTCGCGACGGCGAGAGAGTATTTCGGCATGTGATTCTCGGGTGAATTAGGACGGAAAGATCGATCGCACTCTATGACCTGCGACTATCTGGAGCCGGGATGGTAAACGCGCTCGGTGTGCTCTTTGAGCTGGGCCGGATAAAAGTATACGTCCCTGAGATTCCCAGTGCTGTACCGCTGCGCCTCATCGTTAAAGTGGGGCGAAGACGGATTCCCGCTCTCGCCACCAGCGGTGATGGCCCTCGCCCGCACGCTGTCGCCGAACTCGATGGCGGCAACGAAGCTGTTGCCGTTGGTGCCGTACCACTTCTTCGTGCCGGGGTACGCGCGAGCTTTGAACGATGCGAGTGATCCCCATTGTGACGAAGTAAACGGAACCGGAATGCTTGGCGCCGAGTCGTCGAACTTTGGAGAGATGTCGTCGGCGATGCGCTGGAACCGATTGATATTACCCCACGGCGTCTGCCAGGTCCCGAAATCCTGGGTGAGCTTCGTCGTAGCGGCGGCGAGCGATTGAATACGCTCCGCATCGGTCGCGCGCTCGATGACGTAAGTCTCCGCCGACAGCCCGGCGGAGCTGGCCTTGGTGCCGATGCGCTTGAAGATGTCCTCTCCCCAGAAGACCGCGAGCGATGTCGGTATGGAGTTAATTCCCCAGCGGTAATCCCAACCGCGCAGCGCCGCGATCTGGCCGGCGAGGCGCGCCTTCATCGGACCGGACGACGGAAGATTGTCATAAGACTTGAGTAATCCCGGAATCATCCGCGCGAACGATGGCAGCCAGCTGTCGTAGGCCGCCGAGATGAGGGAGGCGACGGTGAAATCTTTCTTGCCCGGAAGAATTTTAAGGGCGTGGCGCCCGCGCGGTCCTTCCTCGGTGCTGATTTCCACGTAGCGGGGGAAGCTCGCGCGCTTCGGGCTGTATGGGCCAGCCGCTGACCACGGCCAGTTGTTGCTGTTGTACACCCAGCCGTTGGGCGGATTGATAACGTTGGGAGATTCCTCGACCGACAGTACGCCCCGCCATTCGGTACGCGGATCACTCCCGTCGACTGGTCTGGTCCAGTCGAAGGAGGTGTCGCGCCTCGGAATGAAATTGGAGTGGATGTACGCGATATTTCCATCAGCGTCGGCGAAGGTCGTATTGTTGGACGAATTGGTGTGCAGCTCGAGCGTCTGTCGGAACGATTTGAGGTTCCGAGCTTTCATTCGGGTGAACGACTGGATCAGCGCATTCAGTGGTCGTTGCATCAACCTGACGCTGACCCACTTTCCGTTCTGCTCGCGCACGATCGGCCCGTGATGGGTGTGGAAGATGGTGAAGGTCTTCTGGGCCATCCCCCGCGCCGTGCGGTAGCGAATCACTGCTTTGTCTTCCGTTACCGGTCGCTGCGCGGAGCCGTATCGGTAGACGAAGTGGTCCCCCTGCCTGGTCACCGTCTCCAGGTATTCGTCGATGTTGTCTGCGCCGGTGGATGAGTGCATCCAACCCGCGCGGTCGTTGAAGCCCTGATAGACGAAGAACTGTCCCCACGTCACAGCGCCATAGGTGTTCAAGCCTTCCTGACTCGTAAGCTGAACTTCGGCGCGGAAGAAAAAGGACGTGTGCGGATTGATGAGAAGGAGCGCGTGGTGCGAGAGAGTGTTGGAGGGTGCGATGGCAATGCCGTTGGAGCCTTGGTCGGGAGAGCGGGGGGCGGGAAGCGGGAAGCGGGACGCGGGAAGCGGGGAACGGGATGGCGCCCCGAGGGCGACGTTTGGTCGAGCTCCGTAAAAAGTGGCGAGTGTCGTCAGGTTTACCGACTCGATGTCGGGTCCGATGCTTCCGTCACTGAAGGCGAGGGGCATCCACGGCTCGAAGTGCGTGATGACGCGTGGCTTCACCTGTGGGTGCGTTTGCAGATAGTAATTCAGCCCATCGGCCCAGCCGTTCATCAGCGCCTTGAGCCATTCCGGGCTCGTCGCATAGAGCGCCTT
>JBJMOT010000106.1:0-20381 GCA_045803585.1 Gemmatimonadaceae bacterium
CCGCTTCAGCACCTCCGCCATTTCTTCAGCGGTCCGCACCATTACTCCCACAGGCTTGCCCGCGAAGTCGAGGAGAGTCTCCTCGAGAATCTTTTTCACGGCTTTCTCTCCGCGACTGCTCTCGAAGAGCACGTTCCCACTGGCGATGTAGGTGCGGACGCAATCGAAGCCGGCGGTCTCGCACAATGACTTGAGGTCTGTCATGGCGAGCTTTCCTGTGCCCCCGACGTTGACGGCGCGCAGCAATCCAATGAAAACTGTCATTTGAGTTTTTTGTGCCCGGATCCAAGCCATAGCAAGCCGTCAATTATCAGCCGGTTCTGAATCGGGTTGTTCAGCGTGAATGACAGCGTCTTGTTCGTTGTGCCGTACTTATGCTCGTAGTCGATGTCGTTATGGCCCATGTTCAGGTAGATCATTCTGTACTTCCGGTTGGTCCATACTACCGGGTAGTAGCCGCTATGCCAGATCTCGTTGAGCTTGGGTCCCGTCCCCAGTGGAAAGCTGGTCGAGTCGATCGACAGCAGTACATCGATGTCGGGATTCTGCCTGAGATCTTCCTCCCACCTGTACCACTCGCTCGGCGCTGACTCGAATGTCCTGGGGAGATGGCGGGTTGCCGGATGCTTGTGGTCTTCGACGCGCAGCACCGCTGATACCGGCCTCCAGGTATTGCTCACGTATTGTCCGGCGCCGAGGAAGGTGTTGTGATACCAGTCCCAGTCAGCCGGATAGTCTGACGGTGTCAGGGCAAAACCGGCGAAATGGAATCCCATCCAGGCTCCCCCATTCTCCATGTATTTCTGGAAAGCGATGCGCTGCGCCGGACCTTCCGGTCTTGTGTCCAGAAAAATCACGACGTCATACCTGGAAAGAAAATCTGAGTTCAGATTGTTCCAGTCGGAGGTGGTGTCGAAGCCGAAATTGTATTTCGCCGCGAGTTTCGGAAACCACCGCTCGGCCTCGTGCACGAAACTGATATGGGCGGGATCGCGCTTGGCAGTGAAGAAGGCTATGACCTGGAATTCAGGCTTGCGCGGACGCGCTGCGGTAAGGCCTAACCCCGATAAGATGAGCGCCATCGCGCCGAATGCTTTCAGTCCACGCATCTGCGTGAGATCTTACCATCCGTGGCAGAGCTTGTCGAAATTTGAGACTCCGTAAGGGAGGGGATCATCGAGACGCGCAATTCGGGAAGTCATGATGCAGATGGAGACCGCCTCGGGATGAACGAGCCGATCTCTCGCCGCGATTTTGTGAACGGGACATTGCTAGCCGGCGCCGGACTTCTGATCGGCAACCGATTGCCCAGCGACGAAAGGGATCCAGCCGTCGCGTTCAACGGATACGGCGGCGTCGGGGATTACCGGGCGTCGAATGGGAACACCTGGGACGTGCTCTCCGCCGGACACGCCATGCGAGATGGACTGTTCGAGCGTCGCGTCGCGAGTGCCACGGATACTGGCGAGATCTTCGACATGGTCTCTGTGGGCGGCGGCATCAGCGGACTCGCCGCGGCGGTGTTTTTCCAGAAGAACAAAGGGGGACGCTGCCTCGTCATCGACAATCACCCGATCTTTGGCGGCGAGGCCAAGCGAAACGAATTTCGCGTCAATGGCCAGAGTGTCTTCGCGCACCAGGGGTCCGCGATCTTCCTCGTCCCGCAGAAGGGCGGCTACACCGACTCATTCTATAACATGATCGGGATGGACCGTTCCGCCTTCAACTACCAGACATGGCGCGGGCCGTCACCAGAGATGCCGCTCGCGCACAGCCCGTACGACACGCCAAAGAATTACGGTTTCTACTTCGGACCACAGTTTGGAACGCGGCCCGGCGTATGGCTGATGGACCCGTGGGGGCGAAATCTCGAGGGCGCGCCCTTGAGCGAGACGGCAAAGGCAGAATTGCTGCGCTGGCGGAAGGTCGACGACCGTGGCCCGCAGCCGCAGACCGACGGCGACGCGGTCGCGCGCCAGCTCGATTCGATCACCCTCGAAGACCACCTGATTGCGCGTCATCACATCAGCCGAGAGACCGTTCGCAAATTTCTGTCGCCGATCGAAGGCGGTGGATACGGTCTCGGACCCGATGTGCTCTCGGCTTACTGCGACTACGCGATCGAGCTCCAGTTCCCGGGCGACGGCGACGACGCGCTTGGCGACCAGATGTTCCCCGATGGCAACACCGGCTTCGCTCGGCTGATGGTGAAGACGCTGATCCCGGATGTCTTCGCTGGCCCTCGAACCGTCGACGCCGTGTGGCAGAACCGAGTGAACTTTTCCGCGCTCGATCGCGCCGGGCAACCGACTCGCATCCGTCTGAATTCCACCGTTGTCCGAGTAGAGCACGCCGGCGATCCCGCGCGAGCGCCACACGTCGTCGTTACCTACGCAAAGGGTGACAAGCTTTACAAGCTTCGCGCGCGATCTGTGGTGATGGCGGGCGGAAGCTGGACGACGAAACACGTCGTCGCCGATCTTCCGGCAGCGCATCGCGAAGCATACGCGCAGTTCTACCGGTCACCGTGCCTCATGGCGAATATCGCAGTACGCGATTGGCGCTTTCTTTACAAAATGGGGATCTCCGGCTGCCGCTGGTTTGGAGGCCTGGGCGACTACCTCTCGGTGCGGAGGATGGCGACGGTCGGAAAGATGAGTCCCACCTTCGGCCCCGACTCGCCGACCGTGCTGACAATCAAGGTTCTCTTTGCCAAACCTGGTTTGCCCATTGGCGAGCAGGGCAGTCGAGGCCGCGCTGAGATGCTGGGGACGTCATTTGCGCAGTACGAGCGCGCGTTCCGGGAGCAGCTGGGAGACATGTTCTCGCCCGGCGGATTCGATCCGAGGCGCGACATCGCGGGTATCATCCTCAATCGCTGGGGCCACGCTTACGTGAATCCTCAGCCGGGCTTCTTTTTCGGCATCAATGGGAAACCAGCCCCTCGCGACGTTCTGCGTAACCGTCCTCACGGGCGAATTGCTTTTGCGAACACCGATTTGGCAGGGGCTTCTGACCACCGGAATTCAATCCGCGAGGCGGATCGTGCAGTGAAGCAATTGCTCGGTGCATAAACAACCAGTCACCATTACCTTCTTGCAAATGACAGCCACCATAATGGTCGCTCTGCTCGCGGCAGCCTCGGCGAGCGCGAGCCAGCTCGAGCCGCATGCATCGGCCGCCCTTAGAGCCGCATTCGAAGCGACGGCGAGCGCATCGGATACGACCGACAGTACGCCGCACCTCTACACCGCCGCTGACATCGATTTCATGAGCGGCATGATTGGCCACCACTCCCAGGCGATACTCATCTCCAAGTGGGCTCCGTCCCACGGCGCCAGTCCTTCAATCCAGACTCTCGCCCTGCGAATCATCAATGCCCAGCAGGATGAGATCACAGCGATGCAGAAATGGCTTCGCGACCGGAATCAGCCCGTACCCGATGTGAGCGCTCACGGGATCATGATGAAGATGGATGGCATGAACCACGAGATGGTGATGCCGGGAATGCTCAACGACATGCAGCTGAAAGAGCTCGATGCGGCCAGGGGTAAGGAATTCGATCGGCTGTTCCTCACCGACATGATCCAGCACCACCAGGGGGCGATCACCATGGTGAATAATCTCTTCGGCACGGCCGGCGCGGCTCAGGAAGTCGCCGTCTACAAGGTGGCCTCGGATGCCTTCGCCGATCAGACCACCGAGATCGATCGAATGCAGAAAATGCTGGCGTCCGTGATCTTCGAAACGAATACCCGCTAAAACCCGTACATTTGAGAATTCGCGTTTTCCCCGTCCAGAGGAACCCATATGAGTGTCGGTAATCCAATCCGTTATCAGGCGACTTCGCTGTTGAATTCACTTCTCAAGCCAGCGCTCGCCGCTGGTGTAGTCGGCGCTTTTGGCTGCGCGACGACGACGCCGGCGACGCAAACTTCGGTGAGTCCGACTGCCAACGTCTATGCATCGGCACCGAGCCCTGATCCACGGGTTGGTTTGAGGCCTGGTCTTTATGACGCGCAGGAAGCAGTCTGGAATCTGAAGGTGGTTTCAGAGACCAAGCCTTCGGAGAAGTTCGCGGGCGGAATCAATTCAGACCTCGCTTTCTCCGGCAACGACGTCTTTCAGGGAAGCTTCAGCGGCTATCAGATCTGGGACATCTCCAACCCGGCCCAACCTGCGCTGAAGACTGCGTACTTCTGCCCGGGTTCACAGAGCGACGTATCGGTGTACAAGAATCTGCTGTTCGTCTCCGGCGAAGATCTTAGCGCCAGACTCGACTGCGCCCCCGGGGGAGTGAAGGACACGGTCAGCAAGGACCGTCTTCGCGGCATTCGCATTTTTGACATCAGCGACATTGCCAATCCAAAGAGCGTCGGCAACGTGCAGACCTGCCGCGGATCGCACACCCACAGCCTGCTCGTGGATCCGAAAGATCCGGAGAACGTCTACGTCTACATCTCCGGCTCCGCAGGCGTTCGCTCGCCGAATGAGCTCGCGGGCTGCGTAAAACTTTCGCCTGACCAGGACCCGAACTCGGCGCTCTTCCGCATCGAGGTAATCAAGGTTCCTCTGGCCCATCCCGAGCAGGCAGCCATCGTCACCTCGCCGCGCATTTTCACCGGACTCACCGAAGCGGCGCATCATGGCGAGACGGCCGTCGATATGGCGGCACAAAAAGAAGAAGTCGCCAAGGCAAAGGCTCGCGGAGGTTACACGGCAGTGATTTTCGGGCAGGAGCAGGTCGCGCCTGACATGTTCATCGCTGGCCAGCTGAAGGAGATTGTTAGTGCACGGGGTGGAACCGGTGCGCCAACGGCGGCGGACAGCGCCAAGCTTCGCTCTGAGTTCCAGAGCATCGTCGACAAAATGGTCGGCGTGGATCCGTCGAAGAAGGCGGGCCCCAAGCCCGGCCCAAGCCAATGCCACGACATCACGCTGTATCCGGCGATCGGCAGAGCTGGCGGCGCGTGCGGCGGGTATGGATTGCTGCTCGACATCAGCGATCCGTCGCACCCGGTGCGTCTCAACGCTGCCGCAGATTCCAACTTCTCGTACTGGCATTCGGCGACGTTCAACAACGACGGGACTAAGGTCCTCTTCTCCGATGAATGGGGCGGCGGAATGCAGCCGAAGTGCCGTGCAACCGATCCTCGCGAATGGGGCGCCGACGCGATCTTCAACCTCGCCGGCTCCGACATGAAGTTTCAGAGCTATTACAAGCTGCCCGCTCCGCAGACGAAAAACGAGAACTGCGTCGCCCACAACGGCTCGCTCATTCCGATCCCTGGCCGCGACATCATGGTGCAGGCGTGGTATCAGGGTGGCATCTCGGTTTTCGACTGGACCAACCCCGGTCGTCCGAGGGAGATCGCATTCTTCGATCGTGGCCCCGTGGATACCACGCTCAAGCTGAGCGGATCGTGGTCGGCTTACTGGTACAACGGCGTGATCGTGAGCTCCGAGATCACGCGTGGCCTCGACATCTTCGAGCTGACGCCGAGCGCGTTCATATCGCAGAACGAGATCGACGCGGCGAAGAGCATCCACTTCGATTACTTGAATACGCAGGGACAGCAGAAGCTGGTATGGCCGCCCACGTTCGCATTGGCGAGAGCATACGTCGATCAGCTCGAGCGGTCGAATGGTCTCGCCGCCAGCAGAATTTCGGCGATCAGGCAGTCGCTGGCGGCGGCTGAGAGTGGTGCGTCTGGCGCGCGACAAAGCGCTTTGACTGCATTGGCGTCGCAGCTGGATAACGATGCCCGCAACTCCTCGGATGCCGCGAAGGTGCAGACGTTGGCGGAAACAGTGAGGAACCTGGCAGCCGGCCGCACCGCGGCTGCCGGTATGTGACCTCGGAACTGCGGGTCGGCCTGATCGGCTTCGGATTCGTATCGAAGACGTTTCACGTGCCGCTCCTGCAGGGCACGCCGGGTTATCGAATCTCCGCGGTGTCTTCGAGCCGCGCCGCGGAGGTGAAGGCAGTTCTCCCCGAAGTTGAAGTACTATCCGATGCAAAACAGCTTGCCATGCACGCCGATCTCGATCTGGTGGTGGTGGCAAGCCCGAACCAAACCCACGCACCGTTGGCCCGGCTGGCAATGCGCTCGGGACACAACGTGGTGGTGGACAAGCCATTTACCATCACTGTCGAGGAAGCCCGTCGACTGGGCGAAGTAGCATCTGAGAGTCGCGTCCTGCTGTCGGTGTTTCAGAACCGACGCTGGGACAGCGACTTTCTCACCATCCAGGACGCGATCCGCCACGATGTGATCGGCCGGCCGGTCCTGTTCGAATCGCGCATCGATCGCTTTCGACCCGACGTGCGCGACCGCTGGCGGGAGCGGCCGGGACCAGGCTCGGGACTCCTCTACGACCTCGGCCCGCATCTCATCGATCAGACACTGCTGTTGTTTGGCATTCCCGACACAGTACAGGCGACGCTGGCGAAACAGCGACGCGGGTCGAGGACCGACGACTTCTTTCAGTTGGTGATGCGCTACGGCGAGATGGTGGCCACGCTGCAGGCGGGTTCGCTCGTCTCTGGTGGCAGCCCGCGGTTCGCGGTTCACGGCGAGCGGGCGAGCGTGGTGAAGCAGAAGCCGGACATCCAGGAGGATCAGCTTCGTGCGGGGATCATTCCGGATTCTCCGAACTGGGGATTCGATCCCGACGACGCAGTTGTGTACGAAGGCGACGCGAGCGAGTCGCGAACCTTGAAGGCAGCGCGTGGCGACCAGCGCGGATACTACATCGCCTTACGCGAAGCTTTGCACGGACAGGCGCCGAACCCGGTGCCGCCGGAGCAGGGCGCCACCGTCATGGCGGTCATCGAGGCCGCGCAGCGTTCCGACGTGGAGGAGCGGCGCGTCGGAATCCAGCTGACCAAACAAGAGCGCGATGCGTGGCCCCGCAAAAACTGAGCGATAACTAAGGCTGGAAGATTTTCGGATCGCGCAGCGTGCCGTTCCAGGGACGCATCCATACCGATCCATTCCACGCGTGAGCGAGATACTTGTTGACCGCATCCATTTGCGCGGGTGTGTACTGCGTACGATGGCAGGCGAACTCCTCTCGACCAGCAACCAGGTCCTGTGGCTCGAACGGCACACGTACAGTGAGCAGCGACTGAGCCATTCCATTCACAGTCGGCTCCGCACGCGGTGCCGTCCGAAGGCGCTCTGTCGGCAGGGAAGCGAAAAGTAGATCGACATTGGCGTACTTCATGTCGCTCTCTATGATCTGGGTCGTTACGTCACCCACGAGGCGGTGATCCGGGTGTCCGGTTCCGCCTTCCGGACCGAACGTGATGATGACTGCCGGTTTTACCGAATCGATGATCCGGGCAAGTCCTGACCGGAGTTTACCCAGGACCTCGAAGCTGGCCAGACCACCGTCAGGCAATCCCAGTTGGTGCAGCTGTCTGACGCCAAGTCGTTTCGCGGCACAGGCCGCTTCCTTGTCGCGCGTTGCGGCCAGTTGGGGGCCCGCTGGAATCTTTGCGAAATCCGTTACGCCTTTGTCGCCGTTGGTAGCGATGACGAGATGCGTCTCGCGCCCCTCTCTGGCGAGACGTGAAAGGAGTGGACCGATAACGCGTTCGTCGTCGGGGTGTGCGAACACCGCGAGAACGGGGCGCCGAGCCTGAGAGTGTGCGGAAATTGGGGCGACCACGGCCAGGGCGACGGCGAGGAATGTATGGATGTGAGTGCGCATGCTATACTCTGCACAATCGCCCGTCGACGCGCGAGTCCGTGGTTAACCCTTATGATATATCCCCGGCTCGCATGACTTCACCGGAGTTCACAATTCCCTCGCACGGTTCGAGCATTCTTGCAAAGGTTTTGAAGGGCGCCCCTGACGACGAGATCGTGGCGCTCGAAGCCGCTTTGCGTCACGCGCAGCTCTCGGCGGATACCAATGCACTCGACGCTTTGATTGACGAGGATTTGTTATTCGCCGGTCCCGACGGACAGCTGGCGACCAAAGCGCAGGACCTGGAAGCGCACTCCTCGGGCGTTGTTCGATTCCGTTCACATGAGCCGCGCGAGCTTCGCATCAGGAGAGTTGGCGAAAACGTCGCCGTCGTCGCGCTGCTCGCTAACCTGGTGGTGGAAGTTGCCGGCTCGCCGAACGAAGGACTTTATCGTTACACTCGGGTGTGGGCGCGGGCAGACGACGGCGATTGGCGGGTAGTTGGCGGTCACGTGAGCGCGGTCGCCCCGCACACCTAGTAAGGCAAGAGGAAATATCCATGGCGGAAACAGCGGGGTTGATAAGCTTGACCGATGACATGCGCGCAGTAATCGAATCTGCGCGACTCTGCTTCGCCGCGACGGTCACGCCCGACGGACGCCCAAATCTTTCGCCGAAAGGGACGATCCGCGTCTGGGACGACAATCATCTCTTCTTCCTCGACATTGCGTCGCCAGGCACACGGTTAAACCTTCAGCACACTCCCTGGATGGAGATCAACATCGTGGATCAGATCTCTCGTCGCGGCTACCGTTTTTTCGGGCGCGCCGACCTGCACCTCGATGGCAGCTCCACGTACAAGAGCGTGATGAATCGCCTTTACGGTGATGGAGCCAATGAGTGGCAACCCGCCGCGATCGTGATGCTGGCGATCGAGCGTGCGGAGCCATTGCTTTCGCCCGCTTATTGGCGGGTCGCCGACGAGCTGGCGATCCGCGAGTTGTGGCGTCCCCGCCGCGAAGCGCTCGACGGCGAGTTCGAGCGTCACGTGACACGCGTCGGTCCCGTTCGCGTTGATCATACGTCCTGACTTGACTCGCCTTCATCGACATCAACTATTGCCGCACGCCGGAGATTCCAAGTGAGAGCTAAAGCCATTCGAATGGCGCTCGTGACTGGCGCCTCATTCCTTGCGCTCGCAGGCAACGCCGAATCACAACAGACGCTGGCGAGTCCTCCACCCGATGCGCGCTTCAAGGCCGATATCCTCGTCATCGCACCGCATCCTGACGACGAATCGACGATCGCCGGCTATTTGGCCAAAGCGGTTCTCGACGAGCACCGCCGAGTGGCGGTGGTCCTCACGACTCGGGGTGACGCCGGTCAGAATCTCGTTGGGTACGAGCAGGCCCGGTCATTGGCCGAGGTTCGTGAGATCGAGACGCGACAGGCGCTGGCGTCGATCGGCATCACGAACGTCTTTTTTCTCCGCGCGCCGGACACGTTTGGCCAGGATGTCGCCGACGTTCTTCGTTCGCTCGAGACTTCAAATCACGGCAGCTCGCTCGGCGAAGCGGTGCGGTTCATCAGACTCACCCGGCCGGAGGTGGTGATCGCCATGCTGCCGGCGACGGTTGTCGGCGAAAATCACGAGGATCACCAGGCGTCGGCCGTCATCGCAACGGAAGCCTTCGATCTCGCCGGAGACCCAACAGCTTTTCCGGAACAGGTTGCTGTGCCCGAAGACCGACTCTGGTACGGGAACCTGATGGAAGGCTTGCGGCCGTGGCAGCCGAAAAAACTTTACTACTACACCGACGCGTCGCACTTCGACTTCATGAAGGACAAGGGCCCTGAATACTCGATGACTGCGGTGTCACCATCTCAGCGTGTGTCATACGCGCGGCTCGCGGCGAAGGAGTTGTCATTCCACCGAACGCAGTACGGCGACGATCCGGAAAGAGCGCTGGCGACGGGGAATCTTCACGACTACGAGCAACCGCTTCCGTTCGTGTTGGCGAAATCTCTCATCGGCGGATCGGCCATCGCGGACATCATGGAGGGAGCCGGCGGAGCGCCGATCCAGTTCTCGCCCGTCCGTGGATACCGTCCGCCGGAGAGTACTCCCGATTTCTCGATCGAGCTCGGCCAGGGTTGGGCGTTTTACAAGCGATTCTATCCGGCGCACAACCTCGATGTCATGACCGGGCTCCTCGCTCCGGAGCTTGGAGTGGGAGGCGGTCAGCATTTCGCCGTGCAGCTTCTCCTTCACAACAACACCGCGAGATCGGTCACTTTCCATTTGCGCCCGCAGCTCCCGGCGGGCTGGGTTGTCGACAGCACCTCGTCGCAGCATTCGCACGCGTGGCCGATGAGCGAGTTTGCGGTGGGTGCCCACAACGACGTTGGCGTTCGAGTACGACTGGTGGCGCCGATGGTCGCCAAATCGGAATGGCAGACTCTGACGTGGGTCGCCGACGTCGATGGGCGCCAAACGGCGCCGACGACGCTCCGGGTTTACGTCGGAGGCCGGTGACCAGGTGGCCCCGATGAGATTCGGTTCTGATGATCCGCGGTACCACGCGATTGTCGACAAACAGTTCAACAAGCGCTTCAAGGCAAAACCGGATTACGTGGAACTCGTCGGCTCGACCGACGACGTGATTGGTGCGCTTGAAGCGGCGATCAAGGACGGACGCCGCGTGGTAGTGACGAGCGGCGGTCACTGCCTCGAGGGATTCGTCTCGGATCCCGACGTTCGCGTGATCATCGACGTCTCGCCCATGAAGCGCATTTACTACGACACGCAAATGCGCGCCGTCGCGGTGGAGGCGGGCGCGACGGTCGGGGAGGCTTTCCGCGCACTATTCGACAACTGGGGTGTGGTCGTTCCGCTTGGCGAATACCCGGCGATCGGAATGGGAGGCCACGTCTCTGGCGGGGCGTTCGGTTTTCTTTGCCGAGAGTTGGGCTTGGCCGCGGACTATCTGTACGCGGTGGAAGCCGTCACCGTCGACACAAGCGGCCGGGCCAATGCCCTTGTCGCGACGCGCGAGATGTCAGATCAGAATCGCGATCTGTGGTGGGCCCACACAGGAGGTGGTGCGGGAAACTTCGGCATCATCACCCGCTACTGGTTTCGATCGCCGGACGCGTCCGGAGATGATCCGTCGAAGCTGCTCCCTCGCGCGCCTCGGACTATCACCACTTTCAGGGCCGAGTGGGATTGGAGTGACGTCGATCGTGCCCGCTTTCTTCGCCTGCTCTCGAATCACGGTATTTGGGCCGAGCGAAATAGTCATCCCGGTTCGGCCAACCTTTCGCTCTGGAATCTGCTGATGGTTCACCGCGCCCAGGCGGGGAACATCATTATTCGCGGGCTGAGTACCGCTGGCGCCGGAGCCGATCATCAGGTCACCGATTATCTGGCAACCGTGGGAGGAGGTGTGGGACAGGCGCAGAACGAGCACCGGCAAACGGTGTCCTGGCTCGAATTTGCGCTGAACCCGTTCCCGGATTTGTTCGGCGGGCCGCCCGGTGGCGTGAGCACGAAAGTCAAAGACGCTCTTCTGAAGAAGCGGCTCACCGATCGGCAGATCGGAGTCGTTCACCACTACATGACTACCCCCGATTACGACCTGGTGGGCGGAGCGTTCGGGTTCGCGAGTTACGGAGGGCGCATCAACTCGGTCGCGGCGGACGCAACCGCCTCAGCGCACCGAAGCTCGATCTTCGATATGGCCTGCAACGCCGGCTGGGTGGATCCAGATGACGAAGCGAAGAGTCTGAGCTGGGTCCGCAGTTTTTATCGAGCGCTGTTTGAAGACACTGGTGGAGTTCCGACGCCGGGTGCGGAGTACGAGGGAGGGTTCATCAATCATCCGGACGCCGACCTCGCCGATCCGACCTCGAATAAGTCGGGAGTGCCGTGGTATACCCTGTACTACGGGCAGAACTATCCGCGTCTGCAGCGGATAAAGGCCAAGTATGATCCGAAAAATATTTTTCGCCACGCGCTGTCGATCAGGGATTGATCTCTGACGCAGTAGTCAATCGGGGCCCGACGTTCGGGAGCCTGATCGGTCCGTGAACTCGCCGGGGGAAAAATGATCTGGCGATTCACGTAACCGTTCAGTACAATTCGTTCCCCTCCTAGTAGAGCGGGCGGCCGGAGCTCTTTCGAGTCTCCACCAAGCCGGCAAAAAAATCCCATCCACCCTCCGGTGCACTCATGATAAGACGAGTACTCATGATGCTGTTCCCGGTATTCCTTGTTGCTGCGCAGGCATCGGCACAACAAAGGACAATTACCGGTAAGATCACGAGCGAAGCGGGCACACCGCTCCCCGACGTATCGATCATCGTCAAAGGGACGGGCATAAGGACAACGAGTGATGCCGAAGGCAATTACTCGATCAGTAGCCAGACGGGTCAGGTACTCCAGTTCCGGGCGATCGGCACTACGCCCGAGGAACACGTAGTCGGCGCCGCCGGTGTCCTCAATGTGCAGTTGCGCAGAGTTGCCAGGAGTCTCGACGCCGTGGTCGTAACTGCGTTGGGTCAGACAGCCGCGCAAAGAGCGCTTGGCACCGCGCAACAGACCGTCACCGGCGAAGTAGTCGCCCAGACCCAGCGCGAAAACTTCCTGACTGCATTGCAGGGTCGCGTTGCCGGCGTAGATGTGACTACCAGCTCCGGCGTCCCCGGCGCCTCCGCTTCCATCACCATCAGAGGCATCAGCTCGATCTCCAGCAGCAACCAGCCGCTGATGATCCTCGATGGGCTCCCGATGGACAACCGCACCCTCAGCACCGGCGTGCTTGCTTCCGACAACAACGCCACCACTGCATTCAGCAACCGCAGCGTCGATTTCACCAACCGCGCCGCTGACCTGAACCCCGAGGATATCGAGAGCATCACCGTCCTGAAGGGACCGGAAGCCGCCGCTCTGTACGGCATCGACGCCGCCAACGGAGCGATCGTTGTCACCACCAAGCGTGGCAAAGTCGGTGGTGGTTTCTCATACAGCAACAGCCTACGCCTCGAGAAGACCAAAGCCGACCTCAACATTCAGAAGATCTGGGGTCCAAACGGCTTCCTGGCGAGTCCCATCGCGGCGACGAATTCGTTTGCGTACTTCGGCGCCCCATATGCCCCGGGAACGGTTTTCTACGACAACGTCAACAACTTCCTCAGAACGGGAAAAACCCTCACCAACAATTTGTCGTTCAGCGGCGCAACGCCGGACAGCAGGATCAACTACCGGGTAGCGACCTCATTCGACAACCAGCAGGGCGTCATACCCACCACGGATTACCGTCGGGTAAATGTCACCGGCGCTTCGCAGGCCCAGATCAATTCCTGGCTGAACACCGACCTGTCGATGGGCTACACCTACTCGACCAACGATCAGGTCTACAAGGGTGAGATCGGTCCGCTGATGGGTCTGATGGCCTGGCCACAGAATGACGATGCGTCGGTTTACCTCACACCAGCCGGAACGAGGCGCAGGCTTCTGGGCTACACCGGTGGTCTGGGGGCTGGAGTTGAAGTCGATAATCCGTACTTCAACGTTTACAAGAACAACATCAATTCGAAGGACAACCGGATTATCGCCAACCTCGGCATCACGCTGACGCCCTTTTCCTGGGGCAATCTGAAGAGCAACATCGGCACCGATGCCTACACCAATTCGAATCTGCTCCTGCGAAATCCGGAGAGTGTCGTCGGAGCCAACTTCAACGGTCTGCTGGATCTGGCCGATGTGATTCAGAAGAATACCAGCATCCAGACGCTCCTCAACTTCAACGATCATCCCCTGGGGAACAGCTTTTCTGTCAGCGGATTGCTCGGCAACTCGATATCCGACTTCAAGGCAACCACGGACGCGGCGACGGGCAGAGATTTTCTGGATCCGAACTTCATCTCGCTTAACAACACCAACACCAGAACGGGGAAGACCACCATCGAGCAGCGTCGCCTCATCGGGGCGTTCGCGCAGGCCTCGCTTAATTACAGGAATTACTTCTACCTGAACGCCACCGGACGAAACGATTGGACGTCGACGATCCCGTCAGGTGCCAATTCGTTCTTCTATCCTTCCTTCTCCTCGAGCTTCGTCTTCTCCGACGCGTTCCCGAGTGTCAAGCGGTTCATGACGGGCAAGCTGAGAGCTG
Organism: Gemmatimonadaceae bacterium; assembly: GCA_045803585.1. Lineage (GTDB taxonomy): Bacteria > Gemmatimonadota > Gemmatimonadetes > Gemmatimonadales > Gemmatimonadaceae > UBA4720. The sequence continues at coordinate 13,875 of JBJMOT010000106.1, forward strand.
CCGTGGCATCGGTCGGTAAGGATGCAAGACCGTACGCGTATCGTCCGGCGCTACAGTACAAGACCACTTCATACGGTGGATACGGCTACGACTTCTGGGGTCCGAATCTGGCTCTCAAGCCGGAGTTCAAGAGATCGCGTGAGTTCGGCGCCGAGCTGAGCTTCCTCAACGACCGCCTTGGGCTCGATGCGACGTTTTACCGCTCGCAGACCCTCGATCAGATCGTCAACGACATTCGTGGCAGCTATGGCACCGGCTTCGTGCTGTTCAACCTGAATGGCGCGGCGACCAGAAATAAAGGAACCGAGATCACATTGCGTGGAACCCCGGTCCAGACGACCAGCGGCTTCACTTGGGATTTCATAGCGAACTACGCAAAGGAGCGCGGGATTGTCGTCTCGCTGCCACACGCGCTGCCTGAGTCGTACGTCTCCGATACGTGGCTCTATGGAAACGTTCGCAACGGCACCATGCCAGGCTTGTCCACGATGTCGCTGACCGGCCTGTTCTATCTGAGAAACAACAATGGCGATCTGTTGATCGATCCGACGTCGGGACTGCCGATTCGGTCGACCACGTTTATCGACCACGGCTACGATCGTCAGCCGAAGTACACCGTCGGTCTTACCAACACCCTCAGGAAAAACAATCTCACGCTCGACTTCCTGATCGACATCCGGCGCGGCGGTGACATTTTCAACGCCACCGAACATTACCTGACGGCGAGAGGCCTGAGCAGCGAGACGCTCGATCGCGATACGCCACGGGTGATCCAGGGAGTGTTGCGCGACGGAAAGGAGAATTCCGCGAATCCGACGGTCAACAACATCGTCATAGTTCCCAGCTCGCAGACGGATTACTACCGTCTGATGAGCGAGGAGCTGTTCATCCAGAAGAACATCAACTGGGTAAGGCTGAGGGACATTCAGGTGAGCTACATGCTTCCCAAAGGATTCTTCGGCGCGCGGAACTCGAGCGTGTTCGTCAAGGGAACCGATCTTGGCCTGTGGACCAACTACAAGGGCCTTGATCCAATCGTCAACGGCAACAGCGCAGCGGTGGGTGGCTCGGGCGGAGTCGGAATCGACTTCGGCAACGTTCCGATTCCGCGCGGCGTCAATTTCGGCATGAGGCTGGATTTCTAACATGAAAAACTTTCATACGATTCTCCTAGTTGGCGCGCTCGCTTCGGCTGCCGCCTGTAGCGATTACCTCGATGTAAATACAAACCCCAACGGTCCGCAGACCGTCACGGCGAATTTGTACCTGCCGCCGATGGAACACTGGATGGTGACGGCCCCGCAGTTCGATGGCCGTTTCGTTGGCCGTTACACCCAGGAGTGGATGTTGGCCAATGGTCAGACGGTTCTCAGCACCTGGGACCGGATGGGCTACGATCCGGCCAGCGACAACGGCGGCGAGCAGTGGCGCGACGTGTACTGGTCGCTTGGCCAGAACCTCATCGACATGAACACCAAAGCCGAGGCGGAGCAGCGTTGGGATCTTCTCGGTGTCGGTCAGATCCTGAAAGCGTGGGGCTGGCAGGCGCTCACCGATCTTCACGGCGAGATCATCATCAAGGAAGCCATCGATCAATCGAGAACGTCCTTCGATTACGACACCCAGGACTATGCGTACCAGGAGGTCAAGCGCCTGCTGGACAGCGCGATCGTGCTGCTGCAGAAAACCGACGGCGCTGTCGACGCCGGTTACCTGGGGAAGGGTGACAAGATTTACAACGGTGACCGTCTCAAATGGCTGAAGCTGGCGTACGGAATGCGTGCGCTCAGCCTCAATCACTTCAGCAACAAGTCGTCGTACGATCCGGCAGCAGTCATTGCCGACGTCGACAAGTCGTTCGCCAGTAACGCCGACGATGCGCTCCTCCAGTATCCGGCCGTCAGTACCGACAACGCCGACCGGAATTTCTGGGGTGATACCAGAGACAACATCACCAGCTACCGGCAGACCCAGTTCATCGTCAATCTGATGAATGGCGTGCAGTTTCCCGGCGCGGACGATCCTCGCAGGACGCGAATGCTGGCTCCGTCGAATGACGGAACGTGCTGCGTCGGAGTGGATCCTAACGTCCCGGGTTATGGCGCGATTCCAACCGCTAAGCAGCCCAACAATTTTTACGGCTACCCCGGCACGCAGCGGCTTTCCAGCAGCAACCAACCGCTTCCGAGCAGATACCTCTTCTCGGATAAGTCGAAGATTCCCCTGATGACGTATTCGCAGCTGCAATTCATCAAGGCGGAAGCAGCCCTGAGAATGGGAGACCAGGCTACGGCGCGGACCGCATACATCAACGGCATTTCATCGCACATCGATTTCGTCAACGCCCGCAATCTCGATGACAATCAAACGCCATCCCAGATCTCGGCGGCGGAAAAGGCGGCGTTCCTTGCCAATCCGTCTGTCGTTCCAGCGGTCGTGACGCTGTCGCACATCATGTCCCAGAAGTTCATCGCCCAGTGGGCGTGGGGGCACAACGAGGCGTGGATGGACATGCGCCGCTATCACTACACTGACATCGATCCGGTGAGCGGAACGGAGGTGTTCCGCGGCTTTGCTCCGCCGTCGAACCTGTACCCGGACAATGGCGGCAAACTCGTGCAGCGCATCAGACCGAGGTACAACTCCGAGTACGTCTGGAACAGCGCCAGCCTCGAGGTCATCGGCGGGCTGGCAACTGACTATCACACCAAACCGCTATGGATCACACAACCATGACCAGGACAATGAACAAATACGCATCTCTGGCGGTGCTGGTCATTACCGGCCTGCTGTCGGCATGTAGCGGTAAAGAATGGGCGATGCAGGATCTCAGCGGACCCATTGAAACTTCGCGGGTGAAGTTCTTCAACTTCGGCGTCAATGCTCCGAGCGTGAATTTTTACGCCGATGGGACGAAGATGACCGCGATCACGTCCACCACCGGCGTCGAGTCGACGACCGGGGTGGCGTATGGCGGCGTTGGATCCGGTGGAGCGTACGCTTCCATCGCACCGGGCACCCACGCGTTGACGGGCAAGATCGCCGCGACGACCGACAAGGATCTCGCCATCGCTACGGTCAACGCGGACATCGCGGACGGCAAGTACTACTCGTTTTATCTGAGTGGTTTCTACAATACGACCGCCAAAAGCGTCGAAGGCTTCGTCGTGGAGGACAACTTTACCCCGCAGGCGGACTCCACCATCACCACGGTGAGGTTCGTTCACGCGATTTCCAACGCGAACCCGATGACGTTGTACGCAAAGAACACGACCAGCGGGGTGGAAACTGCGATCGGGAGCGAGATCGCCTACAAGAACGCCGGCGCATTCGTAAATATTCCGGCGGGAGTGTACGATCTGAGCACTCGCTATACTGGATCCAGCACGAACGCGCTGGCCAGGACCGGCGTCTCATTCGTCGGTCGCAAGGTCTACACGATTACCGCGCGCGGGGACATCACCGTCGCACCAACCACCACCGGCTGCGCCGCGGCGAACAAGACTTGCCTGGACAACACTGCAAACCGATAACTCGACACCGTTAGCCAAAGCCCCCGGAATTACTTCCGGGGGCTTTTTTTGGGTAGGATCGAGGCCTCGATCCCTCTTTAAACCCGCTATTCCACCCATAACTCTTCCCAAAGTATCCCAGCTCATCTGTCGTTCGTCTGACTCGCAGGGACGGCAGTCGACCTTTTGTCGGCGCGTTTCGTTACGCGCGTCACGCGCACGCAAGTGCGCGACCGCTGCACGCCTCTTTGGTAGCGAGGTCAAAAAATGTTCGATTCGCTTGCGCAAATCTTTCCCGCGCAATGGCAGGGCGCTGTCATTCTGCTGCTGGCGCCCCTCAGCTGGCTCGCCAGCGTTCAGTCGACGATCGCCCACGCGCTGATCGGTGCACACCCCGTCGGACGGGCGTTCCTTTGGGCAGTGCTACTCATTCCCATACTGGTCATTGCAGTTGGGATGTGGTGCACAGCCCTCTCTCTTTACACGATTCCATTCCGCTCGGGTCGCGGCACTTTCCTTACCGCGCTGCTCATGACCTGGTGGGATGCGGGTCGCTGCATCTGGCTTTTCTGGAGCGGAATGCTGCGCGTTGGAGTGGCCCTCATCGGCTGGGTGATTGGCTCGGTACGGTTCGGTCTGCTCATGCTCAAGAACACGCTGCTGGCTGTGTTTCGCTCGCCGCTCACGCTGTTGGACGGCGCATCGCGGAGCTACTTCCAGCCTGGTGTGCCCTGGCTCGCGTTCATCGTGCTCACCATATGGTGCGCGATCGAGTCGACCATCTTTACGTTCACGCTCCAGCCGACACTCGTTGAAGTCTTCGGCAGCCTGACCGGTTTCGATCCGAATCCGACGGTAATGGCGCCCCTGCTTTGGATGTTCTTGTTCCTGTTGGTGGCGGGAAGCTTTGCCTGCGTCCAGGTCGTCACTGACGCCGTCAAGGCGAAGAAAACGGCGACCATCGTGCAAATGCTCATCGTCGAAAGCGCGGTGATGTTCTTCGAGGTGATCTTCCTCTACCGCGAGCTCATCGACGCGATCACGCCGTGGATCGCCCAGCAGTCGGGCGACTCGGTACGACTCGGCATCGGCGCCACGCTTGCCCTCGCTTCGTTCGGATGGCTGGGCGTGCGCGGCATGTCATGGTTCCTATTCGGCCGCTTCGGAACGCCGGCACTTCTGGCGATTCTGTCGCGCCAGGCGGTGGAGCACGAACATGCGCCACGCGCCGTCGAACCGAAGGCGCAGCCCGAGATCTGGCGCGCGCCGATCAATGCTTTGAAGGCAGAGACGGCGTGGTTCCACGAGGAAGCGAAGCGGATGTTCGAGTTGCTTTCGCTGCCCGTGCTCCAGCTCTTTGCGTCAGCAATCAACTTCGCGGTCATAGTCGTGCAATCGCGACCGATGTTCGTGCTGCCATTCAATTCGCTGGATGAGGTCCTCGCCGCGGCGCCCATGCTCCACGCGCGCCCTGAGCGAGAGAAGGGCAGGATGCGCACGCCGATGGATCCCATGCCGAGGATAGCGTAATGAGATCCCTGCGCAGTTTACTCAGTAAGCCCACGGTCGCTGGAATCGCGGCGACTGCGCTTACACTCGGGGCTCTTACCGGATGCTCGGCGGCCGCCGGTGACAGCCCGCGGGTCGCTCGCTCCACTCTCGTCATAGCTATCGACGTCAGCGGCTCGTTTGGCGGTAAGGCCCGCTACGAGAGCGCCATTGATTTCACGGCGAACTATCTGTACGCACACATTCACGGTCTGAGCGGGCTCAAGCAGCCGACAGCGGTATTCGTCGGCTCGGTTGGTGGCGAAAAGCCGGGGGAGACGAAATCCTTCCAGCCCATTCACACCTTCCAGAACATGACCGTCGCGCAGATCGCGGCGTATCTGAGAAAGGAATATCCGTCGCGCGACGGACTGACGGACTTCAATCCGTTCTTCGAGCGCGTCGCGACGCTGGTGAAGCGCCAGAACCTGGTGCTCTCGCCGTTAAACATCGTCATGCTGACCGACGGAATTCCGGACACGCCGTCGGAGAAGAACGACAGCCTCAGCAAATACAAGAAGATCAACGTCAGCGGACTGGAGTACCTCTCGAAGAATACGACGGTGAGAATTCTCTATCCACGTCCCACAGTCGCGGTGCACTGGGAGAAGAATGTCCCGCGGCGCAGAGTGCGCATGTGGACCGTCGATAACGAGGTCATGGAAACCTGGCGCGCCCATTATCACATGGGCGCGAAACCGGAGACGCAGACCGAGCTCTGGAAGTGGATCAACGACAACGTCGACTTCCGGGTGAGGAGCGGCGGGATCCTCTAGGACCGGGAAGGGGAAAAGCGGTCACTCTTCGAGTGGCCGTTTTTTTTGCCTTCTTCTGTGCCGACGCCGCTCTTCGGACGTCCTAGTGTGTGTACTCCGCTCTGCACGTGCCGTGGATCGCACTGAGACACACGCCCATTCCGTTGGCCCATCCCGTAAGGAGCCCAGATGATTCACGTTCGCGCTTGTCTGTTCGCCCACATCGCTGTGATTGCATTGGCCGGAGCTCCGACCACCCATGCACAGCCGTCGCGCATGGGCTCGCCGAATCTGGCGGGAACGTCGTGGCAGCTTGTCAGATTCCAGGGCAGCGACGGTCGAGTTCTCACGCCGGAGATTCGGTCGAACTACACAATCTCGTTCGGAACCGATGGACGTGTCAGTGCGCGGATCGATTGCAATCGGGGCAGCGGCACCTGGACCAGCTCTGGCGGAAATCTCACGTTTGGTCCGCTCGCGACCACCCGGGCTTACTGCTCGCGCGGATCTCTTTACGACGACATCGTCAGGAACTGGCCGTACGTTCGGTCCTACACCGTTCGCAACGGTCACTTGTATCTCGCGTTGCAGGCTAACGGCGGGACGTACGAGTTCGAGCCAACAAGTGGTGATCAAAGCGCCGGAGCGGGGGTGCGCGGAACGGCCACTTATCAGGATCGCATCACCATACC
>JBJMOT010000107.1:0-7941 GCA_045803585.1 Gemmatimonadaceae bacterium
CATCGCGGAAAACCTGGCGGTAGGCGTGCCCGTGATCGAGACGCCCGAGCACATCCAGGCGGCCGAGCGCGCGACGCGCGAGATGAACGCCCAGTACCTCACCGTGATCATGGAGGGGAAGTACACCGACGTGTACCTCGCGCGTATGGGCGCCGACGCACCCCGCATCACGCCGGAGGATCTCAAGACCATCTCAACACCCATGGATTTCGTCGGCACCAACATCTACCAGCCGACGTTTGTCCGCGCCGACGCGTCGCCCAGCGGTTTCGCCGTCGTTCCGAATCCGCCGTCGTATCCGCACATGGCTTCGCCATGGCTGTTCATGGGACCCGAGGTGTTGTACTGGGGACCGCACCATGTCGCGAAACTCTGGAACGTGAAGGAGATATACATCACCGAGAACGGCACCTCTTCGTCGGATGTCCCCGCCGCGGACGGCCAGGTGTACGACACCGACCGCATCATGTACCTGCGGAATTATCTCAGTCAGCTTCAACGCGCCGTTTCCGACGGTGTCCCCGTCAAAGGCTACTTCCTCTGGAGCCTGATGGACAACTTCGAGTGGGCAGACGGTTACGGGAACCGCTTCGGCCTGCACTACGTGGATTACACCACGCAGCGCCGCACGCCAAAGTTGAGTGCCGCATTCTATCGCGAGGTCATCGCCCGGAACGCCGTGGCGTAGTAGCCGTAAACGTCAGTTGTGCGTCGTGTCACCATTGACGCGAATTGTCGCTGCACCGCATTCTATCGGGCTCAATACTAACGGAGACCTATGGTCTTTCCATCGCGGGAGAAGTTGAGCGTCGCGTATCTGATGCTCGCCGTTGTAACCGCTATCGTCGTGGCGCCAAACGTGGCGCAAGCGCAGGCAAGTGCGGTGACCTCTGCATCGATGTCGCCGGATCTGGAAGCAGCGCGTGCCGCGCTCTCCAAGTACAGTGATCCCGTAGTTGCCATTCGTGATGGCTATCTGTCGACTCTTGCATGCGTCGACTTTCCGGAGCCAGTGACGGACGGCCCCGTCAGTTATCCTGCGGGCGCAATGGGAGTGCACTTCCTGAACGCGGCCAACATCGGTCCCCAGCTCGATCCGACCAAGCCACAAATTCTCATTTACGAGCCGGTAGGCGATAAGCTCGTGCTAGCTGGTGCCGAGTGGTTCGTTCCGGCGCAGGTTGCCGGAAATACAACGCCAATGATTTTCGGCCAGGCGCTCGCCGGGCCAATGGATGGTCACGAACCAATCATCCCTGCGAGTCTTCGCCACTATGACCTCCACGTCTGGCTGTGGAAGACCAACCCGAAAGGAATGTTCGTCGCCACGAACTCCGCGGTGAAATGCGCGGCCGGCTCACCATACACGGTGGCGATGGGCGGGGGGCACCACCACTAGCCCTCGCATCCAACGAAGAGCGCCGAGTCCGTGACGCTGAAAACCCGCATCGGCGTTGAAGCCGGTGCGGGTTTTCGTTCCTACTCCGCCGGCTTCTTCGCCGTCGGAGGCACCATCCCATTCAGCCTTAGATAATTCGCGTACTGGCTGTAGTGGTCAGCCCAATCCCCGGTGGTGAGCGTCATCACCGCCGCCCTCGACATCTTTCTTCCCCCGAAGAACGGCAACTGTTCGCCGAGTGTGGCGTCGGTAAGTGGCGCCAGGGCCTGATCGCAGAATGCAAAGGTCTCGCGCAAGCGCGCCACCAGCGCATCCTTGCCGTCGGTCGTCGCAATCTTCGCGCGCTCGGGGGCCTTCATCCCTCCGATGCTGCCGCAGAGATAGTCGTTTCCCTGAATGAGGTGCACCACGATATCTCCGACGCTCATTTGGGATGCCGTGGGTTTGTAGCTGTATTTGTCCGCTGGGAATTCTTCGGCTGCGGCAATCAGGTTCTTGCCCGCCGTCTTCGCGTTGTCGCGGAATGCGTCGGCAACGGGGTTTCCCTGCGCTGTGGCGATCGCCGGCGCCATTAACAGTACGGCGAAGACGGTGGAGAAGATGCGGCGCTGCATCGAGATTGCTCCGGAATGAGGTCGCTCAATTCTGCCGACCGCGCCTACCCGTGTCTAGAACGCTGGCTGCTCAGGGCTGGGGCGCGCCGGCCGTAAGCGCGAGAGAGAGCCGATCCGCCTTGGCCTGACTGTCCGTAAGAAGGATGGCGATGAGGTTCGCGGATCGAACGAACGTCGGCGACGCTCCCCACATTCCTCGCGATCCGCGCGGCGAGCCAGTAAGTGTGTCCAGTCCGGCGACGTCGTGTGCGGCGGCCGCTGGGTTGGGGTAGAGAAAGACCTCCAGACGCGACTTGCCCAGCTGATAGGCTGACGGAAGAACGCTGAATCCTGCGCGCTTCACCGGCCGGTCCTTGATCGGAACGAGCACAAAACCAGCCTGGATCAGACGCTTCTCGATACTGCAGGTCGCCCACTGGCCGGTGCGCGGACACTCGATTTTCGTGGTGCTGCTTGCGGCTGCCCCGGCGGTGACTGGCTGGATGGCAGAAACACCGACACTTGTCGAGGCCGGAGGGCTCGGAGCTCGCGCGTCGGCGCTGCCACGGCCACACGCCGTCAACGCCCCGAGGACCAGTCCCATCATGGTTGTCAACCTCATTGGGCGCTGAAAGGGAAGATCCGGGCCATCAGGTGGGTCGTCACCGACTGAATTCAGCCGTTGCATCCACAGGCACCGTGATTGCTATTTATGGTGCCCCAAAGGAGGGGCAAAATGCTTTCAATCCAACGCATTCGAACGGGCGCCGCAGGGGCGCTCATGGTGGCTTCGCTCGGCGCTTGCGCCGGCAGCCTCGGAAATGTGCTCGGCGGAGTTCTTGGCGGCGGCAACCAGTCGAACCAGAACCAGCTTAGTGGTACGATCCGCAGTGTCGACACGCGATACCAGCAAATCTCGATTCAGGACCCGAACGGACAGACGATTCCGGTTTCATACGACAACCAGACCCAGGTTGTGTACCAGAATCAAAACTATCCTCCCACCGCCCTCGAGTACGGCGATCAGGTGACGGCGAGGATCCAGGCGAACGGAAACAGCTATTACACCGACTATGTCCAGGTCGATCAATCCGTGCGCGGCAACGGAACGGTTTCGACCAATGGCAACGTCCAACTGCTGCAGGGAACGGTGCGTCAGATCGACAGGCGTAACGGCGTATTCACCATCGACATGAACGGGTACAACACTCTGACGGTGAGTGTCCCCAACAATGTCAGCACCAACGATGTGAACCGCTTTAACGGCCTGCGGACCGGAGATGTGGTTCGCTTCTACGGTACGTATCTTAACAATACCCAGGTCCAGCTCAGAAACTTTTACTGAGCTTGGAACTCGCGGCGCAAGTTTGAGGGCAAAAAAAAGGGGAGGGCTTTACGCCCTCCCCTTTGCGCTTCGCGGCTCGAACCGAGAGCCGAAAAGTTTAGAACATGATTCCGACGGTAACCGGAACGAACTGCATGGAGCTACCGTTGGCCGAGACACGGTTGTAACGGCCTTCGACGAAAGCGTGGACGAACGTCAGCGGAAGGTTGACACCAGCGCCGGCGTTCCAGCCCATGTGGTTTTCATTGGTCGCGCCAGCAAGGTCAGAGCCGACCATGTAGAGACCAGCGCCGCCGATCAGATAAGGCGAGATGCCAACGCTCGGCAGACGGAACACGAGGTTACCAGTCGCGCTGATGGCGTGGAGCTTTCCCGTGCCGGTGATCTTCTCACCGAACGAGTTGTACGCGCCGTCGACCCGCAGACCGACCGGGATGAACGGCAGGTGGATCTCCAGCGCCGCGGTGCCGTTGTATCCGAGCTTCGCGTCGGTTGACAGGTCACTCATGGGCTGGGTAACGCCGCCAGCGACTCCGATGCTGAACGGCTTGACTAGGCTGAGCTGGGCGCTGGAAACGCGCGGAGCAACAACCAGGGCGATCGCTGCGATCGCGAGGAACAGTGAACGCTTCAAAGCTTCTCCTTGTTCGAGAGTGCGCCCGCAAGCAAGCTGTGAAGCTGAACTCGTAGGACGCTGATCTGGTTTACGGGAGGGTTTTGCGTTGTGCGCCGTCTCGTGGACGACTGCAGTGGACGCTTGCCGGCCCTCACCGTCATTACGACGCGCCAGAGGTAGGGGCAGTAACGATTGTGAGGGGCGTCTAACCGACTTTTTTGGGGCGCATCGTATTTGTGATACCCGGTCTAGTCACGTCATCGAGCACGAAGCAGATCGCTCGTAGCGATCGGCCCGCGGTATGGCACGATGCAGCGAGCCTTCAGGTCAGCGAAGGATCAGCGATGTCCAGGAGGGAACCACGTCGCTCGACGTGGACTCGGTGGGCCCTCTCACTGGGCGACGATGGTGAGAAGAACAGTCGCAGGTATCCCGTGCTCAGCCTCCGAGGACCCTCTACTGTCTTCTGTACCGGGACGTACGAAAATGGTGGTCGCTGTTGTAATCGAGGAACGAGTCCCCGATGCGATGCCGGGTCGGCCGTCCTTGAGAGCGAAAAAAGTGTTCGTTCCATCGCGCGACCACCGCACCTTCGAATGTTTCGGCGCGTCGATCGAGAGGCTCCAGGCCTGCGTGGCATTCACGCTGAGTGCAAGACCGTTGGACGTAACCATGCGCGTCTCATGCGCAGCGACTGCACTGTTCGCCACCTCCACTTTTATCCGAGCGGGGACAGTCACCGATACGGTATGAGTAAGACTCACCGACGCGGCTTGTGAAGTCGCGGGGCGCGGGCTAATCGCGCTACCCAGAACTGCGATGATACAAATGGAGCGAAGGCGAGCCATCGACAGAGTCCCCGTGACACAGTGAGCGAGCTCAGCAGTGTGATTTTTGGATGAGGCACAATTTGTACCTCGCTCTGTGACGACATTATGAACGGATTATGACGATATCGTCATAAGCGCGCAGGAACGCTAAGTGACTGCGCCTAGGCTGGTTGCGCCTCTGTTGTGAGCACGAAGCCAATTCCGCGTCGCGTCCTTATGGATGGAAGGGCCTTCGCCGTCTGAAGTTTTTTCCGCAGACGCGCCACATGTGCGTCGATGACATTCGAGCTCGGATCGAAGTGCATGTCCCACACTTTGTCGTGCAGCTCACTGCGTGAGACGGTTTCGCCTGCCCTCAGCATCAGATGTTCAAGGAGCTTGAGCTCCATCGCCGTGAGGTTCACCTCCTTTGCATTCGACGTCACTCGCCGCGTCAGCCGGTTGAGAGTCAGGTTTCCAACCGTTACCTGCTCGCCAACCCGCGAGGTCGCCGCCCCTCGCCGAATGAGAGTGCGAACCCGCGCTCTGAGCTCTTCGTTTGAGACTGGTTTGACGACATAGTCATCCGCGCCGGCATCGAGCCCGCGAACAATGGACTCGGTGTCACCGCGCCCGGAATAGAGAAGGATCGGAGTACGTCTGCCGCTCCGCCGCAGCTCCTGCAGGATCTCGAACCCGTGACGATCTCCAAGGTGCAGGTCGAGGATTATCCCGTCGTAGTCGTTTACCAGCGCCAGGGTTCGCGCTTCCTCGCCCGTCGACGCAGTGTCGATCGCGTAAGCCTCGTCCCGGAGCACCCGCGCAATCAGCTTCAAAATCGATTTGTCGTCGTCGACTACCAGTATGCGCATTCGTCGGGTTGCCGTCGGGTCTCGGGGGAGTGAATCACGCGTCTCAAGTATCGCCAGGCTGTCGAGTGTGTTGTACTTGATCGCAAAAAAAAACGGGAGAGAGCCTTCGCCCTCTCCCGTTTTTCCAACGTTCTCTGTTTAGAACATCACGCCGAACGTGATCGGAACGAACTTCAGTGATCCGCCATCTCCCTGAACCTGGTTGTAGCGGGCTTCGATGAACGTATTGAAGCCGCTCAACGGCATGGTGATACCGCCGCCCGCGTTCCAGCAGAAATGACTGTCGGAGGCGCTCGAACCGGCTAGGCTCACGCTCGCCTGGCACCAACCACCGCCGCCGATCAGATAAGGAGAGACCGAGGCTGAAGGAACCTTGTAAACAAGGTTGCCGGTGACACTGGTGAACGCAATGTTGCCGTCGGCGCCATCGAAACCGAACCGATTGTACGCGCCGTCGATTCTGATGCCGATCGGCACCATCTGCGGATTGAAAGCGACAGTACCGGTGACGTTGTAGCCAGTGTTGGCGCCGTCCGAAAGATCGCTGGTCGGAAGGGCCGCGCCGGCCGCGATGCCAAATTGAACCGGCTTCACCGCTGTCGCTACCTGCGCGCCCGCCTCGAGTGAGACAAACGCGGTGCCCACGAGGGCAATCGCAAAAAGGGAACGCTTCAAAGCAACTCCTTGTTGATGGAAGCGCCCGCGCCGGGCCGATCGGCTGACGTTCGAACGCAAATCCGGTTGTACACTTATCGCGGCCGCACATTGCAGCCACGAATGCGTCACACGGACGAGTGTCTATCCGCCTGGGTAACGCGACGGGTGCGTGTCCCTAACGCTTCCGTCTGGCTGTCACCGGTTTGTTCTTGATGACGTACGCGGGATTGATTCGTTCCAGGCGGCGCTTGCGCGCATCTTCGAGCGCGACAAGGCACGAGTCGCGTCGACCTCGAATATTCCCGGCGACAACCTTCTGAAGCGAAACCGCGGCGGAGTCGTAGTAGCTCGTTACTTGCTGCGAGTCCGCTTTGAGAAAGGGCATTCCACAAACTTCCTCAACCGGATACTTGGGGCCCAGCATCGTGAGCACGCGCGCTGGTGATCGAAGCAGCGCCGAGGCGAGCGCGATGGACAAGCTGGCTTCCGCTGCCGCCGAGGCCGGAACTAGCGCAGAGGCCACGTCGAGCCAAACGCTATCTCCTGTCGCAATCCCGTTCGTCACCGTACGGCCGAAATTTTCGTCTGCGTCCAGGCGCCGCGAAACGGCGGGAGCGCCGCGAAGCTTGACTTCCGAAAGAATCAGCTCGGCACTTCCCAGCGGCGTCCAGTTATTGTCCTTGCAACCGGCAGCAAAAGCCATTGAGAGTAGCGCACCTGCCATCACCTGCCGCTGCACGCTTCGCGCACGCGGGCAGTATCACTTGGCATCCAGATGGCGATAGCTCGCGCCTTGCGCTCCGCGTCGTTGGAGCCTACGGCCGCTCCGAGAACCTTCACCGTGGCATGCGACGCACCGAGTGAATCGAGAACGACGCCATTGGCGCCGACATCAGCGGCCTCGTTCCGAACTTTTTTGAGCAGGTCGCCATTGCCGGTGTATACGGAGTTCCCTTCGGCGTTGATTAACGCGACCTCGTAGTAGTCGTACGGCACGTGTTCGCGATCCGGATAAACCGGAACAGCGTCCGCACAGGTGGGCGCCAGAGTGAGCGCGGGATTGCGCGCGACGATTTGGGACCGCGTTCCGCAGCCGATCACTGCGGCGGCAAGCGCGAGGGTCACCTGAATCTTTGGGCGGTAGCGTGGATGCATGATCTCCGTCGTTCGTGCAATCATGGGGCCTCCAGGCAAATTTAAGCTGCTCGCAAACGCGCTTGTCTCGTTGGCCCGAAAGTAGCCATTACTGGGCCAGGAACGCGACGAGAGTAGTTCGCGATCGAACCTATTTTCAGTGGAGAAACTGACCTCTTGGGTCTCAGTCTTCTCGGTACTGCGCCGCGCCGCGCACTCGCCCTGGTGCCCGCGGTGCTGGTCGTTTTGGTTGGAGCATTCGCCTATCAAAGGGCGCGACGTGTCATTGGTGATGTGCGGGAAGTCGAGCGCAGTCACGCCGTCATCGAGAGCTCCGACGCCATTCTAACCCGAGCCGTCGACGCCGAAACGGGTCAGCGGGCGTTCCTGCTAACCGGTGATAGCGGTTTCCTCGAGCCGTATCAGGGTGCGCGACGCGACATCCAGAGTTGGCTGGACTCGCTTCGGACATTGGTGCGTGGTTACGCGACCCAGAGCGATCGTGTCGAGAAGATC
>JBJMOT010000108.1:0-42490 GCA_045803585.1 Gemmatimonadaceae bacterium
AATGGCTTCATCCCATTCGACTCGTCGTCCGCGAGGCCGACAGCGTCGAAGCGGTGGAGTTGCTCGATACCCCACCGGGCCCGACCCTCGTTCCGTGACTTGTAAGAGTTTGTAAGTCCCACCCACCCAGCTGATCATGTCCCAGAACCTCTCGCGTTCACGCTCGCGACGCATCCGCCAGTTCCTCGCACCTGGATTCCTTCTACTCGGTCTCGGTTCCAGCGGAACTCTTCTCGCCCAGAACGGCTCGTCGGCAGCGCCCTCGGATAAGTACCTCGCCCGGGCGAAGCACATTTTGACCGAAACTCCGCTCATCGACGGCCACAACGATCTGCCCTGGCGCATTCGCGAGGACTCGATCGCGCGTGGCAACGTGGACGCGTACGATCTCCGCAAACACACACCGGGCCACACCGATCTGGATCGCCTCAAGGCGGGAATGATCGGCGCCCAATTCTGGTCGGTCTATACTCCTGGCGAGTGGCGTGACTCCGGATACGCGCGCGTGCAGCTCGAGCAGATCGACATCGCCCACAGAATCATAGCGAAATATCCTGACCGGCTCGCGCTGGCGCTGACCGCGAACGATATCCGTCGCGAATACAAGGAAGGGAAACTCGCCTCACTCCTCGGGCTCGAGGGTGGGCACGCCATCGAAAACTCTCTCGGCGCTTTGCGCGCCTATTACGACCTCGGCGTGCGCTACATGACACTGACGCACAACGTCACCCTCGACTGGGCCGACGCTGCTCTCGATTCTGCGAAGCACAACGGCCTCACGCCCTTCGGCGACAGCGTCGTGCGCGAGATGAATCGACTCGGCATGATGGTCGATCTCTCGCACGTCTCGCCAGGAACGATGAGCGATGCTCTCAATGACACCCAGGCGCCGGTGATATTCTCGCACTCGGGCGCCAGAGCCCTGGTCGATGTTCCGCGGAACGTGCCCGATTCGATTCTCAGACGCGTGAGCGTGAATGGTGGCATCGTGATGGTGCCGTTCGTCACCGGATTCGTATCCCCGGCGGTGATGCTTTACGATGAATCCACCCGTCCCGTCATCACCGATCTGGAGAAGAAGTACGGCAATGACACTGCGGCAATTACGCGCGAGCTGAAGCAGTGGCGCGTGTCACACCCCGAGCCGCGCGCAACTCTCGCCCAGGTCGCTGATCAGATCGACTACGTTCGCAAGGTCGCCGGCGTGGATCACGTCGGCATCGGCGGCGACTTCGATGGAATTACAGAGGTCGTCCAGGGCCTGGAAGATGTCTCGAAGTATCCAGCGCTCTTCGCCGAGCTGGCGCGGCGTGGCTGGTCAGATGCGGATCTGAAGAAGCTGGCGGGAGAAAATCTTCTCAGAGTTTTCGGCGCCGTCGAGGCCGTCTCTAAACGGCTACAGTCGAACCGCCAGACCGCAGAACTTCCGCGAACTCGGTAGGAAGGCCTGCTTCGATCAGGGCGCGGGCGGTTTCTTCGACGTCGTACGGCACTCTGACAAACTCGCCGTGTGGGCCGGACGCGTCGATCGAGAGCATAACGTAGCAGGCCCGGTGGTCGCCATCCTTTGGACGCCCGACGCTTCCGCAGTTTATAAACTGGACTCCACCAACGACGCGCTGCCACGGCTTATGGGTGTGTCCGAAGCAAACAACGTCTTCGGATTGCGCGCCGAGCCCGGCTGCCATCTTTTCGAGGAAGGTGTCAGGACGATCCTCCGTGACGTAGACGGTGTTGAGAGTCTGGTTCCCGTGAATCAAGGTGATCGTCGGGCCGGCGGCGTGGCCGCCAAACGGTCGAATGTCGAGCCGGAAAGGAAGGGCGCCCAGGTAACTCTTGGTCTCCCTCGTAACGTGGGCCTTCGTCCACTCAAAAGAGAGGTGCGACAACTCCTCGTCCCGCTCCGACTCCGCTCGGCAGCCGCAATGTTTGTAATCGGCAGCCACCGTGGAGTCGTAATTGCCGGCGATCCCTGGAATCGCTCGCTCCTTCAACAGCGCTACGACTTCGTTCGGCCACGGTGCGTAGCCGGTGAGATCGCCGAGGTGATAGATGCCGTCCACATTGGCTTGCTTGTCGATGTCGGCGAGCACAGCGCGCAAGGCCGGCAAGTTGGCGTGGATGTCGGAGATCAACGCGAAGCGAATCAAGCCGAAGTCCTTCGTTGAGTCAGGCGCCGGACCATGACGATCGCGGTGTCCGGGCATGCGCCGCGAAATTCCACGGATGATTTGACTGCCTCAGGGACCGCTGCGGGACTAGTGCGAGCAAACCCAAATCTCGGAAAGTAGGCTTCGGCGGTGGTGGTGAGCAGGTAGATCTCCGACACTCCCTCTGATTCGGCGCGCTCGAGCATCCGCTCCACCAGGCGGCGGCCGAGTCCCGATCCGCGGTGGTCCTGCGATACGACCGCGGACCGGAGCAGCGCCGCTGATCCGTACTTCTCCAGTCCGATGACACCGGAGATCGTGCTGTCATCGTCGGCGACGATGAAGCTCGAGAAATTATCCCGCACTCCATCGATCGGCAGATCGTTTTCAGCGAGAAGGCTTTCCACGCTGGCGAGATCGGAGCTTTCCGCATTTCTGACGCGCATTGAACCTCCTTGCCGCTCACCGACGCGTTCAAGCCGAGTGGGCGTCGGGATAATCAACAGCCGGAATCACAGCACGGCGAGCCGGCCGTGCAGCATGCCAGTGGCTTGGTCGCTCGCACGAAGGCCCCCATGAATTTGCCATCTATGTCCGCGGCAGAATCAACAGGATCAAGTCCGGTTCCAGTGAGAAATGCTTCCGCGTCCTCGGACTTATAGATCCTCGTAGGCTCTATAGAGGCTTTAGCAAAGCCCACTTCGCGCAGGAGGCCAAGAAATTCCTGCTCCTCGAGCGCGCCAGCGACGCAGCCAATCCACAGCTCCATACTGGTCCTTACAGCGGCCGGCACAGCTCCGCGGACGACAACGTCCGACACGGCGAACCTGCCACCGGGTTTCAGCACACGAAAGGCTTCACTGAGCACTTTGCGTTTGTCACCCGAAAGGTTGATGACGCAGTTCGAGATGATGACGTCGACAGACTCGTCGGGTAGTGGAATCTTTTCGATTTCACCCTTGAGGAACTCGACGTTTTCGGCACCAGCGCGCCGCTTGTTGTCGTTGGCGAGTGTCAGCATTTCGTCGGTCATGTCCAACCCATAGACCTTGCCAGTCAGTCCGACGCGCCTGGCGGAAAGCAGCACGTCTATTCCGCCGCCGGATCCGAGGTCGAGCACAGTCTCGCCTTCGTTTAACGCCGCAAGCGCTGTGGGATTTCCACAGCCGAGCGATGCCAGAAGCGCCTCGGCGGGAATGCCGGCTTTCTGTCTCTCGTCGTAAAGGTCCGCCGTGATAGGATCCCACGCTTCCGTCGTTGCACCGCAGCAGCCACTCGAACCGCAGCACGATGTGGAAGTTGCACCCTCGGTGACGCGGAGAGCTGCTTCTCCATACTTCTTCTGGACCGTTGATTTCAGACTCGAATCAGTCATGAGTGTGTTCTCCCAACAAGATTTGTTGATATGTGGGTGAAAAAAAATCAGGCACAACAGGCGGCTTTGGTGCGGAGGGCGCGCGGCTTCATCCCACCAACCAGCGCTTCGATCTCTTCAAAGGTGTCGGCGACCAGCTCGTAATGAACCCAGCGTCCCTCTTTCCGGTCGCGAACGATGCCCGCGTCCTTTAGAACACGCAGATGGAAAGACAGCCGCGACTGGGCCGCATCGAGCGTGTCCGTAAGCTCGCACACGCACCGCTCTCCTTTTCGGAGGAGCTCGATGACCTCGAGCCGGGTCTCGTCGGAAAGCGCGTGAAAGAGCTCGATTGCGCGCTCGGTTCTGGAATAGGTGGCTACGCTCACGAGATTAATATATCAACAAATCTTGTTACGTCAACACCCTCGTGCTCTCAGGACACTGGCCGGGCAGTTCGAGGTCTCAGCGCTACTCCGAGCGCGGTGAGGGCAAACAGCAGAGCGATGACGGACAGGTACACCGAAGTTCGCGACGCGGTTGCGCCTGTGCTCGTAGCCGCCACGATGGTAGTTGCGGACACCGGCGTTTTCGACGCTGTATCCGGGTTGGTCCACTCCACCCGCTCGCCACCCTCGTACGTCTGATACGTCGGCCAGATCAGCGACGCGCTGTCCTTCGGATTTACCGCGACGAAAGGGAATTCGATGAAGCGCTCCCTCGGTAGCACGCCGGTCCAGACTGCCCCGGTGATGCGCTGTGCGGTATCGGTGAGTACTTCGAGCTTCCACCCGGCGACTTCGCCGAACGAGACGACGCGCAACCCGGCCGGGAAGTGCAGCTCCACCCGCGTGGTCGGCACGTCACGCTCGTTTGGGACTCGCAGCACGTATTTCTCGTAGGCACCCGGCGTCGAAATCTTTGGAAAGACAACCGCATGGGCCAACGCTGCCACTGGTATGGTCAACGCCATTAAAACCAATAGCGCGCGAGATCTACGCGAGCCCCATGCACCGACCTTCGATCTCTTCAAGGCGACACCTCCGTTACTGTGGGCAGGGCGCTCTGCGGCGAAGGTGGCGTGGGCACGTAAGCCAGAAAGCCGCTGATCATGACCACGAGAGTGATAATCGCCAGCTCCAGCTTCACCGATTTACTCAGCTTTCGCTGCATGTCGGTGCTCTCGACGCTCGGCATCACGTTGTACCGGTTATAGATGCCAAACCCAATCAGCATCATGAGCGCCAGGATCTTTGCCAGTACGAGGTTCCCGTAACCGTAGCGGAACAGGTCCGACGGCGTGTTCAGAAAGAGCACTGTCTGGAGCAGCCCGGACAACAGAATCGCAATCACCGCATAGAGGGCGAGCGACGAAACGCGCCGCGCTTCGATTTCACACGCCTTCGAATCGCATCGCACCACCCAAACGAGCCACAGCAGTCCCCCGATCCAGAGTGAGGCCGACACCAGGTGGATTGCCTTTGTCGGAATGGCGAGTAGCGGATGGATCGCCGCTGGATGCCCAACTGCGCCGCTCACCAGCACACAGGCGATGCCGAGCACGAGCGCGATCTTGCGATGACGAGCGAGCGCGATCCCCCAGAGTGTCAGGACCGCCAGTGCCACACGCACCAATTCGACGCGTCCGACGGTGGTGGAGAGCACGGAGGAGAGGAAGCTCCCGCTCAATTTCATAGTTGGAGACACGTGCTCGAGCCACGCAATTGCATGGGCCACCAGGAGCAGAGTGCCGATCGTAATGAGACTCGTGACGGCGGCGCCGGGAATCAAGCTCCGGCGCTCACCAGCAGTGACGCCGAAAAACAGAAGTCCAATTCCCGCCATGAACGCGCCCAGTCCAACACCGCGAAACAGCGAGGCAAACAACGGCACCGGCTTGTCTTCGGCCGCCGGGCTCGTCGAGCTATCCCCGGCGGATCGAGAAACGGTCGTCGGGACAACCGACGGTGTAGCAGCCGGAGGTACACCTGGTGTCGCTGCAGCGGGTGTTACAACGGGTGTAGCAGCAGGGGCGGTAGCGGAGGCTGATCCGACCGTGAACGAAAAATTTCCGCCGACCGGATGACCATCAGCGGAAAGCACCCGCCACACGACCTTACTCAACCCATTCGGTCTGCCTGCTCCCAAATCCGTTCCAACCAGAACGTGCACATTGTGAGGATCGTTAGCGACCTTGAGCCGAGCGCTGTCCCCGTTCGCGAGCACAAGTGTGATCTGGCTCAGCTCCGGAACGATCTGCTCGCTGAACACCAGTCGGATCGCGTCCGGAAATTTCGCGACGTGGCTATTTGCCGCCGGTGTCGAACGCAGGAGTGTTGCGTGCAAAAGCGCACGCGCCAACGCGCTAGCAGGCGTAGTCACGGCCATCGCGCATAACACGATCGTCGCCACTCGGGCCGGGCGGCGGCGAAGATATTTCCGAAACACTATCGCGGCGACCAGCGAAGTCCTGCGTAAAATGAACGGCCATCGGCGGGCTCGTAGTACTTGCCCGCGGCGTTATCCACCTGCACCGACTGCGAGAACCGGCGGTTCGCCAGATTCTGCCCCGCCGCGAACAACGTCACTCCGTATTGGGTTGCCCAGTCTGCCCGAATCGACAAATTCGTCCATCCATCGTTCTTGACGGTGTTTTGGCTGTCGACAAAATACGACTGCGGAACCCATTCCACACTCGGCGCCAGCGAGAAACCGGATGGATGGGTGTACTTCACCTCGGTTGTCAGCACCTGATGTGGCGCTCCTGGAATATCATTGCCCTCATAACTCGGATCCGACACGTAGGTGTACCGCGCCAGCGTGTACGAGGTGCGCAGCGACAGGTGATCTGCGACATCTCCGTGAACGAAGACCGCGCCAGGCAACTGATAGCTCAAACCTGCCTCAATTCCCGAGTGCCTCGTCTTCAGTGCGTTACGGTAAGTGGGAACCGTGAATGGAGCATTGCTGAACGGCTGCACGTTGATGTTGAGTATCTCGTTTCTCAGCTCGACGTCGTACGCCGAGAGATCCCATCCAAATCCCAGCCTGGTGCCGCGGCCGCCTAGCTCGTATTGCCACGCGCTTTGACCCTCGAGCGGGATGTAGCCTGGAACGGTGAGGCTATTCAGCTCCAGAAGCAGCGGCGGCTCGTAACTCCGGCTCGCGTTGCCGAAAACCTGCGCGCCGCCCGGCTCGAACGAGTAAATGAAACCGACCTTGGGACTAATTGGATTGTAGGTCCTCCTGTCCGACTGATCCCCGTTCGACAAAAAGAAATCTCGGGTCTCTCGCGTTGCCCGCTCGCCCCGAACCCCGAATACAGCGGAGAGCCGCGGAGTCAGCGAAAGGATGTCCTCGGCGTACAGCGCAGATGTTGTCGCGATGTCGTGCTGATTCTTTGTCAACGCCCCATGCTCACCCAGGTTGTTCTGGTACTGGCGGTTCAGCAACGACTCATAAGCGGGCTGAAATCCGAGAGTGAACCTGTTTTCCAGAGTGCCCGCCGGAGCGGTGTTCTCATAGCGAACTTCGGCGCCATAGTCATGGCTGATCTGCGAGATCACCTCGAAGATCGGATGATCGATGTCCCGATACTGCATGTAGGGACTGATTTCCAGTCGCTGGTTCGCTGACAGCCGCGTCCGAAGCTGAAGGCCAATGTGATGGAGATCATAATCGCGACCCCAGCGGTTCGTGACGTTGTTCGGATCGGCTGATCTCGGATCGGTCTCGAAGGTCGGGCGATCGAGGGAGCCGGGCAGCTGCTCCTTCACATGCGCGAAGAAGTAGAACGCGCGCGCGTCGATGTTGTCGGACAAACGATAGCCGCCATGAAGATTGACGCGGTCACGCTGGGTACTCGACCACTGGCGATATCCGTCGAGTGACGTGCGGCCATAGCTGGCGTAGTAATCGGCAGCGCCTCGAGTGCCGCCAGACTCCAGCTGCGTCTTGTAGAAACCGAAGCTGCCGCCTTCGCCGAAAAGTGCAGCCGGAGCGGAGTTGTAACCTGTTTTCGTATCGAGGTTGATCGCGCCGCCGAGGGTCGACCCGCCGTACCGAAGCGCATTGCCGCCCTTGTAAACCTCGATCGATTCAGTTGTGAGCAGCTCGAGCGACTCGAAATCGGTAAATCCATCTGCATTCCGGTACGGCATTCCGTTGACCAGGAGATTGACTCCGCGCGCGTGGAAATTGTCGCGCAAGCCGGAGCCGCGAATGGAGATCTGGCTCTCGTCAGCTGCGCCGAACCGCGGCTGGATGTAAACGCCGGGGACGAACTGAAGGACGTCCTTGAGGTTCGCCTGACGCGTAGCGCGGATTTGGAGAGTACCCACCATTGCAACTCCGCCAGGAATCCTCGCCATTTGTTCGCGCCGCTCGGCGAGATCGGTCTTGGTTCCGATCACCGTGACGCCCGCTAACGTTGCCACTTTCGTTGCGAGGCTGACGTTCACTTCGGCCGGCGCCGACCCGTTTACGGCTATGGAGTCTGCCGATTCGATGAAGCCCGTGCGTCGTATGTGGACGATGTGATCGCCGATCGAAACAGAATCGATTCGAAAAGTGCCGTCAGCGGCGGACTGGGTTGCGGGAGGCGCGTCGTCGATCGAAATGAAAGCGCCGACGATTGGCGAGCTATCGGGCGCAAGCACGCGTCCGGTCAGACTTCCCGTAGACTGCGCCTTTGCGGCAAACGGCAGCGAAGCCCCCGCTAAACACGCGATGATGAGAGCGGACGCGATCCGTCCGATAAACGATACGTGATACATACTTCCCCGGGTCCGAAGGGCGTCGCATCGGCGAGATTCGCCGCTGCGAAGGCACCTGCAGTGAATTGTGGTCGGAGCCCGCGCGGCGGACGTCAGCTACGCGCGAGAGGAAGCGTCGGGAGGCCCGTTGGAAAACGGCCGCAGAAAGTGCGGCGCGACGATAGATGGTGAAGCGTAGAAAAAGTCTGGCGTCGGCACTTCGACAGTGATCGACGCAAATGAGATCTGCGGAGGAGCAATTCCAACCACGGTTCTGCCAGTGCTGCAGTCGCCGAGGCAGGTGCATTGGTTCGCCCGATCGTCGTTACCCTGATGTTGCGAATGCTTTGTGGCGGCAGCAGACGCGGCGTGTCCCGAATGCATTGCGGCGTGATGCGATCCGCCCGCGGTATTGATCGCGAGTCCGCCGTGCATCACACACGTGTGCAGCTGTGCGGGCTCGGCGAGACAGACGACGAGCCATACCGAAAGCACGCTGGCGAGAATTCGAAACATCACGTTGCGCTGCACAACTCGAATATAGATGGGCCGGCCTATGCGAACCATTACCGCTCGGGGAGAAGCTTGTTTACGCGGGTGTCCGCTACCGCCTACGGCGTAGCCGTTGGTGGGATGCGGGCGATCCGTCCCAACCCCGCGATCAGGGTAAGGTCCGATTCGGGAGCCCATTCAACGAGCCAGCGCACGGTTTTCTGAACCCACACCCGATCGATGGCGTGCCGCTCGATCGCGCGTGCGCGCTCAAGATTTAGTTCCTCCACCAACCGCTCGAGCTGGGGACGCGCGTCATCACCATCGATCGTGGTCATGCCTTCGGCCAGGCATTCTCGCGTCTGGGCGATCGCTTCGTCGAACGCGGATTCCAGATCAGAAGGTCTGGCCAACGACGCTTTCGGTTACAAGTTTGTGGAAACCGGCGTGTAAGTAAGTGACTACTTGCATCCGCGCCTCTGGTTTGATAGTATCCCCAGCTATGAATCGCAGAGATGAAATTCTTGCCGCGGCCGCCGGTGTCTTCGCGCAGCACGGCTTCCGTGGATCGACCACCCGGCGCATCGCCGATGCCGCCGGCGTGAACGAGATCACCATCTTCCGTCAATTCGGATCAAAGGAAGCATTGCTCCGCGAAGCGATGGGATTTATGACGCAATCCGTTGGCCTGACGACGCTTCCGGAAGTTCCAGTCGACCCGGAAGCGGAGCTGACGGCGTGGAGTGAGAGCTTCATACAGCATCTGAGACTTCGCAGCTCGATCATCCGTAAGACTATGAGCGAGATAGAAGAGCGACCCGACATGAGCGAATGCGCGAGCTATGTACCGAGACAGGCATCAAATGATCTGTGTCTCTACCTGACGGCGTTGAAGCGGCAGGGGAATGCGCTCGGCGACTTTGATCCGAAGACCGCCGCGGCGATGTTGATGGGAGCCATTTTCGCCGACGCCATGGGCCGCGAAATGATGCCAGATGTTTATCCGCAACCAGAAGGAAAAGCCGCTCATATGTACGCGTGCCTCCTTTTGCGTGCAATCGGTGTCGAAAACGGGACGCGTAAAGCGACGAGTAAGCAGACCAAACGAACGAAACAACTTTCTTCCTGATCAGTGTCTTTCTATAAACTGCCGCGCCGCACCCCAGCGCCGGGTCGGCTACTTCGGACGGCGCTACTTCTGATCGCCGCGTGTGTCCCCGCGTTTGCGGGCGCACAGGTGGTCACTACTCCGACCGTACCTATCACCGGAACGGCTCCGCGTGCTCTCACACTGGAAGAGGCAATTCGCCTCGGCCAGGCTCAGAGCGAGAATATTCGAATCGCGCGCGCGGGCGTCGAGCGCGCTCACGGTCAGCAGTACCAGGCCCGAAGCCAGTTCTTCCCCCAGATCGGTGGGACGGCTTCCTACACACGCACCCTCGCTTCACAGTTCTCAGCCGTCGGTGCCGCCGCGCCACCTGTAGACACGACAAAGCCCGCGCCACCGCCAGCGCCCTGCGATCAGTACCTTCTCGATGCTACGGCGACGACCGATGAGCGGCTCGCCGGTCTCGAGAATGCCAATCGCTGCGCCCTTGGAGGAAACCCGTTCTCTTCCTTCGGCAGCCTCGGCTTTGGCGCCAAGAACCAGTACAATCTCGGGCTCTCCTTCGCGCAGAATCTTTTCGCCGGGGGACGCATCATCGCGCAGAACGAAGTCGCCAACGCTGCCAGGCGCTCGGCCGACATCGAGCTGACAGCGCAGGATGCGCAGCTCAAGCTCGACATCACTCAGGCCTACTTCGACGCCGCTCTCCAGGATCGGCTGGTTGCGTTGGCGGAATCGTCCGCAGTGCAGACGGACAAAGTGCTGGCGCAAACCCAACTGGCGCGGAACGTCGGTAACGTCTCCGAGTTCGATCTGCTGCGTGCCCAGGTGTCGAGCGCAAACCAGCGCCCGGTCGTAATTCGCCGGCGCGCCGACCGAGAGTCCGCTTACCTGCTTCTCAAGCAATTCCTCAACATACCGCTCGATGCGTCGCTCGAGCTCACGACGGTCGTCGACGATTCAGCATCGACCAACGCGGCGCTCGCCAGCATTGGTGTGGAAGTGGACACGGTCGCGACGAATCGAGCGACAGTGCGGCAGGGCGCCGAAGCAATCGACGTCCAGCGTGGGCTGCTGCGCATCGCAAAAGGGTCGCGACTGCCGTCGCTTGCCCTGACATCGCAGTACGGCAAAGTCGCTTTCCCGCTCACCAACTTTCCGGGAGGCGGCGATTTCCGGACGAACTGGACTGTTGGCGTCGCCGCTGCAATTCCGATTTTCACCGGCGGCCGCCTCAAAGGCGATCAGCTCGTAGCCGAGGCGAATCTGCACGAAGCGGAGGCGCGCTACGACCAGTTGCGCGACTTCGCCGCTCTCGATGCTCGCGTGACGATCAATGATCTGCTGGAAGCGCGAGCCGCGTGGGAAGCAAGTCAGGGCACTGCCTCGCAGGCAGCGCGGGCGTATTCGATTGCGGAAGTCCGATACAGAGAAGGCCTCTCAACGCAGCTCGAGCTGAACGACTCGCGGATTTTGCTCGAACAATCAGTTGCCAATCGTGCGCTCGCGGCGAGAAATCTTCAGGTTGCCCGAGTCAAGCTGGCGCTGCTCCCGAATCTGCCGTTGTTGAGAAACAACGCCAGCCAGGCGCAGGCATCCGCGCAATCACTGGCGCAGCCAACCAGCGTGCCGTCAGCAGCAACACCAACTCAAGGTATACAGAGCGGGGCGCAAGGAGCGGCAGCAGCAGGACAAGCGCAGGCACAACCCGGCATTCCAACACCGTAATCGCGACGAGAATTCATATGAAGAAACCCAGCAGCAAGACTTACAAAATCGGTGGTGGCATCCTGGTCGCACTGCTTGTGCTGTTCGCGATTTTCTCGCGCAGCAAGGGTGACAATGCCTCTGCAGCCGAAACCACGAAAACGGAGACGCTGACGGTCGGGCCGGAGAACATCGCCGTCGCCACTACGTCATCGATCATGTCCGGTCCCGCGCTTTCTGGAACGCTCGAGCCGGAGCGTGAAGCAGTGTTGCGCGCGCAAGTGCCGGGAAGCGTGTTGCAGACATATGCCGACCAGGGCCAGGCCGTGGGTGCCGGAACTCCGCTCGCGCGCATCGATGCGACGGGCATTCAGGACGCGTACACCTCAGCACGGGCCCAGGTGGTGGCGGCGAAGAACGCGGCCGATATCGCGACGCATGATCTACAGCGTAACGAGAAGCTACTCACCGCCGGTGCAGTCGCTGAACGCGATATGGAGCAATCGCGCCGTGCATCCATCGCCGCGCAGGCAGCGCTGCAGGATGCGAACTCCAGGCTCGCGACGGCCGAGCGACAGTATCGGAGCACCACGGTCACATCGCCCTTCGGGGGTATCGTCAGCGAACGGCCGGTCTCGGCGGGCGACGTCGTCCAGCCGGGTACAGCTCTCTTTACCGTCGTCGATCCGTCGAGCATGAGGCTCGAAGCGTCTGTTCCGGCGGAACAGCTGTCGCTCATTCGCGTCGGGGTGCCGGTGGTCTTCACTGTAAGCGGATATCCGGGACGCCAGTTCGTCGGTCACATCGCCCGCGTGAATCCGACTGCGGATCCGACAACGCGCCAGGTACGCATCTACGTGTCGATTCCGAACGCGGGCCGGACTCTCGTGGGCGGTTTGTTCGCCACTGGCCGAATGTCGAGCGATACGAAGACTGGTCTCGTGGTGCCTTCCTCCGCGGTCGACGTGCGTGGGACCGCGCCGTTCGTGATGCGAGTAAAAGGCGGCAAAGTAGAGAAGGCGCCCGTTCAACTTGGGCTCCAGGACAAGTCGTCGGAGACCTACGAAATTCTTTCGGGTCTACAGGCAGGCGACACGGTGCTTCTCGGCGCCGCGCAGGGAATCACTCCCGGCACTCCGGTGCGGATCACTGCGGCACCAGCGGCAACCAGCGCGCAGAGGTAATCCAGAATGGTCATTTCAGATTTTGCGATCAAGCGTCCCATGATCACCGTGGTCACAATGGTGGCCCTGGTGGTCTTCGGACTGTTTGCGCTGTGGAGACTGCAGACCGACGAGTTCCCCGACATTCAGCAGCCGGTCGTGCTGACTTTTATCCCGTATCCCGGCGCATCGCCTGAAGGAGTCGAGCGCGAGGTCCTGAAACCGGTCGAGGACGCGATCAAGGGAATTTCCGGCGTTGACCAGATTTTTGGATCCGCCGGCGACGGCTACGCTCAAATCATCACGCTGTTCGTCTTCGAGAAGGATCCGCAGATCGGCACCCAGGACATCCGCGATGCAATCTCGACGATCAGGCAGGATTTACCCGTCGAGATGAAGGAGCCCGTGCTCCAGCGTTTCGATCCGTCCGACATTCCCATCGTCTCGATTACGATGAACTCGCAGACGATGTCTCCCGCGCAGCTCACTCGCCTCGCCGATCCTGGTATCACCAGCAAACTGAAGGGCATTCCGGGAGTGGCGCAGGTGCAGGTCGTGGGTGGGGTGAAACGCGAGATGACCATTCAGCTGAAGCCTGAAGCGCTACAAGCCGCCGGCATCAGCGTTGGCGAAGTTGTTGGCGCGCTGCAGGCGCAAAATCTTGCCGCACCCGTCGGAAGGGTGAACGGAGATCTGCAGGAGCGCACTATCCGGCTGCAGGGGCGGCTCGAAGGTCCTCAGGACTTCGAGAATCTCGTCATAACCGAACGCAACGGTCAGACGATCAGACTTGGGCAAGTCGCCAATGCAATCGACGGCACTCAGGAGCAGCGCTCGATCGCTCTCTATAACGGAGTGGAAGGCATCGGCATCGATGTCGTGAAATCGAAGGGCTACAGCACGACTGATGTCAGCTCGAAGATCCGCAAGCAGGTCGACGAGATTCAGAAGACACTCCCGCCGGGAGTGAAGATGGACATCGTGCGCGACGCCGGTAAGCGCGTTGCGGATTCGGTGCGCAATGTCGAAGAGGCTCTGCTCGAAGGCGCGTTCCTGACAGTGCTGGTGGTGTTCGTTTTCCTCAACTCCTGGAGATCGACCGTCATCACCGGATTGGCGCTGCCGGTGTCGGTGCTGGCGTCTTTCATCATGGTGTGGGCATTCGGCTTCACACTCAACACGATGTCACTGCTGGGGCTCTCGCTGGCGATCGGTATTTTGATCGACGACGCGATCGTGGTGCGCGAGAACATCGTGCGACACATCGAGATGGGTAAGGACCACGTGACCGCGTCGCACGAGGGCACCGACGAGATCGGCCTTGCCGTCGCGGCGACGACATTCTCGATCGTGGCGGTGTTCGTGCCGATCGCGTTCATGTACGGCGTGGCGGGGCAGTGGTTCAAGCCGTTCGCCCTCACCATCGCGTCGTCGGTGATGGTGTCGCTCTTCGTCTCGTTCTCGCTCGACCCGATGCTCTCGGCTTATTGGCCGGATCCGCAGGTCGAAGCGCACGAGCGTCGGAACCCGGTGGCGCGTACCCTGGACAGATTCAACAAATGGTTCAACAGGCAGGCGGAGCGCTACAAGTCCCTCGTTGCCTGGGCGCTCGATCACCGGGTTGCCATGGTAACCATCGCCATCGCCTCGTTCGTGGGCGCGCTGGCGCTGCCGGCCGTGGGTCTGGTCGGCGCCAGCTTCTTCGGCACCGAAGACCAGTCCGAAGTGATAATCGCGATCGAGACCCCGCCGGGGTCCAATCTCGCCTATACGAGAATCAAGGCCGAAGAAGCAGCACGGATCGCGCGCTCCCATAAGGAGGTGGTGAGATTCACCTACACTACCACGGGCGGTCAAACCGGCGACGTGAACGTCGGACAGGTGTACGTGCGCCTCGTGCCGAAGGCGGATCGGAACATCGGTGCCGAGGATTTTGGACGCCAGCTTCGCAAAGAGGTGGGTCAAATCGCAGGGGCGCAGATGTCGGTCTTCACCAACAGCTTCGGCGGGGACCAGAAGCAGATCCAGATTCAGCTCCGCGGAGGAACCATCAAATCGATGACGCCGGCGGCGGAACTGATCGCCGATCAGGTGCGTACCGTGAAGGGCGCAGTCGATGTCGGTCTTTCGACGAAGGGTCAGAAGCCCGAGCTGAGTGTCGACGTCAACCGCGGCCTCGCGGGAACGCTCGGTATTACCCTGGCGCAGGTAGCACAGTCACTCCGGCCGGCGTTTGCTGGAATCAAGGCGGGGGACTGGGTGGATCCGAACGACGAGATGCGCGAGGTGAACGTAAGGCTTGCACCGGAAGCGAGGCAGCGCGCGACTGATCTCGAGCAACTCCCGATCGTGGTGAATGGTCCGAACGGCAGGCCAGAGACACTGCCGCTCGGTCAAATCGCGACGGTAACGCAGTCACTTGGTCCGGCGCAGGTGAGTCATCTCGATTCAGATCCGGTGGTGACCATTCAGGCGAATACCTCCGGCCGCCCGCTCACGGAAGTGATGCGTGACATCAACGCCAAGATCGCGAAGATCACCCTGCCGGCCGGCACGCGGATCACGCAAGGCGGCGAGGCGAAGGATCAGGCCGAAGTGTTCGGCCGCATCTTCTCAGCGCTGGGCATCGCGGTGATGCTGATGTATCTGATTCTGGTGATGCAGTTCGGCTCGTTCCTGGAGCCGCTGGCGATCATGGCGTCACTGCCACTCTCGCTCATCGGCGTGATGCTCGCGCTCATGATCACCCACACGACCATCAATATCATGAGCCTCATCGGGGTGATTCTGTTGATGGGTATTGTTGCCAAGAATGCGATCCTCCTCATCGACTTCGCCAAGTGGGCGCGTGAGAAGGACGGCGTGCCCAGGCGAGAGGCGCTGATCATGGCCGGCGCGATTCGTCTGCGTCCGATCATGATGACGACACTGGCCCTGATCGCGGGCATGATTC
Organism: Gemmatimonadaceae bacterium; assembly: GCA_045803585.1. Taxonomy (GTDB): domain Bacteria; phylum Gemmatimonadota; class Gemmatimonadetes; order Gemmatimonadales; family Gemmatimonadaceae; genus UBA4720. The sequence continues at coordinate 15,682 of JBJMOT010000108.1, forward strand.
CGGTCGCGCTTGGGATCGGCGAAGGCGCCGAGTTCCGGGCGCCGCTCGGACGCGCGGTGATCGGTGGCGTGATTACGTCAACGCTGCTGACGCTCGTCGTGATTCCGACGTTCTACGAGATTCTCGACGAGTGGAGAGAGTGGGTGCTCACCAAGATGGGTAAGTACAAGCGTCGCACCGCCGAGCATCCGATACCAAGACACGTCCGCCCGGAGACGAGCGGTCCGCCGGTGGAAAAGCTCGCCTGAGTCAGTACTCCGCGAACGTGTCGTCCGGGTAGCAGTAGAGCCAGCGCTCGCCAGGCTCCGCGGAGGCGATCACCGGATGGCCAGTCGCTTTCGCGTGCTTGGATGCATGCTTGTTGGGCGAATCGTCACAGCACCGCGTACCGCCGCATTCCTGGCAGGTACGCAGGTGCACCCAGCGCGCGCCGATCTTAACGCACTCCTCACATTCATAACGCTTTGCGGGTTTGACGGTGCTGATCGCGCCAATGTGCGCGCACGCGCTATCAGGCACGGAGCTCGGGACCGCTGTCGCCCATGAACGTCATGTCAGGATCGAAAGCCGCTTTCACATCCGCGAGCGTTACCTGCCCGTGCACATTGGCATTCGCCCACTGCAGCGCGAAGTCGGCGACCTCTTCCCAACCAGCCTGACCGACGGTGTGATGCGTCCGATTCGGGAACTCACGATAATCCGTGACTGCCGCTGAATTTTTCACGTACTTACGGACGTTTGCCCTGTTGATCGATGCTGGAACGAGATGATCCTTGCCACCGGCAATGAACAGCAGCGGCGCGCGGGTGGCGTTGGCGTAATTGACCTTGGAAGCTCCGTTCGGATTCAGTAGCGCGAGCGCGCCTTCCCACAGAACGCGATTTGCTGCTGGTACCTGGTACCGGTCGTAGACCTTTCTCGATTCAGCGGGGCTCAACTCGTTGGTGAAGGCGTAGTTGAATTTTCCAGGGCTCAGCGAGCTCGTCCCATTTAGCGAGAAAGGATTACCGAGGATCGAGATCGTCGACCACACCGTCGAGAGCGGAAGCACTGGAACGCCGGCGCTTTGTCCGGAATCGATCGCTACTCCCGCGGCGCCGAGTCCGCGGTCGAGCAGCATCTGTACGATAAGGCCGCCGAACGAATGACCCATCAGAATGGGTGGCGCCGGAAGCTTCCGAATGATGCGGTCGTAGTGATCGACAACCGTCTTGAGCCGGAGTCCTCTCAAGGCCGACGGATCACGTCGGACCGCTTCAACTTCGCCTTCCATTCCAGGCCACGATGGCGCGATTACCTGGTAGCCTGTCTTCTCAAAACGGTCGATCCAATTCTCAAAGCTTCGCGGAGTGACGAAGAGACCGTGAATCAGGACTATGGCTGGCTTGCTGGAGATTCGCGCGTTGGTGCTCATGACTGCACTCCGGAGAATTGATCAGGGTTTTCACCCATATGAATACTTCCTTTCCGGTGCGCGCGCCAATAACCCCGCGTATCAATTTCGTGAATCCGTCTGAATCGGGATTCTGAAAATCGATCCTAAGCGGAAGTGCGAGCCCAGGGAACGATGTCCAGGCGCTCGAACGGTATTTCACGTCCGTCATCCGCCAAGCCGAACTTTGCCGGCGTTTTGTAGAGTCGCTCCAGTGCTGCGTCGATCTCGTTCAGCTCGCGTGTAGCGCGCGTCGCGTTCGATTCGTCGAGCTCCTCGTTCATCGTATCGGTGCCGAGGTCGGCCGGATGAAAGGGCATAGTCGACAAGTCGCCGGTTTCTTCCTGATCACTCCCGGCTGAACGGTCCGCGACGATGGTGTTCAGAAGCTTGATCGTCCGGTTGCGCTCTTCCTGTAATCGTTTCTCGAGGTGTTGGCGTTGTTCGGTCGTAAGCGGCATTGATTGAGCTCCGTGGCGTTGTTGTAGCTTACTCCATCGGTTTTGCTCAACGCAAACTGCGTGCGGGCGAAGCACTCAGCCTTGTGCGATATCGAGCTTAGGCGTCAACCCGAAGAATGCGGCGAGGCGGGCCGTTTCCACGTCGACTGCGCGCTGCTGTGTTCCGCTCAGCGGTCTGAGGAGCTTTATCTTCACCAGCACGGATTTTGGCTTGAACACCTGCTTCCAGCCACCCGCGATTTGTCCGTCGATGATGAGGATGTGGCCAGACAACGCGCCGATGGCCGTCTGAATGCCCAGCCTTTCGAGCTTGGCGTGCATCGCCGACCGGTCCTTGAGGCCGATGAAGAACTCGTCATAGTTCGGAAGGAGTCGTACCAACGGCGATTTCACTTTCATCGTGGTTCTCGCGACAAGCGAGTGTTTGCGTCCGCCGATCTCGACCGTATCGACACTGGACCCCAACGATTGAATGGCCCCTCGCGCGTCGGCCATAGTCAGTCCGGACCACCATGCAAAGTCGGCCTCAGTCGCCGGGCCGCGCGTGGCGAAGTAAATCGACGCGAGCTTGTGGAGGGAAGCGTCACGTGCCATGGCTTTCGCCGGCGGCACCCGCTCATCCATCAAAGCGTAGGTGAACTGCTTGCCACGGCGCGGACCGCTGCAAATGAGCGCGTCCATCTCCGCATGCATGACAAGACGTGCCAATCGCTCGGTGCCATCTGTTCGGATGCCGGCCTTTTTCATCACTTCCGCAAGCTCGCCGCGCGTGAGATGCTTCTCGCCGCGGAGAGCCTTCGCCATGACCTTCTGCGCTTTGCGAATCACCGCCGCATCGATCCCCAGTTGGCGATCGTAGTGGGCGAGGATCGCTTTGACCCGCGGACCGGTCAGCGCCAGCATCCACCGAATGTCTGCCGGCGCGACGTAATGCCACGTCGGACGAAGAACGTGCGTGCGGAGAATGGCGCCGCTATTGATTTCGTTTTCGACCGACGACTCGGTAGCGCTGCGCATCCGTTGGCCCAGCGCCCACTTCGACATTGCATAGTCTTGCGCCTGGACCGCGCCAAGCAGGCTGACGACATCGCTCGCCTTCTCGAACTTCGGTTCGACGAGATGCTGTGTGGAGAGGCGCTGAGCGGAGGGGTCGATACGTGGCATAAGGCTACCGAATCGCTACTGTCCTCAAGCCGTTTTCGCAGGCGACCCGGCGCTTCGAGCCGTCGTGATCAGTGCGACTGCGCAAATGACTATCGTTGCGGCAACCGCGGTGCGCACCGACAACCGTTCGCCGGCGATCGCCCACCCGAGTATTACCGCAACGAGCGGATTTACGTACGCGTACGTCCCGAGATGCGCCGGCGACACTTTGTCAAGCAACCAGATGTACGACGTGAAGCCAAGTAGCGAACCGAAAGTGATCAGATAGAGCAGGCCGGCGGCTGACGCCCGAGAGACGCCGTGAATGTCGAATCCTGAGAACTCGCCGGTCAATGCACCGACGATCAGCAGCAATATGCCTCCACCGAGCATCTCCATGCCGGTCGTAAGCAGTCCTGACTCAGGGAGCTCCGCATCGCGCGAATAGAAGGATCCTATCGCCCATGACAGAGACCCTGTTATCAGCACGAGCGCGCCAATCGGGCGCACGTCGCCATGGCCACCAAGATCGGCAGGTCCGACCAGCACCACGATCCCAATGAAACCAAGAATCAATCCGACGAGCACTGCGCCCGCCGGCCGGCGTCGCGGTGGCCGCACCCATTCGATGATCACGAGCCAGAACGGGAGAATCGAGACCAGCAGCGCCGTCATTCCGGACGGAACGAACTGCTCCGCCCATACTACCGCGCCGTTTCCGCCCAGCAGGAGAAATGCACCGGCGATTACCGCGTTCCGCCAATGTATGCGGCTGGGACGCGGTGCCCCGCGATATCTCGCCCACGCGTACAACATCGCGCCGGAGATGAGAAAGCGAATCCCGCCCATGATAAATGGCGGGATCGTCTGGTCCGCGTATCTGATCGCCAGATAAGTCGATCCCCAGATCAGATAGATCGAAGCGAACGCCGCAATTATCTGCGCGCGGGTCGCGTGCTTGCGTCCGTCGTTCAACGAGGATGGGTGTTAAACCGGCGGTCAGCCTGTCTCAATCGAACGACTCAGTGCGGCAGCCAGACTCTCTCAATCGAACGACTCAGACCGGCGGTCCGCCTTCTTGGTCGAGTGTCGCTTCTTCGATTCCAGGCGGGCTTCCTTCGACGCCTTCGTCGGCTTCGTCGGTCGCCGCTTCCGGGGAACGACCAGCGCGCGCCTGATCAGGTCGGCGAGTCTCTCTTCGGCGAGCTCGCGATTCCGGCTCTGGCTCCGCATGTCGCTCGCTACGACACGTACGCTGCCATCGGTCGTCATCCGCGACGACAGCTTCGAGCGCAGGCGATCTCGCTGCTCGTCGTTCAATGCGCGCGAGCCAGGAATATTCCAGAAAATCTCCACCCGCGAAGATGTCTTGTTGACGTGCTGCCCGCCCGCCCCGGAAGATCTGGAAACGCGGACGTCCAGCTCGTTACGTGGAATCGATAGCGAGTCGTTGACCACGAGCGAATTTCGTGGGGCGACCGCCGGCGTATCGCTCACAGGATCAGCGCCAGCGGAAAAGCTTCAGCGCGGCGAAAAACGAAGCCACGCCCCACACCAGGATCACGAGTATTTGCGGGGAAACTGTAGCGAGCGACGCGCCTTCCAGCATGTTGGCGCGCAACGCGTCGTTGACGGCCGTCAGCGGCAGCAAGCGAATGAACGGCTGCACCACGTTCGGGAAGTTGGACGACGAGAAAAACACACCGGAGAAAATCCACATCGGAAGCATGATGAAGTTCATGATTCCCGAAACGGCTTCAGTGGTGCGCGCTCTCGAGGCCGTCAACAAGCCAAGTCCACCAAATGATGTCGCGCCAAGCAGGCAAATCAGTAAAAGTGTTCCGAGTGAACCTCGGAGCGGGACGCCAAATGCCCAGTGTCCAAACCCGACTAGCGTGAAGACCTCGAGAATCAGGAACACCAATCGCGAGCACATGAAGGAGAGGAGGTACTGCACGCGCGACATCGGCGTCGCCATGAGTCGCTTGAGCAACTTCTTGCTTCTGGCGGTCACGATCGCGAATCCGAGTCCCCAGATGCTCGAGCCCATGAGATTCATGCCGAGCAGTCCCGGGATCAGAAAATCGATATATCGAGAGCCGGGCTCGGTGACGTACGTGTCGGTCACGCGCACCGGGTCCGTTCGTCCCGCTCCGCTCTGAATCGCGCGATCGGCAAGCACGCGAGCGTTCCCGGCTTCGCCTCTCGCCCGATCGTAGATGTAGCGCACCGAATCACGCGAGACCGTGGGTGCCACCAGCAGCGTGATTTTACCGGTGCGCAGAGCCCGCGCTCCAGCGCTGTCGTCGTACGATTGAACCACGAGCGTCGAATCTTTCTTGAGCGCCTGGACGACTTCCGCGCTGCTGGGCGCGGTGTCGAGAACGCCCACCTGCACCTTGTCAGGACCGCGCTGCCTGAAAGCGATTCCGAGTCCCGCTGCCAGCAGAATCGGAAAGATGAACGTCCAGAACACAGCTTCTGGCTCACGCACGAACTCGCGGAAGCGCACCAGCGTCAGCTGGACCATCGAGCTCTTCATGAAGCCGCGACGTGTACGCGGCTCACTCATCGCGCAGCGTTCTCCCCGTCAGCGAGACAAAGACATCTTCCAGCGTAGCTGTGGTCTTACGCGGCTCGGGGGGCGGGAGATGTGAAACGTCCAGCGATTCCATGAGCTCCCGCGGGGAACCCAGCGCGATCACACGACCGTGGTCGACGATCGCCACGCGATCGCACAAACGCTCTGCCTCTTCCATGTAGTGCGTCGTGAGAAGGATCGACCGCCCTTCCGCCTGGAACTTTGCAATCAGATCCCATAGCTGACGCCGTGACTGCGGATCCAGCCCGGTGGTGGGCTCATCGAGAAATAGCAGCTGCGGATCCCCAACGAGCGCGCAGGCGACCGCCAACCTTTGCTTTTGGCCGCCCGATAACGTTCCAACGCGTGCCGACCGCTTCTCGCCCAGCTCGACCTGGTCGATGACCTCGTCGATCTCGCGCGCTTCGCGGTAGAAACTCTGGAACAACGTCAGCGTTTCACCGACCGTCAGCTTTTCGGTGAGCTGTGTGTCCTGCAGCTGAATTCCAAGCAGCTCGCGAAGCTCCTTTGCGTCCGACTCCCATCGCCGGCCAAGGACTTCGACGCTGCCGGAGTCTGCAGACAGAAGGCCCTCGCAGATCTCGATCGTCGTGGTTTTCCCAGCACCATTAGGGCCGAGCAGGCCAAAACACTCGCCTGCCTCTATCTGCAGGTCGAGCCCGTCAACGGCGACGACGTCGTCATACGCTTTCTTCAGGCCCTGGACGCGCAGCGCCGGTGTGGAACTATCGAGGGATCTCGCCATAAAAAGATCAGGGATCCGACGCTGAGAAGCGAGAAACGCGTTTCACAGATGGTGAAACCGGATGTAACCGCTTCTCGTAACATGATATAGCGTTCACGGGAGACGTCGGCACCCTCCCTGCAAACGCTGTTTCAAAAACCCGAAGGAGAACTTATGCAGTCCAAGGCCGTGTTTCTACTCAGCACAGCTTGCATTTGCGCGTCAGCGGGCGCCGCCAACGCGCAAATCGTCGTTGACAGCCGTCAATTCCCTTCACGCTTTTCGGTCGGTGCCGATTTTACGGTCTCGCAACCGAAGGGCGAGTTCGCGAACAACGTTCCCAATGGATACGGGTTCGACGTCAACGGCTTGTACAGGATCGATCCCGCCGGCTGGTTCAGCATCCGAGGCGATTTCGGTGGCGACCAGTACGGACACGAGCACATCGATCTCGGTTTTCTCGGGACCGGACGCGTCCCGCTCGATCTGGATACCAATAATCGATTCGCATTCGGCTCGCTCGGATTACAAATCCAGATTCCCGACGGTTGGCTCCGGCCGTATGCGAGCGCGTCCTACGCCGCGGTGAACTTCTGGACGGAGTCCTGCGTTTCCGCCTCCGATCAATCCATTCAGGATACCTGTCATACCAATCACGGCGATTGGACGAGCGCCGGCGTCTTCGGCGGCGGACTGGTGATTCCGTTCGGCAAATCTCTCGGCGCGCTAAACCTCGGCGCCAAGTATCACTACGGCGGCAGAGCCACCTATCTAAAAAAGGGCGACATCACCGACAATCCGGACGGCTCGGTCACGCTCAATGTTCACGAGAGCAAGACCGATCTGGTTCTGTGGCAGATCGGCTTCACCTTCGCCATCCCGAATCCTACGAGGCACTAGGTAATGATTGCTCTTCTCGCCGCTGTGGTGTTCGCACAATCTGCCACCATAGAAATCGGTCAGGACAAAAAGGACAGCTTGTCCAAGGCGAGAAGGGACTCGATAGCGGTTCAACATGAAGCGCGTCGTGATTCGCTGCGCGCCGTTCGCCACTCAAGGGATTCGTCGCGGCGCGACATCCGGCTCGCCAGAAAGCTGCCGGTGACGCCCTCGGTGCTCGCGAGCGCTTTCAGGGACCCCGCCGCAAAGGAGCTGCTGCTTCGCGCGCGAGAGGCGAGGCTGACGCAGGACTCGACACTTACCGCCTACGATGCCAACGCCTATGAGCGGTTGTCGGTCGGAATGGGGTTCAAGAAAATCGGGCGGAACCGTTTGCTGTTGCGAAGCGAACGTGCCTCCCACGTCATGTGGCAGCGCGGCAAAGGCGCGGTAATCGACGTGCAGGGCGCGCGCAGCGTATTTCCGATGATCGAAGGCATGGGCGACGGTGACGCCGATCTCGGCACCGATACCGATATCCCGTACGCTCCGGGTCGCGAGACGCTCTGGATCGGATCGGGTCTGGCCAAGGCCGACGTAGCCGACGACGAGATCATTCATCCGCTCGCGACAGGCGCGGAGGCGTACTACACCTACCAGTCGGGTGACTCGGTGAGCTTCCAGCTTCCAGGTGGTCAACGAATTCAGCTTCGCGAGCTGCGCATTCGTCCCCGCCAGCCGAAATGGAACGTCGCCGTCGGATCACTCTGGTTTGATGCGGCCAACGCCCGCCTCGTCCGCGCCGTGTACCGCATGGCGCAGGAGATGGACATCATGGCCGTCGCCAAAGAGACAGAGGAGGAGGAAACCGACCCCGATAATGACATTCCGAAGTGGGTGAAGCCGATGATCACCCCGATGAAAGCGAACGTCAGCGCTATCACCGTCGAGTATGGACTTCACGAAGGACGTTTCTGGCTGCCGCGCGCGCAGACCGTTGAAGGCGAAGCGCAGGTCAGCTTCATGCGCATTCCCTTCAAGCTCGAGCAACGCTACGACTACGCCAGTGTCAACGGAACCGATCCCATCCCAGACATGACCGTCGCCTTTGCCGATACCGCTTCGGACTCGGTGTCGCGCGCAGCACGACGGGAACGGCATCGCACCGAATGCGATTCAGGAACTCAGCGCGTTAGGACCGTCCACGATGCCGACGACGACCTGCACGTACTGGTGAGAACCCCATGCGATACCGCGGCTCTCGCTCACTCAGCGCAGTTGCCCAAGTCGATCTATGACGAAGGGGAAACGGTATTTGGCAGCGCTGAGCGTGATGCGCTCATCTCGGAAGCGTTGACGCTCAGCGCGCAATCCGGATACGCGCCACAGCGTCCCACCGTTTCGTACGGTCTGGTCTACACACGCTTCAATCGCATCGAGGGATTGTCGAGCGCCCTTGCCGTCGACAAAGTGCTCGGCGAAGGATACTCCGCACACACTCTCTTCAGGATCGGCGTGGCTGACTGGTCCCCCAATGGAGAGCTGGCGCTGAGCCGGACCGATGGGAGGCGGCAGATCGGAGCCGGCGTGTATCGCCGGCTCGTAGGCGCCAATGACTGGGGAGATCCGCTGGGATTCAGTAGCTCCTTATCGTCACTCTTTTTCGGAAAGGATCAAGGATTTTATTATCGGACCTGGGGCGCCGAGCTGACCAGTCAGAAAGAGGACGGCCTCATCACCAATTGGCGCCTGTTCGCGGAACAGCACTTTGATGCGACGGTGCACACCAACTTCTCGTTGTTCCATCCGAACGGCGCCCACAATGAGATGATCAACATCGACGCAGTGAACGGGACCATTGCGGGCCTTGGTGTCGAGCATCACTCCTCACACGGCATTGACCCGCATGGCTTTCGCGCGTTGACCGACCTGAAGCTCGAAGGAGCAGCGGGGACTTTCGACTACACCCGTGGCCTGTTTCAGACGACGCTCTCCCACGGACTCGGGGTGCTCGACGGCGCGCTGACACTCGGGGCCGGCACGTCTGGCGGATTCCTGCCGATTCAGAAACAGTTCTTCGTCGGCGGAAATCAGACCGTGCGCGGGCAGCGCGCAGGTGCGGCCGTTGGGGACGCATTCTGGACGACCAGCGCCGAGATTGGCAGCCGGTCCACGGGCTTCCGCAAAATCGTATTCGCGGACATGGGCTGGGCCGGCAGTCGCACGAACTTCTCGCACCCAGGCCAGCCACTTAGCGGCGCCGGTGTGGGAGCGTCATTCATGGACGGCCTCATTCGCCTCGACGTCGCCAAAGGGATCCACCCCGAGAAAGCCTGGCGCACGAATCTTTACGTCGAAGCGAGATTTTAGGTTACGACGTCTCGTTTCTTGAGATTGAACTGCTGCCCGGTGCCGATGATTCCCACTCGCAGGGCGCTGATCGTGAGCTCCGGACCTTTCGTAACCTCGGACGAGTTGTTGTAGCGAACGCTGCTGCCGTCAACAAACGTCACACCACCTTTGCCGACGACGGTTCCAATCTCGCGCTTCACGACGAGCGCTGTATCCTCGTCGATTCCGAGTCCCATCAGAGCAGGGAACTCCGCGATCGCCACGAAGAGCCTATAGAGACGGCGTCTCTGGGTGAAATGCGTGTCGATGAGGGTGTGATAGCCAAGCAGGCCTAGCCCCGGCCCGATGTATTGCTCGACTAGCTTTCCTTCCTCGTCCACTTCGTTGCCGGCTAAGGTCGTCTTGGTGAGCGCGGCGGCGCCTGCACTCGTTCCGCAAACGATCGCGCCATCGAAGTAGGCATCCCTTATAGCATCCTCGAGCAGAGTTCCGCTAAGGCAGGAGACGAGCTTGACCTGATCTCCTCCACCGAGGAAGATGCCGCGTGCGTTGCGAACCTGTTCCACGATTCCGCGATCGCACGCCTGATCGCGGGTCTCTACCAGCGGAATGGAGACGTTCGTAGCACCGCCCTGTGCGAGATCGGCAAGCCACAGATCGCGGGCCATGGCGGGCTGACTGGAAGCGGTGGTGAGGCCAACTATCGTGGCCCCGCTCCTCGCTCCGCTCAACTCGATGAATTTGGCGAGCGCTTCGCCGGTCGCGGTTGTGCCGCCCCCGATGAGAATGAGTGTTCCTTTGGCGTCGCGCAGCCTTCGACGTGAGGTGCGCGTGGAAGACGCCGAGTCGGCTGGCGCTGCCTCGCTAATCAGCAACTCCCGCGCGATCGTCGATGGGAATCCCGGATTGACGGGTGTTCTCTCGAGCGGATCCGGAGACTTCTGCTGGTTGTAGTTCGTTTAGGGTGAAGGTGGCCAGCGCGGCGGCGACCTGAGCGGCGACCGGGGATCGATCGTGGATCCACCCTATTTCGAATGATCGGTCCAGCTCCTCGAGAACGATTCGACGTCCGTCGACCATCGCCGTCGCGCGGGCGACTTTCTTGTCCTTGCTGGTGACGTCGTTGTCGGTGGCAAAAATCGCGACGCGGCATCCCGCATCACGCACCAGGTCCTGAATCTCCCAGGCTTTTGCGGGCACGATGACGATTCCGCCTTCCGGAACCGCATCCGCGAGTACTGAGACGAGGCGATCGGCGCGTCGGCGCTCGCGGAAACGCTCGGGGACGTCGGTGAGCTCCGAGTCGAGAATGATCGCGAGCTGGGAGGACGAGTACGGTAGTCCCGCCTCGAGCATATACGCAGGAGAGACGTCGACTATCAGGTCATTGCTGTCGAATCCCAGTCGCAACATTTCGGCGCGCGTCTCGGTGCGTTGGCTACCACCGGTGATTCCGCACAGCACGTTCTGAATCATGGGCGGCGTGCTGGAGGTTTCGGCGAGAGCTCGCAACTCGGCGACGGCGTAATCCACCGCATCCAGAGTGTTGGCAAATGCGCTCTGCACGATCTCGAGCGCCAGCGCCGCCGCCCGCAGACCGACGGCTTCATGATGGTGCTCGAAGATAAGAGTGTATTCACCCGTGCTCTCGCCACCTCGCGTGCGGCCGTAGCCGACGTCGTGACCGATCATACCCTGGAGCTCCAGCGCCACGTGCTCGACGATATGCGCGCAGTAAGTGCCGCGCTTGAGTCTGATCAGGAATCCGCCGGGCTCGCCGATGCTGCAGCGATGGTCTCTCAATCCCGGCATCGCCTCTACGACAGCTTTGGTAAACCACGGCACGTCGGCGGACGAAATGTTTTCGTACGCGCCGATCGTCAGGTCCATGCGCGTAATCGGCAGCCGCGACCAATAGTTCGGCCCGCGTGTGGAGTGAAGCGTCGTCATCCTGATCTCGGTTTTCGGATCGGGAAAACGATCGGCCATTACTTCATACCCGACGAATACTGTCGGACGGCGTCCAGACTCTCGCTGACATGGTCGGCCAGGATCACCACCAGATCGTTGTCCTTCATCTGCAGCATTGCGGCTGCGATTGCTTCAGGCTCGGAGTAAATGGTCTCGAATTGATTCTCTTCCATACCGCCATCGAGCAGTCCATCGATGATGAACTGTGCCGTCCCGCCCTGCTCGCGGCCGCGCAGGTCCTGGTCCTCCTTCACAATCACGTAATCCAGGGAAGATGCTATGCGTCCCACTTCGCGAAGGTCCTCATCGCGCCGGTCTCCAGGAGCAGCGATGACACCGATCCGGCGATTGGCGTCCACACCATGGACGAAGTCGACCAATCCCCTGATCGCCGCTGGATTGTGGGCATAGTCGACCACCACACGCCCTTTCGGGACGCGCATCATGTTGAGACGTCCCGGGGTAAGCGAAGGCGACGGGAAGAAGGAAAGAAGGCCGGCGCGAATGTCGTCGTAGCGCATGCCCTGCACGTAAGCCGTGGCGATCGCGGCGAGGATGTTCTCGCGCTGGAATTTCGCGGCGCCCCCAAGCATGAGGGGCACTTCTCGCACCGGAGCGATCGGGATGCGCAGGCGGCCGCGCCGGATCACGAAGGTATCTTTCTCGATGCGAGCGCCGATTCCATTGCGCGTCAGGTGCGCCTCGAATTCCTCGCTCTCGCCTTCCGGCTTGGTAGAGAAGAGAACGAGATCGCCCGGTGTTCGGTCACGCATGGCGTAGACGAGCGGGTCGTCGGCATTTAGTACCGCGTGACCTTCGCGCTTCACGACGGCGGCGACGACGCTCTTCACATCGGCCAGCTGCTCGACGGTATTAATGCCGCGCATCCCGAGGTGGTCACCGCTGACATTCAGCACCACGCCCACATCGACTTCATCGAAGCCCAGTCCCGCGCGAAGAAGCCCACCACGCGCGGTCTCCAGCACGGCGATATCCACCGTCGGATTCGACAGGATGATGTTCGCCGAGAAAGGTCCCGTCATGTCGCCTTCCATCACCATGCGGTTCTGGAGGTAGGTGCCGTCAGTGGTAGTGAATCCGACGACGTTCTCGCCGAGCCGGAAGAGATGCGCGATCAGGCGCACCGTCGTCGTTTTTCCGTTGGTGCCTGTCACCGCGATCACAGGAATCGTCGATTTCGTCCCGGGCGGATACAGCATGTCGATGATCGGTGCGCCGACATTGCGGGGTGTTCCCTCGGCGGGGTGCGTGTGCATACGAATTCCAGGCCCCGCGTTCACTTCGATGATCACCGCGCCATTCTCGCGAAATGGCACCGAGATGTCTTGTGTCAACACATCGATGCCGGCGATGTCGAGGCCGATGATGCCGGCCGCCATCTCGCACGCGGTGATGTTGTCAGGATGCATCTCCTCGGTGCGGTCCACCGCCGTCCCGCCCGTCGAAAGATTGGCGGTGCCCCGCAGGAACACCGTCTGATCTTTCTCTGGAACTGATTGCAGGGTCAATCCGCGCCTGGACAGATACGAGATGGTCCGGCCATCCGCCGGCAGCTTGGTGAGCGTCTTGGTGTGTCCAACGCCGCGGCGGGGGTCGCGATTTTCTTTTTCTATCAGTTGCGCGATCGTGCTCGACCCGTCACCAATCACTCGCGCGGCGCACCGCTCCGCGCACGCCACGACCTTCCCGTTGATCACCAGCACCCGGTGATCTCTCCCTTCCGCGTATTGCTCGACGACAATCCGGTCGCCGTATTCGCGGGCGTCATTCCAGGCTTCGCTCAACGCGTCCGCGTTATCAATGCGTCCGGAAATCCCTTTTCCGTGATTGGCGTCGAGTGGTTTGAGGATGACCGGATAACCGATCTCGTCGACGATCTCCAGCGCGCGCTCGAAGACGCGCGCCACGTCGCCGCTGGGCACTGGCAATCCGATGTTTCCGAGCACCCGCTTGGTGTCGTCCTTGTCCTGTGCGATCTCGACGGCGATGGCGCTCGTATAATCGGAGAGTGTCGATTGGATGCGCCGGAGATTTTTGCCGAGACCAAGCTGCACCAGTGAGTAGTTATTGAGACGCCGCACCGGGATGCCGCGACGCTTTGCTTCCTCAACCACCGCCGCCGTCGACGGACCGAGTCGCACCGTTTCGTATAAGGAGAGCATCTGCTCGACGATGGCGTCCGCATCGATCGGCCGGTCAGCGATGCAGGCGCGGACAATCTTGACCGCGTCGCGCATACTCTGAAGCCCGACTTCTTCTTCCTCGTAGGCAATGATCACCCACCACGTGTCCGGATCGCCCGAAGGAACGACGCGCCCGAAGCTGACGTCGCATCCCGCCAGCGATTGCAGCTCCAACGCTACGTGCTCCAGGATGTGCGGAATGTGGGTGCCTTCCTTCAGTCGCTCCAGGAATCCGCCCGGCTCCTGTCTCGTGCAATGATGCTCAGCGAGCGTAGGCATCGCGCCTGTTAGGCGCTCGTAAAACCCGGGAATGTCCGCCGAGCTGATTTGCTCGAGGCTGCCCAGCTGCACGTCGCAGGCTATGACCGGGGCAAGGCGCCAGTAATTGGGGCCTCGAAGCGCGCGAATGCGGGATACTTCCAGCTGATCCGCGTCAATCTGTAATTCTTGTACGGTGCTCATCTCGTCGTGTGAAAAAATCCGCGAGTGTAAAGAGCAATGGCCGGACCATGGTTTCTGCCTATGGATGGCGGCTTACGCCCTGGATTATTCGGCCTCCATAAACGGATACCGGTAGTCCAGAGGAGGGGAAAACGTCTCCTTGATATTCCGTGCACTGATCCAGCGCACGAGGTTGAGCTTGGACCCGGCCTTATCGTTGGTGCCCGATCCACGAGCCCCGCCAAACGGCTGCTGGCCTACGACCGCGCCAGTCGGCTTGTCGTTGATATAGAAATTGCCGGCTGCATTTCGAAGCGACACGGCCGCCTCGCGAACCGCGCGCCGATCCCGACTGAACACCGCGCCAGTCAGAGCATACGGGGAAGTCTCGTCGACGACCTTGAGGGTCTCGGACCATCTGTCATCCGGATAGACGTGCGCCGTGACCACCGGCCCGAAGATCTCCTCGCACAGGAGGCGGTAGGCGGGGTCCTTGGTCTCGATCAGTGTCGGCTCGATGAAGTATCCATCATCGCCGCGCGCGACACCGCCCGCAACGACACTCGCGTTCGCCCTGCCGTGCTCGAGGTATTCGCTGATCTTCGTGAACGCGCGCTTGTCGATCACCGCCCCCATGAAATTCCGGAAATCCGTCGGATCTCCGACGCGCAGTTCCTTCATGATGGCCACCGTCCGATCGCGTACCTCTGGCCAGATCGATTCCGGCACGTACACTCTGCTGGCCGCCGAACATTTTTGTCCCTGGTACTCGAACCCTCCGCGCGCGATGGCGACGGAGAGCGCCACTGGATCCGCGGACGAGTGCGCTACTATGAAATCCTTGCCGCCGGTCTCGCCGACGATGCGCGGATACGATTTGTAGCGTGACATACTCGCGCCGATCGTCTTCCACATGTTGTTGAAGACGGCCGTGCTTCCCGTGAAATGCACGCCGGCGAGATCGCGGTGTGCGAGCAGCTTGTCGGAGATCATCGCCGCGTCGCCAGGCACGAAATTGATGACGCCCGGTGGGAGACCCGCCTCCTCGAGCAGCTTCATGATGTAGTAAGCGCTGAGCATCGCGCTCGAGGCCGGCTTCCAGATGACTGTGTTGCCCATCAGCGCCGGCGCGGTGGGGAGATTGCCCGCGATCGATGTGAAGTTGAACGGCGTCACCGCGTAGACGAATCCTTCGAGCGGCCGGTAGTCCAGCTGATTCCACATCGTGCGATCGCTGAGCGGCTGCTCGTCGTAAAGACTCTGCGCGAAGAACGGGTTGAATCTCCAGAAGTCGATCAGCTCACAAGCCGCATCGATCTCCGCCTGGAATGCCGTCTTCGACTGACCGAGCATCGTCGCCGCGTTGAGCGTCGATCGCCACGTTGTGGCCAGCAGCTCCGCTGCTTTAAGAAAAACCGCCGCACGATCTTCCCATGGCCAGTTCGCCCAATCCTTCGCTGCTTCGGCCGCTGCGCGCACCGCCCGGTCGATGTGCGTCTCGTCGGCGCGATGCCACTGGCCGAGCACGTGACGATGGTCGTGCGGCATCACCGAGTCGACGAGCTCGCCGGTGTGAACTTCTTCTCCGCCAATGATCAGTGGAATGTCGACGCGCTCGCCTGCCATGGAGCGCAAACGATCCTTGAGAGCGGCCCTCTCAGGCGATCCCGGCGCGTAACTCTTCACCAGTTCGTTGACTGGTGGCGGAACGCGTCTGTTGCCGTTGAAACCAGTGGGTGTCCGCACGGTCGAGTCTGTCGTGCCTGTCGAGCGGCTCGACTCACCGGCGCCATCGCTGGCTGGCTTGGTCTTGGAGGCGGAGGAAGAACCGGAGCGTGCCGGTCGAACAGTGGAGGGGGCGGACATTACTGAACTCCTATGTGGCGGCTTTTCTCGTCGAAAGATATGCCGCCATAACCGGAAACGGACCCCTTTCGGGCTTCTCTCGCTCGGAGCGCCCAGGTAAAGTCAACGGATGCACGAGCAACGCGGAACCATCTCGAGAATTGCACCGACCGTCGCGATTCGATTGCTGTCGTGCGTCACTCTGCTCGTGATGGCCGCCTGCGTAAAGGACCCAGTCGACTGGGGTGATGTGTCTTACCGGTCGTCGGAGCTTGGCGATCCTCCGGCGATCAGCAGCACCCGGGACGCCAATCTGCCGACTGTCGCGGGCACCGTTGTGGCGTGCCGGCAGTCCGTCATTGCCGTTGTGAACGCCGCAGAAGTCTTTCGCACCTGGTGGGCAGTCCGAGCTGATAGCAACGCTGTGCTGTCGATGCAGCGGTCAACGGATGGCGGCGCAACGTGGCAGCCGCCCGTACTCGTAGACGCCCGCGATAGTGCAGGCCGCGGGTGCTCGCGGCCGAAACCGGGAATCTCCTATGACCCGAGCAGTAGGTACGTTTATCTCGTCTATTTTCTGGACGCGCCGGACGGTCCCGGCGTCTTCTTCGCGCACTCGATGAACGACGGGCAGATGTTCCATTCGCCCGTACCCGTCGTGTACGGCAGAAATCCCGCGAATGCGAGCGTGGCCGGTCATGGCGACAGCGTCGTAGTGGTGTTCGAAGATCCCAATGCCACTACTCCAACACTGGGGCTCGTTCTGTCTCATACAACGGGACACATCTTCGATCAGCGCGGAGAAGTCACTCCGGAAGAAGTGCGGGCCGTGCAGCCCTGGGTGACGCTCTCTAACAATCGGATTGGCGTCTGGTGGATGACGCCCGACGCCGCGGACCGTGTCGGCCACCGCGAAGGAATCTGGAAGTGATTTACTGCTTCGTGCTGCCGTCGGCGCTCGCGCTCTGAATCTGGTCGCGGATCCCCATCGGCAGGATCTGCCACTGCTCCGGACGCAGGAATTTCTCGGCCGCCGAGACCGCTCTCGCGGTATTTCGGGATGCCTCCTCCAGCATTATTGCCACGCTTCCCGCCATCTGCCCCGCGTCACCCGCTTCCTGTGACTTCGCCAGCAAAGTCCGAATGTTCTGGTAGATCGTGCCGTTTTTGCTCTGCAGACTATCCGCGACGTCAGTGAGTGCGACGATCTGTACGGCACTCAGGTGAAGCGTGTCCTTGAGCGCGAGTATATCGGCGACAGGATTCGGAACCGTGGCGTCCGCGTCGGAAGCACGTCCCTTTTCCCGAGGTGGCGGCGCGTCGGCTTCTCCATTGATCTCCACCATCGAGAGCGCCAGCGGCATCCCGCCGAGCTGGAGATCGATTGTCATTTCCTCTGGGCCACTGGTATGACGCGTGACCGTCCGCTGCGCCGGCGAGAATCCCATTCGCTTGACCATCAGCATGTACTGCCGGGGATTCTCGGGGAAAAAGATCCTGTAGTGGCCTTCGTTATCGGTGCTTCCTGTTCGAACAACGCCGGAGACGAGTGACGTGGCGCCCACCTGCGCATCCGCGACAGGCTTGCCGGTCGCATCCGTCACGCGTCCGGCGAGAATGTCGGAATGGCCGGCCGTCTGACCCGGCAACACTGTCGGAGCCAGGAGAATGCCTAGCCAATAGAGGGAAGAAAGCGGTCGCATGGTCCAGCTGAGGGGATTCATCTTATTATCAAACTCCGTACACCGGCTTGCAACACCTCGCCGAAAGTCACACCCGACACACGGTAGACTACTTGCAACGACTCGGGGCATGACGCGCTATATCGGAGCCCACACCATCGATAACGGCGGGATCCAAATGGCCGTTCTCCGCGCCGGCAACGCGGGGATGACCGCCATGCAGCTCTTTTCGGCGATCCCCAAGTTTTACGGCGATAAGTCGACAATCAAGCCGGAGCGCGTCGCCAGGTTCAAGGCCGCTCTCGCCAAGACAAAGATCAAACCGGCGAACGTCGTCGTGCACGCGGCGTACGTGCTGAGCGTCGCCACACCCGATGACGAGAAGTGGGCGCGCGCGAGCGCCGGACTCACCAAGGAGCTGGAGCGATCGAGTACACTCGGCGTGGGATCTGTCTGCTTCCATCCCGGGTCCGCCCTCACCAGCGATCGCGCTGACTCGGCGAAGCGGATAGGCAAGGCAATCACGGTGGCGCTGCAGACCCACGATTCGGCAACCCGCCTGCTGGTGGAAAACACCGCCGGCGCGGGCAAGACAATGGGGAAGACCGCGCAGGAGATTCACGACATTTTGTCGAATGTGCCCAAGGCTCTTCGTAACCGGACAGGCTACGGACTCGACACCTGTCACCTGTTCTCCTCGGGGTACGATCTCACCGCCTCGAGGGAGAAATTCACGAGTATCCTGGATGAGTTCGAGGAAACGATCGGGGAACCGCCCTCGTTTTTCCACCTCAACGACAGCGCCGGCGAGCTCGGCGCGAACAAGGATCGTCACGTTCTCATAGGGGACGGGCTCATCGGAAAGCAGCCCTTCGAGTGGCTGATGAAGGACCGTCGCAGCGAAGGAATCCCTCTGATTCTCGAGACGCCGCAGCAGAACTACGAGATCGCCGACGAGGATGATTCCCCCGATCCGCACGACGTGAAAATGATGAAATTGCTCGAGGGCTGGGCCAAAAACTGAGAGAGAAAATCGTCGCCTAGTCGTCGCAAAAGTCGATTTCCCCTATGGGAATTCCCTTTTCTCAGAGGGAAACTCTGCTCTTTCCCTATTGCTTTCGCCTCGCAGGACTATAGTTTGCGTCGCTGACGCAGCGCGTTTCACCCTGTAGCATCTCGCATCCGATCACCAAACCAGGAGACAAGATGGCAACGAAGAAAAAGGGCGGAAGGAAGTCCTCGGCACGGAAGTCTTCCCGCAAGTCATCGTCGAGATCCAGCGGCAGGAAGGCGGCAAAGAAGGCTGGTCGGAAGAGCAGCCGCCGGAAATCTTCGGGTAAGAAGCGCACTCCAAACGCAGCATTCATGAAGCCAATGCAGCCGAGCGGTGATCTCGCCGCGGTCGTAGGCAGTGGTGCGATGCCGCGCACAGAGGTCACCAAGAAACTGTGGGGCTATATCAAGCGTAAGGGACTTCAGGATTCGAAGAACCGCCGCATGATCAACGCTGACGAGAATCTCCGCCCGATCTTTGGACGCAGTCAGGTCTCGATGTTCGAGATGACCCGCCTCGTCAACAAACACCTCAAGAACACCTAAGCTCATTGGCAACTTCGTCTAACGCGGGGCGCGCTCAAAAGGCGCGCCCCGTTTCACAGCAGTCCCGCATGCGCAGTCTGTGGGAGAACTTCAAGTCCATTGTCGGCGCGCTGGCAATCTTCCTCGTGTTGCGGGCATTCCTCATCGAGGCATATCGCATCCCCTCGGGCAGCATGGTGCCGACTCTGCTCGTCGGCGACTGGCTGTTCGTCAACAAGGCGATCTACGGCGCGCATATTCCTTTCAGCAACGCCAGCCTCCCCGCCTATCGCGAGCCGCGCCGCGGCGACGTCGTCGTATTCGTTTCTCCTTTCCAGGCGGATGAAGATTCCCTCGGCCACGATCCCACGCCGACGCTCGTCAAGAGATTGGTTGGAACGGCGGGCGACACGCTCTACATGCGCAATGGACTTCTCTACGTGAACGGGATTGCGCAGCGCCAGGGATTCGGCGCGACGGCCAGCGTCGTGCCCGAAGTGGCCGGCGCTTCGGATCCACTCTTCAACTGGCAGACGAAGTTCGGATTGACGTCGTCGCGATTCGGGGCCGCGCCGGCACAGCCGACCCATGACAACTGGGGTCCGTTCGTGGTCCCGCCACACCGCCTCTTCATGATGGGCGACAGCCGCTACAACTCGAAGGACAGCCGTTACTGGGGCTTCGTCCCCCGCGAAAACGTGCGCGGCCGGCCGCTGTTCGTGTACTACTCCTACAACGCCGACGACAGCGATCGGCCGCTTCCAGCGCTCACCGACATCCGGTGGAGTCGCATCGGACACTGGATCAAATAGTTACCACCGGCGCTTATTCCGCGTCGAAACGGGAGATCGATCGTTTTCTCTCTATGATTCAGCAGGGGATTCCATGGGAGCCATCCACTCGCGAGCTATATTGGAGCGCGTGACGAAGTCCCGTTCTGTCGAGAAGCGCCGTCGGCTTTTCAAGTCCAGCGAGTGGGACCTCGAAGAGCCGGCAGCCTTCGCGAGAATCGCGCGCTCACCTGTTGAGCTTGCGCTCATCACCGGCGTTGTGATTCGACTTTTCCGCGCTGTCGTTCTCACCCACGGCAACGCGACGAGCGGCTACCTATTCGCCTCGTTCGTGCTCGGCACACTCTTCCTGCTCGGCATGGCGACGCTCCACCTGGGAAGATTTCCGGTGCGGGAATGGCCGTGGCGGGCGCCGCTGTTCGCGGTCTTCGAGACGGCCGGCGAGATGCTGGTGAGCCTCGTGCTCATATCGCTCCACCGGGAGCCGTGGGGGACGGCGCGCGCAGAGTTCATGGACTGGCAGCCCATGGCGACGGGCGTCCTGTTCTGGCGGCTTATCGCGATTTGCGTTTGGGCGCTGCTACTCGGTACCACCGTCCAGTTCGTGCGCGGACGAGTCCTCAAGGACACGGGGCGTGACGTCGAGCCGCAAAGTCTGCCCGACGGTCAGCCCTTTATCGAACGAAGAAAACGGGACGAGCTCTAGGCCGCGACGAGCTTTAAGCCGCCGCGGTCTTCTCGCAGTACTTGTCGAAGGCACGGGTGAGGTCCTTCGCGATTTCGTCCGAGGTGCGTCCTTCGATCTGATGACGCTCGAGCATGTAGACGACCTGACCATCTTTCATCAGGGCGATCTGCGGTGAGCTCGGCGCGTAGCCGGTGAAGTAACCTCTCGCGCGCTGTACTGCGTCCATGTCCTGGCCGGCGAAGACCGTGGTCAGCTGATCCGGACGGGTATCATGGCGGATCGCTTTGGCGACGGCGGGTCTCGCATTCCTGGCGGCGCATCCACAAATCGAGTTGACCACCACCAGCGTGGTGCCCGGTGTGTCCTTCAGCCTCGCGTCGACTTCCTGCGGAGTGCGCATCTCCTCGACGCCGATCTGGGTGAGCTCCATGCGCATTGGAGTAACAAACCTTTCATCGTACATCTTCTACAACTCCTGCTTCTCTGGTGGATGGGTACTGAATAATAAGGGGTGGGCCACCATGAACTGCAACTTTACCGGTGGCAACGGCACCCACTATGGCGTTTCGCGCCACAATGCAAAGACAACTGCTCGCACCCGTTCAGTTGCAGTTGTCCTTGGGTTACTTGGCGTAGGAAACCCACCGAGCCATTTCCTTCATTGTGGGTCTCTTTCCGTACATAAGCAGTCCGACCCGATATATGCGCGACGCCAGCCACAGTGCTGCGAGGCAGCCGATGGCTAGAAAGAAAAGACTTCCCGCCAGCTCCAGCGGCGGAACTCCGGTAACCGCCATGCGGATCGGCATGATGATCGGCGACGAGATCGGAATCAACGACAGAACTTTGGCAGTCGTCCCCGTCGGGTTCAGCAGAACCGGCTGGATGAATACACCGGTGCTCACGATCATGATCATCAGCGGACTCGCCGCCTGGCGCGCCTCGCTCTCGCTGTTCACCGACGATCCCACCGCGGCGTACAGCGACGAATAGAAGATGAATCCGAGCAGGAAAAAAAGCAGGAACAGTATCCCCGCCGCTAATGAGATGTCCGGCAGCGAGAAGTTCATCGTCGGCGCGCCAAGCTTCGCCATTATCGGTGCGCGCAGCTTGAGTAAGATGTAAGTCGTCGCGATCCAGATTATCTGCTGCGTCAGTCCGACAGCTCCCACGCCCAGCACTTTGCCCGCCAGCAGTGTGTCGGTAGGAACGCTCGACATCACAACTTCGGCTACGCGCGTCGTTTTCTCCTCGAGAACGCCGCTCATGATCGTCTGCCCGTAGATCACGATAGACAAGTAAAGCAGGAATCCAATCGCAAAACCGAACAGCACGCTGGCCATTCCCGAGCCCGCTCTCCCGCGCTCGGTGACTCGCTCTGTACTGAAGTCCAGCGGGATGAAGGTGATCTCCTTCATCTTCTGATCGCTGAGTCCGACTTGCTCCAGTCGCGAGGCCAGGATCGTCCGCCGGATCGCTTCCTTGATCTGCGCCATGTCGGCAATCGATGTCGCATTCGCACCCGCGTAGCGCGCAGACTCGCCGGCAATGGTCTGCTGGTTGACGACGACGTACCCGCTCCGCTCCTTTCGCATCACTTCGTGCACTGCCACGCTTTCCGCCTGTGAGAGCTCGTTGGGCGCGACCACCTTCACCACCGGCATTTTCGTTGAACTGGTGCTGTCACCGGCGATATTCACCGCCAGGCGGTGTCCGAAGCCAGTGCCCGTCGCATCCAGAATCGTGGTGTTATAGACGTCGCTCGTCGCCTTGCTGCGCGACGCCAGCCACGCCGGCACGATGATGATCGCGCTGAAAAAAATCGGCCCGAAAAAGGTGGCGATCAGAAACCATTTCGAGCGAACCCGCTCGAGATATTCCCGTTTGATGATTGCCCACAGCTTAGCCATGTCCGGTCATCCCCTCTTCCACGCCGCTCGCGCCGACCTTCTGGAGAAAGATCTGGTGCAGTGACGGCTGAATCATCTCAAATCGCTGGATCGAGGCGCCTGAATCAACGATCCGCTTGAGCAATGCCTGCGGATCTGCGCCCGGCGCCATTTCTATCTCGAAGAAACGGTTCGAGTCATCCACTCGCTTCACCAGAGAGTGATCGCGAAGAATCTCGCCGACCATACTTTCGCCGTCGAGAGCGAGGGCGATGTTTCTCTGGCCGTGCTCCTCCTTTACATCGGTCACCGTTCCGTCGAGCACCTTCTCCCCGCGCGCAATGATGCACACCGAGTCGCAGAGCCTCTCCGCATTGTCCATCAGGTGCGTGCTGAAGATCACCGTTTTGCCGCGGCGCTTGAGATCGACCACGGTGTCCTTGAGCGCCTGGGCATTGATCGGATCGAGGCCGCTGAACGGCTCGTCCAGGATCACCAGGTCGGGATCGTGGAGCAGGGTGCCAATGAACTGGACCTTCTGCTGCATGCCGCGCGACAGCTCGTCGATCTTGGCGAGACCCCAGTCCTTCTCCGCTGTCTTCAGCGAGAGGCGCTCCAGCCATTCATCGATCCGCGATTCGGCCGTCCTGCCGTTCACGCCCTTCAGCTCCGCCAGGAATTTGAGAACGCGTCGCACCTGCATCTTCCGATACAGTCCACGCTCCTCGGGTAAGTAACCGAGGCGTTCCGTGATTTTCGGATCGTCCGATCGCCGGCCAAAAATGTGAATGCTTCCGCTGTCCGGCGCGATGATGTTGAGGATCATCCGGATGGTGGTCGTCTTTCCCGCGCCGTTGGGCCCGAGTAAGCCGTACACAGATCCGGTCGGAACGCGCAGCGTAAGGTCGCGCACCGCCGTATGCTCGGCGTAGCGCTTGGTGACGTTGACTATGTCGATTGCGTATTCGGTCATGTAGCTTCGGCGGCTGGACGGGTTGTAGCGGAAACAATATACGCTGGAAAAACATGCCTGTTTCGGAGACTGTCATCATTGCCCTGATGTTCTTTGTCGGTGCCGCGCTGTACGCGTCGGTCGGCCACGGCGGAGCATCCAGCTATCTCGCGGTGATGGGACTTTTCAGCTTCGCTCCAGGAGTGATGAAGCCGACGGCACTGGCGCTCAACATTCTCGTGTCGGCTGTCGCAACGCTCAAGTTCTATCGAGCCGGGTTGTTCAAGTGGGATTTGTTCTGGCCGTTCGCTGCGGCATCGATTCCGGCAGCCTTCGTCGGCGGCGCGACGTCTCTTCCGACGCGATGGTACAAGGTGCTCGTCGGCGTCGTCCTCGTTTACGCTGCAGTGTGGATGTTCCGATCTTCGTTGAAGCCGGTGTCGCGCGAGCCGCACGCGCCTGCGCTTTGGGCGGCGGTTCTGTCCGGACTGGCGATCGGATTTCTGTCGGGTCTCACCGGAGTTGGAGGCGGGATCTTCCTCAGTCCGTTGCTGCTCTACTTGGGCTGGTCGGAAACACGAGCAACATCTGCCGTCGCGGCTCCGTTTATTCTTGTGAATTCGACAGCGGGACTACTCGGACATATTTCCAGCGTGGCGCAGCTGCCCGCGAACATTCCGTTGTGGGGAGTGACAGCCGTGCTCGGCGGATGGATCGGTGCCACCTATGGAAGCAAGCGGGCGCCGGCGCCCGTGTTGAGACAGCTGCTGTCGCTGGTGTTGATCGTGGCCGGGGCGAAACTGATCTTCGGAGGGTGAGACTGTTTTTCCGGAGCGAAACTAAACTGCAACTGAACGGGTGCGAGCAGTGCAACTAAAGGCTCAAGCAGCGAAGTTCAGGACGTCGACGTTTCCAGCACCCTTCACGGCACAAGCAATAGGAGACCATTTGGCGAACATCGATCGTGCGGACTGGCACTATGGCGGCAACTATCCTTCGGACCTACCGCCGGAGAACGGCAGCACGCACATCGGGATTTACATCGCATGGGCCATGCTTCGAAACCTCGCCAGCGACGAGCTTCGTCAGCACGCCGGTGACACCTACGAGTGGGTGCTGAGTCGCGAGGTGACAGGAAGAGATCTGCTCATTACCAAGCTCGACGAAAAGTTCTTCGACGACCTGCTGACACCCGAAGGCCAGGCGTTCACGCGTTCGTATTACGAGACCAACGGCTACGCCAACGACTACGATCGCGTGTTATGCGGTGACCTGCCCACGCTGTATCACGTCGCCAACACATGGCAGAACTTCGACAAACTCCTACCCGTTCTCGATGAGCGGCTGGCTGCGTGGCGCGCGCTTCACGGCAGACTCACGGATCTGCTCTAGCGCGATACCTCGGCGCTGTACCAATCTCTATTGATCGAAAGCAGGTCGAGCGGGTTCACCGTATTCGCGCCGTAACGCGCCGCCCAGTGGAGATGGGGCCCGGTTACCCGCCCCGTATTTCCTACCAGCCCAATCACCTGCCCCCGCTTCACCGTGTCTCCCGGCGCCACCAGAGTTTTGCTCATGTGGAAGTAGGACGTGACTACTCCGCCTCCGTGATCGATGTAGACCACGTTGCCCGCGAGCACGAATCTGTCGACCAATGCCACCACTCCGCGATTTGCCGCACGAATGGGTTCTCCCATGGCGCCCCGGAAATCGACGCCGAGGTGGCGAGTGGTGAGCGTGCCGTTGAACAAGCGGCCCGAGCCGAACTGACTGGTGATCACCGACTCCCGCGGCCGGAGAAACGACTGCGTCCACATCGCCGGCCGGTCGTGTGCGTGCTCGCCTACTTCCCGCGCTCTCGCATTCTCACGGTCAATGCGTGCGAGCGTCGCCGCATCCATCGGACGGGTGAAGCTGCTGTCGACAGCGAGCGGCTCCTTCGATGGCGGAGGAATCTTTGGAAGACTGAACCGGACCCGCACGATTTCGCTCCGGCCGGACGCGCGCTGCAGCACCGCGTTCCCCTGCAGACTCCCCTCGCGGTCCACTGGCACGCCGCCGATCGCGTGCCAGGCGCCGGGGCCCGCTCTCAGGAAATGCAGCGGCTCGCCGGCCAGTGCGCCATGTACTGACACGACCGCATCAACGCTGGCAGGCACTTTGAGTGTCAAACGTACGATCGCTCCAGGCTGTGGCGCCGCTGGGGTCGCAGTCAGGGTCGCTGGCTGAGCGAAAGCCGCGTGCGAAAATATCGAGACAAGGGCGACAATCGTCGCCGGTTTTATTTTCACGTCGTTGTGTTTCCGTGAGTGGCAAGGGAAGCTAACGTATCATACAGTCCGAACCTCACGAAGTTCAGCGTCCAACTGTCAAATTCAGTACACGATTTTCACGGAGCATTGATGCATCGCCTTGTACTGTCCGCGATCCTTGTTCTCACTTCCGCTGCACCCGTCGCCACGCAAACACCGCGCGTCTCGGCGCCCATCACTGACGTTCAGTACGAGATCACGGCGGATTCAGCGGCAGTTGGTCGAAGACAGCTCGGCGTGTCGATGACCTTTCACGTGAATGGAATCGCACCGGTAGTGCTGGCGCTGCCGGCTTGGTCGCCAGGCCACTACGTCCTACTCTGGTTCGCGCGACGCGTCCAACAGTTCTCACCGGAATCGAACGGCGCTCCACTCGCCTGGAAGAAACTAGACTACCAGACGTGGGAGATCGTCCCACGCTCGGCGGGCACTGTGCATCTCTCCTTCAGCTATCTCGCCGATGCAGTCGATCGTGCTGTGGCGTGGACCGCGCCGAACTTCGCGTTCTTCAATGGGACCAATCTCTTTCTCTATCCGGTCGGGAGAGGGTTCGGCTGGCCCGCGCAGGTGACTGTTCGAACTGAACCGTCCTGGCGCATCGCGACGGGCATGGATCCCGCCGGCGCCACCAACACCTTCAAAGCCTCTAACTACCACGATCTCACCGACATGCCTTTCTATGTCGGAAGATTCGGCTTCGACAGCACCCAGGTCGGCGGTAAGTGGATTCGCCTCGCGTTTTATCCCGCGGCGAGTCTGACTCCTGCGCGCAGGGATCGCACGTTCGGCTGGGTCCAGAAAGTTTTTAGTGCTCACACCGCGGTGTTCGGTGAAGCCCCTTTCCGGAACTACACGATCTTCCA
>JBJMOT010000013.1:0-28269 GCA_045803585.1 Gemmatimonadaceae bacterium
AGATGGACATCCTTCTTGATCTTTTTGTAAACGTAGTCGAAGCTGTTGTGCGCTAGCGGGCTGCCCGTCGAAAGAATGGCCTTGAGCTTCGACAGACCGTGAGTCTTCATTGGCTCGGCGCCGTGCTTCTCGAGCAGCGCGAGATACTTCGCACTCGTGCCGAAGACGGTGACGCCTTCCTTGTCGGCCATGTCCCACAGGCTCGTCGCGCTCGGCGTGAGCGGAGCTCCGTCGTAGAGGACGATCTTCACGCCTACGGCGAGCGAGCTCACCAGCCAGTTCCACATCATCCAGCCACAGGTGGTGTAATAGAAAATGCAGTCTTCTCGTTTCAGATCCGTGTGGAGTATGAGCTCCTTCAGATGCTGAAGCAGAGTGCCGCCGGCGCTGTGCACCATGCACTTCGGGAGCCCCGTCGTCCCCGACGAATACATGATGTACGCCGGGTGATCGAACGGAAAACGCTCGAAGTTCAGCGTTTTTGGTTCAGCGGGCTCGGCCGCGGGAGCGGCGCTGATTCCGCGAGTGCCGTGTGCCGGAGTTTTGCCCGAAAGATCGGGAAGGCGAATGCCGCCCGGTGGCGTGCGCCGATAAGCATCCGGAGACGTGGTCTTGTAGCCTTCCGGTGGAGTGCTTTGACTCGCGGCCTCCGCCCACTGCGCGGCGATGAATCGTGACCACAGGGTTCCTTTGCGCACGCCATCGAGATCCGGCATCTGCTTCCGGTACGGCGTGACGACGACGTGCTCGAGACTCGGAATTCGGAAAGCGATCTGCCTCAGTCGCGGCAGAAGGTCGATCTCTTTGCCATTGTACAGATAGCCATCGGCGGCGAACAAAACCTTCGGCTCGATCTGCCCAAACCGATCCATCACGCCCTGCGCCCCGAAATCAGGCGAGCAGGAGGACCAGATCGCGCCGAGTGAAGTCGCCGCGAGCATCGCGATCACCGCTTCCGGAATATTCGGAAGCCATCCCGCGACTCGGTCGCCTGGCCTCACGCCAGCCGAGTCCAGGGCGAGTGCCAAAGTTCCCACCGCTTCTCTCAGAGAGCGGTAGCTGATGGTGCGCTGATGCCCTTCTTCATTCCACGACGAAAGCGCGGGCTCGTCGTCCGTGAAACGCAGCAGATTTTCGGCAAAGTTGAGGCTGGCATCCGGAAACCAATGCGGTCCCCTTTCAGGATCCGGCGGACCCATATGGTCGAGACCCACCCCGACGCGCTCAGCGCCACCGCCGGTACCGCGGTGTCCGATGATTCCGCAAAAGCGCCAGGTCAGGGACCAGAAACGCTCCGGATTGTCCACCGACCATTTATGCAGCTGCCAGTAGGAATCCGGCGAATAGTCGGGAACAGGCGGCCCGCCGCGCTCCTCCACGTAGCGGAGAAACTCGGTCATGTTCGCCTTGATGATGCGCTCTTGCGTTGGGGTCCAGAGCGCGTCGCTCATGTCGTCAGCTCCGCTTCTCCCTTAACTCGTGGGGGGATTGAATTGCGCGTGCTGACCCTGCAGCCACGACTTGTGGTAGCTCGGATCCTCTATCTCCAACGCCGGCTTCGCCACCTTCAGCGGTCGGAAGCTGTCCATCATCACCGCGAGCTCGTCGGTGTACTTCGCGCCGATACTCGCTTCGGCGCGGCCTGGATGCGGCCCGTGAGGAATCCCGTCCGGGTGATGCGTGATGCTGCCGAACTCGATTCCCTTTCTGCTCATGAACTCGCTGGATGCGTAGTAGAGCACTTCGTCCGAATCAACGTTGCTGTGGTTGTACGGCGCGGGCACTGCTTCCGGGTGAAAATCGTAGGGGCGCGGGCAGAATGAGCAAACGACAAACCCGTCGCCTTGAAAAGTCTGGTGCACCGGCGGCGGCTGATGTACGCGTCCCACGATCGGCTCGAAGTCATTGATGTTGAACGCCCACGGGTAGAAATACCCGTCCCAACCGACGACGTCGAGCGGATTGTGGTCGAGCATGATCTCATTGATGCCGTCGTACTGCTTCACCAGAATTGGAAAGTCGCCCATCTCGTCGATCGGCTCGACGAACGTCGGACGTCGGATGTCGCGCTCGGAATAGGGAGCGCCTTCGATCAGCTGGCCGAATTCGTTGCGATATCGCTTGGGCCAGCGAACATGACCGCGACTCTCGAAGATGAGAACCTTCGGCTGCTCAGCGGCGAAGTCGAAACGATAGCGGTGGAGGATGCCGCGATGGATGATGAGGTAGTCGCCTTCATGAAACGGCAGCACGCCGTACGATGTCTCGAGAACGCCGTTGCCCTTGCTGATGTAGACGAGCTCGTCCGACTGAGCATTCCGATAAAAATGCGCGTCGTTCTTATCGGGCTCCGAGTACAGCATGGCGATGTCCTGATTGAAGAGCAGCGCAATGCGGTCCAGCGTCACGCTGCCACCCTTCTTCACGCGCGAGGTCAGAAAGTGCCGGTGGCGAAGCGTCTGATCCGGATCCGCCTCGAACTTGATCTCGCGCACACGCCGCACGGATTTCACCGTCGTCGGCGGATGGACGTGATAGAGCAGCGACGACGTGCCGGTGAATCCCTCGTGTCCGACCAGCTCCTCGGCGTAAAGACCGCCATTCGGTTTCCTGAACGCGATGTGCCGCTTGCGCGGGATTTTACCGAGGGTGTGGTAGATCGGCATTCCTAGAGATTCCCTCGCAGGTCCTGCTCGCGCTCGAGCGCTTCGAACAGCGCCTTGAAGTTCCCGGCGCCGAAGCTCTTCGCGCCCTTTCGCTGGATGATCTCGTAGAAGAGCGTCGGTCGATCTTCCATCGGCTTGGAGAATATCTGAAGCAGATATCCTTCCTCGTCGCGATCGACGAGAATGCCGAGATCTCGCAGTCGGGCAAGGTCCTCGTCGATGTGGCCGACACGATCGAGCACTGTGTCGTAGTACGTGCCGGGGACGCGCAAGAACTCAACTCCGTTGTCGCGAAGACGGGTAACCGTGTCGACGATGTTGTCGGTGGCGATCGCTATGTGCTGGCACCCCGGGCCCTGGTAGAACTCGAGGTACTCGTCGATCTGCGACTTCTTCTTTCCCTGCGCGGGCTCATTGAGCGGGAACTTGATCCGTCCGTTCCCGTTCGCGACGACCTTCGACATTAGCGCCGAGTATTCAGTGGAGATCGTCTTGTCATCGAAGGAAATAAGCTGGCTGAACCCGAGTACGTCGGCGTAGTACTTCACCCACTTGTTCATCGCGCCGAGCTCGACGTTGCCGACGCAGTGGTCGATGTACTTGAGGCCCACCCCATTCGCATCGCCACGTCCCGTGAAGGGAACGAAGCCAGGCATGAAGCTCCCCTTGTAATTCTTTCGCTCGACGAGACTGTGTATCGTCTCTCCGTAGGTACGAATACCGGCGATAATCACTTCACCGTCTTCGTCGACGAGTGATTTCGGCTCGTAAGCCGGCTTGGCGCCACGTTCTACCGCCAGCCGAAACGAGGTCTTCGCGTCGTCGACCCAGAGCGCGATATCCTTCACGCCGTCACCGTGCTTGTGAACGTGCGTGGCGATGTCACTGTCCGGACGCAGCGCCGTGGTCAGGACAAGTCTGACCTTATCCTGGATCAGTACATAGCTGGCTCTGTCGCGCGTACCGGTTTCGGGCCCGCGATACGCAACGATCTCATATCCAAAAACGTTGCGGTAAAACTGCGCGGCCTGCTTCGCGTTACCGACGTAAAACTCTATGAAATCCGTTCCGTTGATCGGAAAGGTGTCAGTTAGCTGCTCAGGTGCCGTAAGTGTCGCGGTTCCCATGACTTCTCCGGGTTCGGCGGATGCTTGTTGTTCGGCGTATGTCGATTGGACGTCGCGGTTCCGGGAAGGCCGCGGCCACGGTCTTAAGTTAGCAAAACGGACGCCGCAACGGGGGGAGTCAAATAATGAGGACAGTCATCCGACGGGCTGAATCAAATGTGCGGTGGAAATGCGAGCTCCAGCGCATCACCGGGCGGAATTGCATTCCAGCGAGCAAATAGTTCTCCCCGCGCTTGCCTCACGCGGTTGAGGTCATCGTCCGAGATCGCCGGCGGCGCCGACAGTGAATGGTTGCGACAGAATTCCATCAGCAACGCATTCAAATCGTCAGCACGACCCGTTTGGCCGCTGCCTCGCTCGAGGTCGAGAAATCCGACGATCATTTCGCTGATATTCGCGTCGAGCGGCAAGCGACCGCGCGGCCAGGGATTGCCAAAGTCAGTAAGATCCCAGCCCGCGGCGACCAACCCGTAGAATCCGTTGGTGTGGCCGAGGACTGTCTCGACGGCGTAATGCGTCAGGTCGTGGCGCGGGAAAAACGCGGCCTGGGCGCCCTCCTGCCGCTGCCACGTCGTGGTTCCATCTGATCGTGTGCAGCTGAGCGACGTGTGTCCGTCGGCGTTTTTCTTTATGCGGATTGTGATTGGCCGCGCTTTCTCCATGCGCGGTATCTAATGAAACTTTTCGCCCTTCTCCAGCATGGCGATGTAGGTGTCGATGCGGCTCCGTCGCGTCTCCGGTTTCTTTGCGGTCTGGATCCGCCAAAGGATGGCGTATTTGTTGGTGCGGCTCAGTGTCTCGAAGAACGCCTTTGCCTTCGGACTGCGATCGAGCCTCGCCTGGAATTCCGGATCTACCGTGGCACTGCTGGGTGAATCGTAGGCGCTTTCCCATCTGCCGTCGGTTTTCGCGCGCTCGATCTCGGCGATTCCGGCTGGGTGCATGTGGCCTCTCTCGATCAAACCCAGGGCCTTCTCACGATTGATTTTGGACCAGATGCTTTTCGGTCGGCGTGGCATAACCCGCTGCAGCCAGCTCTTTTCGGTCTCGGGAAGCTTGAGCGCGTCGATCCAGCCGTAGCATAGGAGAACATCCAAAGCTTCCTGGTAAGTAACCGACTTGATGCCGGAATCTTTCCTGGCGATCCGGAGCCAGATGCCCGGTGACTTATCGTAGTTCTTGTCGAGCCACACCCTGAACGCTTCTGGTGTGGCGAACCCACGAATGGGAGACGGCGTCTCGCGCGCGCTGGATTTCGCCGACGATTTCTTGCGGGATGTGGATTTGGCTGCCGATCGTTTTGGTGCAGTGCTTTTTCGCGCGGGACTCTTACGGGTGGGCATTGTCCGTGACTACTCCATGTGCATGCCGGCTCGATGATCCATGCGCTGAAACGCAAGGAAGTCGTGAATTGCAGCTACAGCTTTCGGATTGTTGCTTGCGATCACCACTTCTCCGCCTCTGGGCAGATCGCGGGGGGTGTAGCTGATTTCCGAGCGCAGCTCCTTCATCTGGGCAGTACCAGGCACGTTCGACATCGCGTGGACGACGCCCGGGAGCGCGAAATCTCCCTTCGAGAAAGCTGCCGCAATTGTGCGCATGTGCGCCCGGATCGTCGCCGTCCCCGAGATGTCATCCTCTTTCCGTTGCAGAATGATCCGTCCGCCGTTGGCCAGCGGCTCGAACACGTGCTGGGACGTATACTGGTCAACACCCATCACAGACTCGCCGCGCTGCTGGAGCAGGGCAAACGCGGAATCAGATTGACCCTTCTTTTCGCCGCTCTGACAAGCGATGAGAGCCGCGGCCAGAGTAATCGGGCGCGCCCGCACGGGTCAGTGGGGAGTGATGACGCGCGCTGGACTCTCCACCTTGACCGGAGGGATCAAGGCCTGGCGCTCAGACATGAGTCTCGCGGTAAACCGTTGACCTTCCGAGAGTCGCTCGACCTCGAGCGCGATGGAGTCGACTGCCTGGACCAGAGCAGTGAGACTGCGGTCCACGCTGAGGCCGCCGCGCGACAGAACCTCCTCGGCGGCAAGTCGCGCCGCGCGCCTCGCACCGAACTGCGCTCCGACCCAGGCTCCGGCAAATCCGATTACCGCGGCGATGCTGCCGGCCATGCTGAATAGAAGAACGTAGTGCTCGCGCAAGGTGCCGTTAAGAATATGAGGAAGCATCGTCACCGCCTGAGATGTTGGAGATCGTCATAGCACTACGCCCGAAGCCGGGCGCAGTTTCGATTGCCGGCAGCAAGCTGAAATTCATTCTGGCTTTGCCTCTTTTCCCCGGGCATCGGCGAGCTTCCTCGCGATTCCACGATAGAAGGCCGCGTCGGTCGCCTTTCGTTGCTCGTCGAGACTCAGCGCCGCGAGCTCCAGCGCGTAGAGAATGTTACCGAGGTAGAGCTGTGCGACCCCGGCGACAGTCTCGCTGTCGTCACCCATGAGTACGAGGTGGAGGGACTGGTGTGACCTCGTGGTCCCCATTGCTCGATTCCGCGTTCAGGACGCGTACGACCACCGCGGTGATGTTGTCGTTCCCGCCATTCACATTCGCTTCCTGGATCAGCGCATCGACGATGCGCTCGGGCTTGGCGCGCGAAAGCAACAGCTGCTGAATGCGACGGTCCTCGACCATTCCCGTCAATCCGTCACTCGCCAGGAGAAACGCATCGCCGACACGCGCATCACCATCGAACACGTCGGGCTCTATTTCGTCAGCCATCCCGATACAGCGGGTAATGACGTTGCTCTGCGGATGGCGCCGCGCCTGCTCCGGGGTCAGCAACCCCGCATCGACCTGCTCCTGGACGAGGGAATGGTCCTTGGTGAGCTGGCGCATCTCGCCATCGCGGACGAGATAGATCCGGGAATCGCCGACGTGACCTACCAGATAGCGCTGCTCGGACAAGAGCAACGCTGACACCGTGCTGCCCATGCCGAGCTTGTCGCGCTCGGTGCGGGTTCGCTCATAGACCGCGCGGTTGGCGTCGCGCAGCGCGCGCGCTACCCGATCGTGAGCGTCAGCTGCCTCGAGATGATTCAGATCCGAGAGCTCGTGGCTGACCATCTCCACAGCCATCTCGCTCGCGACCTCACCCGCGGCGTGCCCACCCATGCCGTCCGCGACTATGAAAAGTCCGCGAAAAGCGTTGGCCGATGCGTGCAGCGAGTCTTCGTTTCCCTTTCGAATCCGGCCGACATCAGTGCGAGCCGCAACAGCGAGGTGCACTAGCGGGAGCTCATTTGAATTGACTAACGGTTGGGTAAACACGATTGACGGGGGAGTCCCCAATTGCCTCAAACTACGGAGGCGAGAAAAGAGCGGCAAGATTAACCTGCCCGCTGAAGAAGCGGCTCTGAATCCCCAGCCTGCAGCCGCCAGAGCGTGCGGTACAGACCGCCACGCTCCAACAGCTGCGCGTGCGTCCCCCGCTCCGCTACTTCCCCGTGGTGAAGGACGAGGATCATGTCGGCGTTCGCGATGGTGCTCAGACGATGCGCGACCGCGATGGTCGTCCTTCCCGCCACCAGGACGCTGAGCGCGGCGTGGATCTCGGCTTCGATCTCGCTGTCTACCGCGCTGGTCGCCTCGTCCAGCAGGAGAAGCGGAGCGTTTGCGGCGATGGCGCGAGCGAACGAAAGCAACTGACGCTCACCGACGCTGATGGAGGCGCCTCGCTCGCCGAGGACCTGTGAATAGCCGTGCGGGAACCCACGGATTATTCGATCCGCGCCGACCTCCGACGCTGCGCGTACGACTTCGGCCTCGGTGAGCGGATTCGACAATCGGATGTTGGTGGCGATATCGCCGGCAAAGAGAAAAATATCCTGCTGCACATAGCCGATCAGGGAGCGCAGCTCGTCCAGCGGCATCGTCCGGATGTCGACGCCGTTGATGGTGATCCGACCGCGCTGCGGATCGTAGAACCGCATCAGGAGATTGACGATGGTGGTCTTCCCCGCCCCGGTGTGGCCTACCAATGCCAAAGTCTCGCCGGGACGCGCGGTAAAACTCACGCCCTTCAGAACCCACTCGACGGGCGACGTAGTGACGTCGGTTCCCGGTTTTTGTCGCGCGAGGTGGGCCAGGTCGTAGGCAAACCACACATCGTCGAACACGACCTCGACCCCTGCGGACTTGGCTCTGATCCCGACGCGCTCGACCCGATCGGGCACGGTCGGCATCGTGTCCAGGAGAGTGAAAATTCGTTCGGAGCTGGCCATTGCCGTCTGCAGAATGTTGTACTTCTCCGACAGATCCTGAAGCGGCTGGAAAAACCGGCGCACCAGCTGCAGGAATGCGGCTACCGTCCCGACACTGAGCGCAGTGGCGTGGACCCGCGATGCTCCCGCCACGATGAGGATCGCGAGTGCAATCGACGTAAGAAGCTCGATCGCCGGGAAATACAAAGCGTATACCGTTATGGATTTCAGCTGCGCATCCAGGTGCGACTTGTTCAGATCGTCGAAACGCTCGGCCTCGCGCTTCTCCTGACCGAACAACTGAACGATGCGCATTCCGGTGAGACGCTCCTGGAGAAAGGAGTTGATCCTGGCAATGCGGACGCGGATCTCACGATACGATTCGCGGACGCCTTTGCGAAAAAGTCCCGAGACGATCACCACGAATGGAATCACCGCGAAGGAGGCGAGCGCGAGTCGCCAATCCATAAGCAGCATCGCCACGCTGATCGCGACCAGCGTGAACAGATCGCCCAGGCCCGAGACGACTCCTGAGGTGAATAGCTCGTTCAGCGTCTCGACATCGGATGTCACACGCGTGATCAGCCGACCGACCGGGTTACGGTCGAAGTAGGAAACGGATAGACGCTGGAGGTGGTGGAAGATTTCCATCCGCAGATCGCGCATCACTCTCTGACCGAGCAGGCTCGTCAGCCAGGTCTGGCCATATGACGTGACGAACTCCACTACGAGCGCCAGGAAAAAGAACGCTGTACAAATGGCTACTATGCGCGTGTCGCGCGTGGGAACCGCAACGTCGATCACTCTGCGGGTGAGCAGCGGGCCCACGACCTGGATTCCACCTTCGACGCAGAGCAGCGCGAACGCTCCGTACATCAGCGAACGGTACGGACGTGCGTAAACAAGCAGACGACTCATCAGCTTTCGGTCGTATGCTTTGCCTAGAATGTCGTCTTCGTGCGAGTGGGTTGCGGGGGCAGTCATTCAGCCGTATCCTAGCCGAGTTATGGGGGCGACGCCATGCCATCGTCTCGACATGGTACGCGGGTTGCACCTGTACCGAGCGCCAATGTTCCATCCTGTCGGCTGACGCAAAACCATACTGGAGGGAAGATGGGAATTCTCGCATGGATCGTTCTGGGTCTGATCGCCGGCGCGATCGCCAAGGCAATCATGCCGGGCAATGATCCCGGCGGTATCATCGTTACCATGATCATCGGCATTGTGGGGGCGTTCATCGGTGGATTCCTGGGGAACATGCTCACCGGCGTGGGACTGAACGGATTTTCCATCCAGAGTATCATCCTCGCCATCATCGGTGCTCTGATTCTCCTCTGGATCTACAGGATGGCCACCAGGGGTCGCGGCGCTCCGCGCGTTCCGTAGCGAACTACTCGCCGCAAGCAGGAAAAGGGTTTGCCGCTCTGGCTATACTGGATTCTTCTCGGCCTCGTGGCCGGAACACTGGCCAAGTTTCTGGTGCCAGGGCGGGACCCTTCAGGTTGTATCATCACGATCCTTCTCGGGATCATTGGAGCATTCATCGGTGGCTGGCTCGGTACCCGCTTTTTCGGGTGGGGCACCGTCGTCGCCGGACAGTTTGATTTCCGCTCGATCGGCATCGCCACCGTGGGCGCGATAGTACTGCTCCTCCTTGGACGTCTGATACGGCGACGATAGCAAACTCAGGCGGCTGAAATTTCGGCGTATATTCGGTTTGCCGTTTAGATTTCAGGTGTGAAGCTATCGCCATTTGGTCAGCGTCCCCGGCGCGGCTAGAGACATGAAAGACAGCATCGTCGTCCGCGGCGCCCGCCAGAACAATCTCAAAGGGTTCGATCTCGAGATTCCGAGACGCACGATCACGGTCGTGACCGGTCCTTCCGGCTCCGGCAAGTCTTCGCTCGCGTTCGACACCATCTACGCTGAAGGCCAGCGACGGTACGTGGAGTCCCTCTCGTCCTATGCCCGCCAGTTTCTGGAACGGATGGAGAAGCCGGACGTCGAGTCGGTCGAAGGTTTGTCTCCTGCCGTCGCCATAGAGCAGAAAAATCCCACCAAGACTTCGCGATCCACGGTTGGTACCGCGACGGAGATCTACGACTACCTCCGCTTGCTGTGGGCGCGCGTCGGCCACACGTATTGCCCCAACTGCGGCAGAGAGATCAAGCCGGATACGGTTCAATCGGTAAGCGATACCGTCCTCGCGCTGCCGGCGGGCGTGAGATTCTATGTCACGTTTCCGCTCAAGCTGTCGAATAAAGTCACCCACGATGTCGTCATCGAGAATCTCCGCGCGCAAGGCTTTCTGCGCGTCGCCATCGACGGGATGGTGATGCATCTCGAAGAGCTGGAGGCGTCAAAGCGTGACATTACGCGCTCGAAGGAGCTTCTCGTGGTCGTCGACCGTCTCGCCGTTTCGGCGGAGAGCGCTGGGCGTCTGAGCGATGCTGTGGGGACCGCCTTCGCGGAAGGCGAAGGTGACTGCGTGATTCTGTTCGCTGATGACGTACTATCGCCGCTCGATGGGTTGACGGTTCGCAAGCTACGGTTCACCGAGAGATTCGAGTGCGCGAACGACGGAACGCTGGCTCCTGCTCCGACCCCCCAGCTCTTCTCGTTCAATAACCCTCGCGGCGCTTGCACCCAGTGCAACGGCTTTGGCGCCACCCTCGAGTACGACGAGTCGCTGGTGGTCCCTTATCCGACGCGATCGCTCCGCGATGGAGCGATAGATCCGTGGACCAAGCCGCGCTACGACAACAAGCGGCGTGCGCTCGCCGAATTCGCGAAGCGCGAGCGAATCCCGATGGACAAGCCGTGGGAGCAACTGACGTCCGCGCACCGCCACCTGCTCCTCAATTCCAGAACGCGCGGCTACAAGGGAATTTTTCCGTTTCTCAAGGATCTCGAGGAGAAACGGTATAAGCAGTACATCAGAGTTTTCCTCCGGCAGTACCAGACCGCGCAAACATGCCCCCGCTGTCACGGCACCAAGCTGCAGGCGGACGCTCTAAACGTTCGAGTCGGCGGGTTGAACATCGCTCAGGTCGCTGAGCTGCCGGTGGATCAGCTCGCGACATGGCTCGCCGATCTAAAGCTCAACGAGTTCGAGCGGCGGATTGCCGAGATGATTCTGAAGGAGGCGCGCGATCGCGTCACGTTCCTTCGGGATGTCGGCTTGGGCTATCTGTCGATGAATCGCGCGACGCGCACGCTTTCGGGTGGCGAGGCGCAGCGCATCGGGCTCGCTAACTCGCTTGGTTCCCAGCTGGTGGACACGCTGTACGTCCTCGACGAGCCCTCGATCGGACTGCATCCGCGCGACATGGACAGATTGCTGAAGCTGCTGCAGCGGTTGCGCGACGCCGGGAACAGCGTGCTGGTCGTCGAGCACGATCTCGCCGCGATCGAGATGGCCGACTATATGGTGGAACTCGGGCCCGGCAGCGGCGAGGCCGGCGGTGAAATCGTCTTTGCCGGTCCGATGTCTCGCGTGGGCGAGAGCCCGCTCACCGGGCAATACGTGACCGGCGTCCGATCCATCCCGCTGCCCGATCAGCGCCGCCGACTGGGGCCGCGTTGGATCACTCTCACGGGCGCGCGAGAGCACAACCTCCAGGACGTCGACATCCGCATTCCGATCGGGGCGATGACGGTCGTCACGGGCGTCTCCGGCTCCGGGAAAAGCACTCTGGTGCATGATGTTCTCTATCGCGCACTCGAAACCCATCTCGTCGGCGAGCATTCCGCGAAGCTGCACCTCGGCGAGAAGGTGGGAGAGTACGAGACTATCACCGGATTCGACGCCATCGAAGACGTCGTGTTGATCGATCAGAGCCCGATCGGCAAGTCGCCGCGCTCGAATCCCGTGACCTACGTGAAGGCGTTCGACGAGATCCGGAACATCTTCGCCGACACGCCGCTGGCGCGTCAACGCAAGTACACCGCGGGCACATTCAGTTTCAACGTCGCTGGCGGCCGCTGCGAAACGTGTGAGGGCGCTGGCGCGCTGGAAGTCGAGATGGTCTTCATGGCGGACGTCTTCGTGCCGTGCGAAGACTGCGGTGGGAAGCGCTACAAACCAGAAGTGCTCGACGTCACGGTGCGCGGCAAGAACATCCATGAAGTGTTGAACCTGACCGTCGATCAGGCCATCAGATTCTTTCCGCGCGAGGAAAAGCTCGGCCAGGCGCTATGGCAGTTGCAGCAGGTCGGACTCGGCTACCTTCGGCTGGGGCAGCCGGCGACGACACTCTCTGGCGGAGAGGCGCAGAGAATCAAGGTCGCCCGCGAGCTGGCATTGGCGGGAAAGAAATCGACACGCAAGCTGTACGTGATGGACGAACCGACCACCGGCCTGCATCTCGAGGACATTCGGAAACTGTCCAAGGTTTTCGACCGCCTCCTCGATCAGGGACACACGCTGGTGATCATCGAGCACAATCTCGACGTGATAAAGCTGGCCGACTGGATCATCGACCTGGGACCTGAGGGCGGCATCGCCGGAGGCCACGTGGTGGCGATGGGCAGGCCTGAAGATGTGGCGAAGATCGAGGAATCGTACACCGGTGAGTGGCTGAAGCCGCTTCTCGCCCGTCCTCCTCACCGTACGGATTCACCGCGGATCAATCTAGCGGCCACTGATTTCGAGGACGCACCGCACCAGTTGGCTCTCTAAAGACGAACGCTGAAGCGCTAGCGATTCTGCTGCGCGATTCGGACTACCTTCGCGGTGATGGCGCGAGGCGAAAACCTGTTGACCTGAGCGACGATCTTGTTCTTTATCCCGGGAATGGCGACCCGCGTCCCGTCCATCATCGCCCGAAATCCGTACTCGGCGACCTCGCCCGCATCAGCGGATCCGAAGAGTGAGAACAATCTTGAGTTGCTAACGCCTGCTTCGGCGGCGAACTCGGTGCGGGTCGGACCCGGACATAGCGCGGTCACCGTGACACCGCTATTGCGAAGCTCCTCGGCGAGGGCTTCCGAGAAACTGAGTACGTACGCCTTGGTCGCATAGTAGACGGCCATCAAGGGGCCCGGCTGGAACGCCGCTGTCGATGCGACGTTCAGAATGCGGCCGGATTTCGCCCTGATCATCGCCGGCAGAAAGAGCTTGGTGAGGTGCGTCAACGCTGCGATGTTCACCTGGATCATCTCCAACTCGCGACTCAATTCGGTATCCGCGAATTCGCCGCCCAGTCCAAAGCCGGCGTTGTTGATAAGGACCGTAATGGGGATGGCCTCGTTGTGAAGGAAGTCCGAGATCGCCTGCGGCGCTTCCGGCCGCCGGAGATCAGCGGCGAAGACGTGCGCCCTAACGTCGTATTTGCCTTCGATCTGCCCGGCTACAGCCTCGAGCGCATCACGTTTTCTGGCGACGAGGACGAGATCATATCCATGACGCGCCAGGACTTTCGCCAGCTCGAGTCCGATTCCGCTCGACCCGCCGGTCACCAGCGCCGTCTGGCTCGGAGCTCCGTTTCCTTTTGATCGCATAGTCGGAAATTACGGAGCCGCGGCGATTCGCAGAATTCCCCATCAGGACGGTGCTCCGCATCGGTTGATTCGAGGGTACTCACCGGCTAATTTTCGGAGCTATTCCCGAGTAGCTCAGGTGGTAGAGCAGGTGACTGTTAATCACCGGGTCGGGGGTTCGAGTCCCTCCTCGGGAGCTGTTTTTTGTTTTGTCAGACCTGACACGATAACGGGCACTCCGACTCATGGAGTGCCCGTTTTTCGTTTGCACCCATAGTGACTTCTAGTGTTGCCGCACCAGGTTGAAGTCGATCTCGAGCTTGATGGTATCCGCAACGCTCAACAGCACGGGAACTCTCGGCTGCTCGAGCTGCATGTCGTCAAAGGTGAAAGCCGTCGAGGCCGAGCCGGCCACACCATCTCCGCCAAACTGCGCGGTGCCTTTCCATGTCGTAGAGCGAGTCACTCCACGGACCGTGAGATCTGCAATCATCTCGATCGGTGCGCTTCCAGCTTTCGGAAGCGGGAGACCGACTCCCTTGATCTGTTTCGGCGCCAGCGTGATTGTCGGATATGAGTCCGCTTCGAGCAAGCGTCCGCGTACAAAGCCGTCCCGACGATCCCTGTCGCTGACAAAGGTGGCGGCATCGAGCGTGAACTTTGACGTCCCGGGAATCACCTTGCCAGCCGAATCGATGGAGAGCGCGCCGGTCAGACTCTTGGTTTCGCCGACAGCATCGTTCTGCAGATCGTGTCCGACGAGCTGCTCACGGACCCTGTATCGCGCAGCATTCCCAGTCGGCGCCAGCACTAGGCGGAGTGCCTCGCCTGTGGCCGCCGGGCCCGATATCTGACTCGCTGCGGCAGCGACCGAACTCCGCCGTGTCGCGGTGCCGGCAAACGCGGTCTCCGGCTCACCGCTCGAGCAGGAGAAAAGCGGTGCAGCCAGAAATGCCATCAGTGTCGCCCTGCCGACTGATTCGACGTTCATTGGTTCCCCTCGCTCGGAATTTCTCGATGATCGGCTTTGTGGTCGCCGGATATGCGGTCGTAGTTATTACACGACTGACGACGAGACGCTCCGCATGAATGCAAACGATTTCCGCATTCCGGGCATCGGATTATCCGGCTCGATCTCGTACTCGAGGTTCACGTAGCCTGAGTACCCGTTGGAGCGAAGCTGCCGGAAAATATCCGCGATCGGCATCTTGCCTTCCCCAACGACGCATTGACTCTCGGCCGAGCTGAAGTCGCGAAGATCCTTGGCATGCATGTCGAGAAGTCGCGGACCGGCGGCGGCAATGGCGCGCACCGGGTCGGCACCGGCGCGCACGGTGTGACCGAGGTCGATGCAGAGTCCGATCAAAGGATCCATGCCCTGCACTGCCTTGAGCACGTCGAAGGGCGATGGGAAGTTGGGA
Source organism: Gemmatimonadaceae bacterium (assembly GCA_045803585.1). GTDB lineage: Bacteria > Gemmatimonadota > Gemmatimonadetes > Gemmatimonadales > Gemmatimonadaceae > UBA4720. The sequence goes on from JBJMOT010000013.1 coordinate 14,904, forward strand.
TCCTCAGGACCATGATTATGGATCGCCACCTTGATGTTGTACTGCTCTGCGAACTTTTCGATCCTCGGCAGCACAGCGGGACTGGAAGTGCAGACGATGGTCGGCATTCCCGCCGCCCTGGCGTAGTCGAAGTACTTTTGCACGCCTTGATCGGTGTCGGTCTCGAATGTGATCATGCCACCGCCAACGAGCTCCAGTCCGGCCGCACTCAACTCCTGCCGCGCCAGGGCGAACTCCGCCGGCGAAGCGTCGTAGGGCAGATGCATCGATTTGAAATTGATGTAGCGGACTCCGAGGGATCGGGTCATCTCGATCGCCTGCGCCCGCGAAAAGTTACGCAGCGAATAGCTGGCTACGCCAAGCCTGATGCCGGCTTCGCTGCCAGTCGAGGCCGCGCTCGAGGTCATCGATCCCAACTGTCCCGCGGCCGCGCTCGCGCAGCCGGAAAGCGCAGCTGCCGTCGTTGACAACGCGGTGACTTTCAGAAACTGCCGCCGGGACACGTTATGACTTTCCATTGCTCTCCTCTGAATCGAGACGATAGGCCCGCCTGGCGAGATCATAGGCCATGGCGTGCGCCATTTCACGCGCGTCCGACGTGTCGATGATGTGTCGCGCGACGAGTCCACCGAGATAGTTCGCGTCGATCCGGCGCGCCAGATCATGCCGCGCGGGAATCGAGCAAAATGCCCGGGTGTCGTCCGTGAAACCGGCCGTGTTATAGATGCCGGCGGTCTCGGTGGTCGCCTGACGAAACCGCATCATGCCTTCGATAGAATCATGGAACCACCACGGCGCGCCGAGCAGCATGGCGGGGTAATGGCCGGCGAGCGGCGCCAGCTCTCTCGAGTACGCGGACTCATCGAGGGTGAATACCACCAGTCGAAACCGCCCATCATTCCCGTAAGCGTTGAGAAGCGGTCGGAGGTTTTCGGTGTACTCCGTGACCAGCGGGATGTCTCCTCCACGATGGAGGCCGAAGCGGTGGTACAAGGCCTCGTTGTGATTGCGTGACGCGCCCGCGTGAAGCTGCATCACCAGACTATCTTCGGTCGATTGCGCGGCCATTTCCATCAGCATATGCGCCGAGAATTTTGATTGATCGTCTGCTGTCGCGGTTCTGCGCACCGCGGCGAAGAATAACCGGTCGATGTCGCCGTCCCTCAATCGCTCGGTTCGCGGGCTTTGAACTCCGTGGTCTGTGGCAACCGCGCCGGCTTTCTTGAACTCCGCGCGTCGCCCTGCCAATGCGCTGACGAGATCCCGATATGTCTTGATTTCCCTTCCGCTGATTTTCCCGAGCCGTTCTATCTCGGCTCGCCAGTTTGGGGAGCTGATCTCGAAAAGCGCGTCCGGGCGGAACGTCGGAATGACTCGCGTCCCCAGCTGCGCATTACGCAGCTTCTGGTGGTGATCCAGAGAATCGGTCGCCGCATCCGTCGTCGCGAGCACCTCAATGTTGAAACGCTTGAGCAGCGCCCGCGGCCTGAACTCGGGTGAAGCGAGTCGCTCCGAAATCGTGTCGTAGACTTTCTGGGCAGATTCGGAGTCGAGCGCGCATTTCACGCCGAATACTTCGCGCAGCTCGTACTCCATCCACGCCCGGCTCGGCGTCGCTCGAAAGAGCGACCAGTTATCGGCAAAGGTCTGCCAGATCTTTCTCGGATCGGTTTCAGCCGGTGGCGGCGAGCCATCGACGGCTGCTACGCCCATCGACTCCATTGGAATCCCGCGCGAGTAGAGCAGTCGCAGGAGGTAATGGTCGGGTGTGACCAGAAGTGCGGCTGGATCCGGGAACGCATCGTTGGATGCCAGCATCGCCACATCGACGTGCCCATGGGGGGAAATGATTGGCAGCGCGCGCGTCTCGTCATAGACGTCGCGCGCATGTCTCCGGATTGTCGGATCGGGATCGAAGAATCGATCCTCGTTGAACTCGGTCACACCACCGGCTTCCAGCGCGGATCGTACTCGCGCGACCAGAGCCGCGCGGCCTGCGGGTCGTTGAGTATGTGTCCTGTCTTCGGATCTGTCGTGAGCTTGCGTCCGACCTGCTGCGAGATGGTGCCGAGGTGGCAAAGCGTGCCGGTCTTCGCTCCATCTTCGATCGGCGCCGAGAGTTTGCTATCGGTTCGCACGGCGTTGACAAAGTTGTCGATGTGAAGCTGGGTCAGCCAATCGTCGCCGAGGGTGTTGAGACTGTCGCCCTTCGGCGCCGCCTGGACCTGTTTGACAACTTTGTCCTTGAGATCGTAGACGACGTAGCCGTCGCGATCGACGACGACACTCCCGTTCGTCCCGAGGACAGCAGTCCCGCGCGAACGATCATAGAGGGTGAGCCCGTTGCAGCTCTGGCCCTGCCAGATGATGCTCTTGTTTCCGTCGAAGACGAACGTCGCCTCCTGGGTGTCGGGAAACTGCCAGTCGTCGGCGTAGTGGAATCGTCCGCCAGTCGAAATGACGCTCGTCGGATAATCGACGCCGAGAAGCCATCGTCCGACATCGATCTCGTGCGTCCCGTTGTTGCAGATCTCGCCGGTTCCCCAGTTGGTGAACCAGTGCCAGTTGTAGTGAATGACGTTATCGCGGTATGGCGTGCGCGGTGCCGGTCCTTGCCATAGCTCGTAGTCGAGATTCGCCGGAACCGGCACGACCTTCCCCCTTCCGATGCCGGTGCGGGTGTTGGCGTACCAGGCCCGCGCGAGATACGGAGTGCCAATCTGACCACTACGCACCATCTGAAGCACTTCGATGAAGTGCGGTCCGGAGCGGGCCTGGGTGCCGAGCTGCACTTTGAATTTCGGGTGCTTTCGCGCAGCGGCAACGATCAGCTCGTCTTCGCGCGGATCGTGTCCGCTCGGTTTCTCCACGTAGACGTGCTTACCCGCGTCGAGTGCGAGGATTGTGGCCGGCGCGTGCCAGTGGTCGGGAGTGGCGATCACAAGGGCATCGACGCTCTTGTCGTCGAGGATGCGGCGGAAATCGGTTACAGTTTTCGGCGGGGTGGCCTGAAGCTTGGCCACATCGCCGAGAGCCTTGGCAAGCACGTTCGAGTCAACATCGCACAGATACGCCAGGGACGTGTTCTTCCCCGCCGCAAACGCGTGCGCGTGGACCATGCCACGGCCGTTGAGCCCCATCACCGCCACGTTTAGTCTTTCCGCGGGCGATCCTTCGAGGGCGAATAAGGGCCGCGATCCTCTGCCAGCAGCGAGAGCGCCAAGTCCGACGACTGATGCTCTCTTCAGAAAATCGCGACGGTCGAGCGGATCCTTCGGTGTCATGAAAACTCCGATTTACAAAGGCCGGATCTTGATATTGCGGAAAAACACTTCGTCGACGTGGTCCTGAAGGACGATGTGGCCAGCGCGCTTCTGCGCGAAGTTCGGGATGCTGTGGTATTTGCTTTTCGCCAGCAGCGAATCCATCAGCGGCGTCCCCAGCTCGAACTCAACGACCTTGCGTCCATTCAGCCAGTGCTCACCGTGATTGCCTCGAAATACGATCCTCGATGAGTTCCATTCGCCGACGGGAGCAAGTTGCTTGTTCGCGCTCGGCGGAATCAGATCGTAAAGCGCTCCGGCACGGTGCGATGGGACCTTGTTGTCTTCGTGGAGACTGTCGTCGAGCATTTGGTACTCGAAGCCAAGCGCAGCGTGATTCGGCGCGGCAGCCATCGAGATCTCCTCGGAGACGTTGTACTTAACACCGCTGTTTCCGGCACGACTGATCTTCCACTCCCACTCAAGCTCGAAATCGCGGAACGTGTCCTTTGTCATCAGGTCGCCGCCGGCAGCAGGCTGGCCATCGGGCAGTCTCGGAACAACTCCGTCCGCGAGTTTCCTGATTGTACCGTTTTCGATTTTCCAATGCGCGGTCGGCACGGTGTCATAGCCGAGGCCTCGCCACCCGTCGAAAGTCTTGCCGTCAAAAAGAAGGCGCCATCCGGCGTGCTCATCCCAGGGCGCAAGAGTATTCGGTGGGAAAACCATGGTAGCCCCGGCCGTATGCGCGCCGGGTGGTAAATCCTTCAACTGCACCGGTGCCCCATAACAACGCGATCCGTTGACATCTGGACACTTACGCGGACCGCAGGCCGTAAGGAGCGCCGCGGAGCCGAGCACAATTCCACACGAAATCTTCATGTCTGCTGGGGTGCGAGTCGCGCCGGCTCCAGTCGCGGAGCCAGCAAATGTATAATCAGCCACGCCGTCACGTACGCAAGACCACACACTACGAATATTGGCGCATAATCGCTGCCGTTAGACTGCAGCACGCGGCCCGTGACCCTTTGAAATACCACTCCGCCCATCGCTCCACCAAATGCGCCGATGCCGACCACAGATCCGACCGCGTACCTGGGAAACATGTCGCTGGCGAGTGTGTAGACGTTGGCTGACCAGGCCTGATGAGCCGCTGCCGCCACTCCGACAATCAACACCGCCGCCCACATGCTCGGCGCGCGTGACGCGAATGTCGTGGGAACAATGAGCAAAGCCATCGCCAGCATTGTCGTCTTTCGTGCGCGATTAACCGTCCAGCCGCGTTTGATCAACGCGCTCGAGATCCACCCGCCGCCCACGGAGCCGACATCGGCGATCAGATAGACCACGATGATCGGCGCCGCCAGCTGGCCGAGCTTCACTCCATATCTCGTGTCGAGAAACTTCGGCAGCCAGTACAGATAAAACCACCAGACAGGATCGGCCATCAACTTCCCCACCACGAACGCCCACGTTTGCCGGTGCGCGAACAGATGCGTCCAACGCAGCGGAACACCGGATCCCGCTTCGAGGGTTCGTGCGCGCGCCTCTCGGTAGAGAGGAATCCAGAATGCCAGCCATAAAAGCCCCAGCGCTCCAGTACCGACAAACGCCCATTGCCATCCCCATTTGAGCGCGATCCACGGGACAAGCAAAGGCGTCAGTATCGCTCCGGTGTTCGTACCGGCGTTGAAGATTCCCGTTGCCAGCGCTCGCTCGCGCTGCGGAAACCACTCGGCCACAGTCTTGATCGATCCCGGGAAAATCGCCGATTCGCTTACTCCGAGCAGCGCGCGCGCGAAGGAAAACCCGGCGACCGTCTTCGCAAAGGCGTGTCCGATGGCAGCAGCGCTCCACGCGACCACCGCACCGGCGAGGCCTCGTCGCACTCCGATCCAATCGATCACCCGCCCCGCGACGAGAAAGCCAAAGGCGTAGGCAAAGCTGAACCACGAGACGATGTTCCCGTAATCCGCTTCGTTCCATTGGAGCGCTCGCTGCAGCGTCGGCGCGAGGATGCCGAGCACCTGGCGATCGATATAGTTGATGGTCGTCGCCGCGAACAGCAGAGCGCAAATCGTCCATCGATACGAAGACAGCCCGCCCGCACCTTCGGCTGGCTCGTCGACAGTCTCGGAGTTTTGCGAGCTGCTCATCCCGTGACGCCTTCCCACAGGCCGTACAGGTACATCGCACCGAGCGCGCGATCGTGGAGACCGTAACCGGGTTGGCCAACCTCGCCCCAGATCATTCGGCCGTGGTCGGATCTGATCGGACCGTCGAACCCGACCCCGTGAAGCGCGCCCAGCACCGCTCGCATGTCGACATCGCCTTGATCTGACGGATGTGCCGTCTCCTCGAATGAGCGCATTCCAGTACGCTTGATGTTGCGGCAGTGGGCGAAATGGATCCGGCCTTTCGCGCCGATCGAGCGAATAATCTCTGTCAGGTCATTCGCCGCATCCACGGCCAGCGAGCCGGCGCAAAAGGTGACGCCGTTCGCCGCATCGTCGACGATTCCGATGACGCGCTCGAGCGCGGCTTTGCTGGTGATGATTCGCGGCAGCCCAAAAATCGACCACGGCGGATCGTCCGGATGAAGCGCCAACCGCACCCGCGATGCTGCCGCCACCGGCACTACTCGCTCAAGAAAGTAAGCGAGGTTCTCCCACAATTTCTCTTCGTCGATTGCACGATAGCCGGAGAGAAGCGCCTCGAGATCCTGCGCGGAGTAAGCCGTCGCCCAACCCGGGAGATCCGACGTCCCGCGAGTCAGATCGATCTTTCTCAGTGCGGCATCTTCGTACGCCAGCGCAGTCGAGCCGTCGACGAGCCTCCGGTCCAGATCGGTACGCATCCAATCGAAGACAGGCATGAAGTTGTAACAGAGAACTCTCACGCCGGCCCGTCCGATGTTACGGATGCTTTCGCAATAGTTGTCGATGAACCTGTCACGCGTCGGTCGGCCGAGCTTGATGTCCTCATGGACGGGAACGCTCTCGATTACCTCGAGCGTCATCGCGTGCTCTTCCACCTCATCGCGCAGATGGGCAACGCGATCCAGCGTCCATGCATCGCCGACGGGGATGTCGAAGAGCGCGCCGACGATTCCGCGCACCGCCGGGATCTGGCGGATGTAGGCGAGCGGAATCGGATCGCGCTGACCAAACCAGCGGAACGTGATCAATGCGCCGAGATCCGTCCCATCATCAGCGGGAGACCCGCAGGCTGGGGCCGCGCAGCAACCGATCAACCTCCGCGCGCGTAACCAGACAGAAGTCTCCCGGAATACTGTGCTTAAGCGCCGACGTGGCGGTCGCCAGGCGCAGCGCTTCATCCCAGCCGCGATTTTCCAGGCGCGCCGCGATCAATCCGCCGCTGAACGCATCACCGGCTCCAATCCTATCGACGATCTCAACCTCGTAGCGAGGCGCGCGGTGGAGTTCGCTTCCGGCTAGCACGATCGCGCTCCAGTTGTTAACCAGCACCAGCGGATTCTCGCGCAGGGTCACCGCGACCGCGTCGAACTTGAAGCGATCCGCCAATATTCGCGCAACCTGATCGTACGGCTCCGCGGACAAGCGCTCATAGCTATTGGGGGATTCACCAATTCCAAACACCACACGGGTGTCCTCTTCGGTGGTGATCAGGACATCGACGTACTCCATCAGCGGTTCCTGCACCGCGCGCGCTTTCTCGGGAGACCAGAGCTTGCCGCGATAGTTCAAGTCGTAGCTCACCGTCAAACCGCTCGACTTCGCCGCGATCAATGCTTCCCTGGTCGCTTTCGCCGCTGAATCGCTCAACGCCGGCGTTATTCCACTGACATGGAACCAGCGAGCTCCAGCGAAGGCGACCTTCCAGTCGATCGTGCCGGGCGCGACTCTGCTGATCGCCGAGTGCGCACGGTCATAGAGCACGCTGCTGGCGCGTGGCGACGCACCAAGCTCGGCGAAGTAAAGACCGGCTCTGGCGTCGTCGGTCGTCCAGTCGATCTGCAGGTCGACGCCCTGCTCGCGCGCGCGATTGGCAATCATTCGGCCGAGCTCGTTGGTGGCCAGACGCGATACCCAGCGAGAGGAGACACCCAGGCGAGACGCGGCAACAGCTACGTTGAGCTCACCGCCGCCTACATGCGCATCGAAGCTTGATGCCTGCTCGATCCGCCGCGAATTCGGCGGTGTCAGGCGGATCATCGCTTCACCGAAAGTCACCAGATCCATGCGCAATTTTACGGTCAGCCGAACTTGACCACCAGCTTCGAGCCTCGCGCGCCTATCGCGCGTCTTCGTGACGACTAGAATTCTACCGCTCATGTCTTTCACGGCGTTCGATCTCTCCGGCCGGGTTGCGGTCGTCGTCGGTGCCACTTCCGGCATCGGCAAATCCATTGCGCTCGGTCTCGCGGATGCAGGCGCCGATGTAGTGCCAACCGGGCGGAGAGCTGATCTGGTGAAGACTGCCGTCGCCGAGGTTCAATCCCGCGGCGGCCGATCGCTCGCGGTACCGGCCGACGTATCCGACGATCAGTCCATTCGCGATCTCACACAACGAGTCATCGCCGAGTTCGGCAAGATCGACATTCTCGTCAACGCCGCGGGTATCACAGTGCGGCGGGCAACCGCGGAGGTGACCGATCCGGAGTGGAACCGGATCATCGACACGAACCTGACCGGGATGTTACGGGCGTGTCGCGCTATCGGCCCTCACATGATCGATCGCGGGTACGGCCGCATCATCAATATCGGCTCGCTGACATCCGTTGTGGCTCTTCAGGAAGTCGCGGCATATGGTGTCAGCAAGGCGGGCGTCGCCGCTCTCACCAAATCCCTGGCCGTGGAGTGGGCGCCGCACGGCATCTGCGTCAACGCCATCCTGCCAGGCGTCTTCCGCACTGCGCTCAACGAGGGGCTTCTCGACGGAACCGAGCGAGGCCGCGAGCTTCTGATGCGTACGCCAATGCGTCGTTTCGGCTTACCGGATGAGCTTGCTGGAGCGGCAATTTTCCTCGCATCGGAGGCGGCGAGTTTCGTGACTGGTCACCTACTCGCTGTTGATGGCGGCTTCCTCGCCAGCGGCGTGAATCAGTAAGAAAAAGTACACGCCAGTAATCCGATTTCAGACGCCCAGCGGCCTTCTGTTTGCAAATAGGAACGTTGCCCCGATCCTCTATCTGGGCAGCCACCCAAGCATTGCAGGAGTTACTTATGATCGGAACCAAAACGCTCAAAGGCATTGCGCTGGCGTCCGCGCTGGCCCTCGGCTCGGCATGTGCCGGAGTCAAGAAGACCACCACGGACATCAATCCGTCAATGAGCCGCGCTCCGACGTGCGCAAACGCCATCGCGGTCTTCAATTCACGCGCGGATGTGCCGAACGATTACTATGAACTGGCGTGGGTAGAAGCGTCAGGCAACTCGGTCTGGACCACCGACAACCAGCTTCAGACGCAGATCCGCAACGGTGCCGCCAAAGTCGGCGCCAATGCAGTGATCGTCAATCCGGTCGAGCAGTCGAAGTCGACGGTAAAAGTACTGGGTGAAGCGGTTGGAGCAAAATCCGCCACACAGAAGGCGAGCGCGCTGGCGATCTACATCCCCAACGATGCTGCCCGCGTGACCACCGCTTGCGGCACTTGATCTCCTGGTTTCGGCAGGCTGCAAAACGGGCCGGCGAGTCGTAATTCGCCGGCCTTCGCGTTAAGGGGCCCAAACCGGTTGCGGGGCGATGTTCGCGAAGAAAAATCATTGCGCTCGACGTGGAAGGGTGAGACAATGAGACGTAAGTTGACGTCTAATTCTTCCGTGTTCCGGCCCCTGAAGCCGATCGGCAACCTCCTGAGGCGCGTCCTCGGGAAGCCGGGCTCCCCCCAGTCAGCAGACCCCGCATCCATTCGACAAATCGCGGGGGCTGAGCGCGCCCCCGCCTCCCCGACAGGCGCTGAGTCTGACCGCCGGCTCTCGTTCATGCTGGAGTCGGTCCCGGTCAATCTCTGGTCGACCGACGCGCACCTGAACATCACTTTTTCGCAGGGCGCGGGCCTGCATCTGATAGGCACACGCGCCGACGAGCAAGTGGGAATGACGCTTTACGAGGTCCTCAAGACCCGCGACCCGCGCTTCACTCCGCTTGCCGCGCATCTGCGCGCGCTTCAGGGGGAGCTGGTGCGGTACGAGACCAATTGGCGTGGACGATCGTTCGAGACGCGCGTGGAGCCGCTTCGTGGCGCCGATGGCAGGATTTCGGGTACCGTCGGGATCGCCATAGATGTCACCGACCGAAAGAGCCTGTACGACGCCCTGCAGACACAGAACGTCTATTTCGCGACGCTCTTTGAAAACGCGCCCGAAGCAATTGCAATTCTCGACGAGTACGATCACATCATCCGCATTAACGGGCAGTTCACCTCGATGTTTGGCTATACCGAGGAAGAAGCTGTCGGGCGAAACATCAACGATCTGATCGTCCCGACCGAATTGGTTGCGCAGGGCGTGGAGCTGACCGCACGAGTGGCCGCTGGCGAAAAGTTGAGAATCGAGGCGCTCAGGCGCCACAAGGATGGTCATACCGTCTGGGTGGCGATCGCGGCGACGCCATTCGCGGTGGCCGACCAGCCCGGCCGTGTTTACGCTATGTACCACGACATCTCAGCGCAGAAGCGCGCGGAGGACGAGCTCAAGGCGCTGCTGTGGGCGGACGAGCTCACCGGACTTCCAAATCGCCGTGCTTTCATCGCGCTCTCGGATCAAGCGCTCAAGGTGGCTATGCGCCTCGAACGCGACGTCCTGATGATTTTCATCGACGTCGATCACCTCAAATACATCAACGACACTTTCGGCCATCTCGCCGGCGATCGTGCGCTCATCGACACGGCGCGGGTTCTTCGTGAGAGCTGCCGCGAAGCCGACATCATCGCCCGGCTGGGGGGTGACGAGTTCGTCGCTCTGATGATGGTGGACTCGGACCAGACCGGTGAGCTGGTTTGCGACAGGATCAAGACGCGGGTCGCCGAGCACAACGAAGAAGTAGATCGTGAATACGATCTGTCGCTGAGCGTTGGCGCTACGAGGTCAAAGGCCGAGGGAACGATGCTCGCCGATCTGCTCGCTCAAGCCGACATGGCACTCTACGAGCGCAAAAGGGGACGGGCCACGCCAGCTCACGCACTCTCGCGGTAAAACTCTGCGAGACACCATGTGACCATTTCATCGAGCAGCGCCTGGGTGCGCGCGCTCGCTCTGAAACGGCCCGAGATTTCCTTACCCAACCCTTCCGCCGCTCGCACGACACCGTCGCCAGTCTCGCCGTTCGCCTTCAGTATCGAGACGAACTCACAGACGGAGTTCTGTAGTTCTTCCTTGTTATAAACGCCGGCGGAAAAAACCTTCGTCAGCGCTTTCGCCAGCTTAGTGTGCGCTTTACCCACCGGGTCCGGCGCTGCCTTTTTCACTGGCTCACGCAGTCGAGCGGACCACCGCGCACGCGATGCGCGCGCCGCTGTTACCGGAGGGATTGGTGACCTGGTCATCGGCTCCAGCGTGAATCACGAGCGAGCTGCCGTCCGGATCGAGAAGAGTAGTCGGGCCTGGGGTCAGCGTGACACGGTTGGTGGTGAACGATATCCTGCCGACACCACTCGCCGGAATTTCTATGTTCTCATTGTCGCCGGCGTGCGGACCTTTCGGATTGTTCAGTCCGTGTTCCATCCCCATCGGGTTGTAATGACCGCCCGCGGTGGAGAACGCCGTTGCTCCTCCTTCACACTTCCCAACCTGATGGAAGTGAATTCCATGGGTGCCGGCCGGCAAAGTGATGGTCGCGATCTCGACATGCACCGCGCCGTTCTTGTCCTGCCAGATATCCCCAGTACCGATCGCGGTGCCGGCGACGTTATAGACGACGACCTGACCCTTGGAGACGGCGTCGCCTATCCGCTGCATCGACGAGCAGCCCAGTACCGCGACGCATGCTGAAGACGCAACGGACACAACTGCCTGGCGCAGCGACATACGCGACTCCTCGTAAGGGGTTGTTCAACTACCTGCTACGGCCGCCCGGTATTCAGGTCCCGAATCTTGAACTTCGTCCAGAGAACGATTGTAGTGCAATCTCCCATCCCGCGAGTGTACTGAGCGGGAGCGCCAGGCCCGGCATAGACCTCGACACCCACAACCTCGTTGCCGTTGACGAAGTTGTTGATATCACCCGGTTCAACTGATTGCCAGGGCATGTCGTCGACGTAGTACTGGACGCATCCACTTCCACTCACACCGCGGGAGCTGGTCACCACGTCACCGGTGGGTGACGAACTAATCCTCAGACTGGGCACCAGGCGCAGGATGTCAGTGAGGTAGTTGGGATGCATCGTCTGAATTCTCTCGGGGCCGATGTAAAACCCCTGCCCCGTTCGCTGCCGCTGGTTGAAGCCGACCTTATCGAGGCTCGCTGCCCGGCGCGCGGTGACCACGACGGGATCTATGATGGCGACGTACTTGGGCAGCTTTATCGTCACCTTGCTCGCCGCTCGCGACGAAAGGTCCACCGGCACCGTCTCGGCGCCAAATCCAAGGTGACGCGCCAGCAACACGTGGCTCCCGGATGGGAGATGTTGCATGGTGAACTCGCCGTTCTCGTTGGTCATGGCGACCTGATCGGTGCCCACTACTTCTACCCGACTGCCAGCGTTGCTCGGTGCGCCTTCGAGCACGACGCGCCCGGTTACAGTCGCATTGCCCGTCCTCGCGCCCGAATCCGCTTGGGAAAGGAGGAGTGTGCGGGCGAACAGCTCGCTCTGCTGGTCGCCAATGCTGATCGGAATCTCCGCGGTCACCGAACCGCCTTTCCGGGCCTGAAGTGACGCCTGCATCGAGCTGGGAATCCCGCAGATCTTGAATTCGCCCTGCGCGTCGGTGCTGTCGCGGATGACACGTGGCGTGCGTCGGACGCCGATTTCTTTTGACGCCTCGATTTGAACCCAGGCTATCGAGACATCGGCGCCTGGTACCGGTTGAAGCGTTTCAGGATCGGTGACGTGCCCGATAACTGCGGATGAACCTTGCGCTCGAGGTCCCAGAACGGGACAAGCTCGCTTGATGAGCGTTGTCGCCGAGGGTATGGCCAGCGCGATGAAGCTCGCGCTGTCCGGTCCGAGGTGAAAAGGCTGGGTCGCGATCGCGACGCCGAGCGTATCGAGCAACGGATGAAAAACGCCAACCTGATAGGTACCCGGCGCCAAACTGTCGACGTTGAACCTGCCGGTAGAATCGGTGATCAGCGAAAGGTTCGCTCCCTGAACCACGACTTCGGCGCCAGACAGGTAGCGTCCATTCACGCTGTCGATCACGACACCGGAAAGCCTTGCTCTTGGCGTCTTCTGTGCGGGCGCAGGCGGCGGCGACGTTGGGGGTTTCTTTTGTGCGCAAAGCGGCGCGTCCATAGCGGACAACGCCACCGAGGTGGCTGTGATGAAACTGAAAAGACTTAACCGCATCAATCTTCCAGTGCAGGTTCGTAAGCAGACTCCACGGGCGGAGTCAGGTGGGTGTTCGCGGTGATGATTCGCGCGCAGGTGTTCCAGCGGAGGATGGCATCGTCATTCCCCGCTGGACGAATGCCTTCGGCTTTCTCGTACCAACTCATGGCATCGCGCAGCGCTTCGTACGCCATCGCGCCACTTCCCATTCCTCCTCTGAGGAGATGCGACTGCCCACTGCGCTCCGATGCAATCCCGGTATAGTAGGCGCGCTGATACTGGTCCGTGATGCGTGGCAGGATTTCGTGTACCGTCTTCATCAGCGTGGCGTGGCCGGCCGAGAGTTGATCCGTCAGCGCGAGTACCAGCATCACCAGCACCTGCTGATTGCCGGGATCGATCTCGAGAATATCCCGGCAAATGCTCTCCGCCGCCCACGACTGGTTGATCAGGCGATATCGCTCCGCCTTCTGGATCGCGCGGGGAATCGCTTCCTTCGAGATTGGCTTGAGATCGAACTGCTCCGTCACCGCGTTTCCCTCTGCTGGATGTCCTTTCGTCCCCCGCCACCCGCCTCCCGCGTCCCGCCTACCGCCTTCTTAACCCGGAACAGCCCCACGAGTTTCGCCAG
>JBJMOT010000109.1:0-6319 GCA_045803585.1 Gemmatimonadaceae bacterium
GACAGACAACGCGAGCATTGCCACGCTCAAGCGTGCCCTTCGCGAAGGACCAGCTCTGGGCGTAATCACGCGACGCTCATCGCCGGCTCGCCGCGCGCTTTGCGCTGAACCTGGTCGGCAGTGACAGGTGTGAGCGCGGCGTTGTCGCGCTCACCGGTGCGGATGCGGATGACCTGCTCGAGCGGCTGCACGAAGATTTTTCCGTCGCCGACATCTCCGGTCCGCGCTGCCGACAGAATCGCCTGGATCGTCGGCTCGACGAAAGGTGGCGAGCACGCCATCTCGATTTTCACCTTTTCCCGGAACTCGAGCACGATCGACGAGCCGCGATAGTGCTCGACCAGCTCCTGCTCGCCGCCATGACCGGTGATGCGCGTGATGCTGATGCCCGTCACACCTGCCTGAAACAGCGCTTCCTTGACCGCCCCGAGTCGTTCGGGGCGGATGATGCAGCTTATCAGTTTCATGATGATCTCCGAATTGGGGGGAAGCGGGATGCGGGAAGGGGATGATTGAAGCACTACGAAGCCCGCTTCATTGGGATTTTCGTTTGGGTCTGGATCACCACTGCGGAAGACAGATCGGCCTGGTCGGGATAGGCCAGCGCTCCCATCTCCGGCAGATCGAGTCCCATCTCTTCGATCGCCGTCGAGACGCGATGACCATCGGTCAGCCTGTCGGTGATCTTCCATGCGGCGTAGCCGGACAGACCGACCCAGACGATGTTCGTCGTGATGCCGATGAGTTGCGCCACCAGCTGACTGGCGTCGCCGTAAAAGAGTCCCGTCACGTTGCCGGCGACGCCGTTGGTGCCGTCGCCATAGGTGCCGTCTGCGAAAAGTCCGAGGGCAAGCACGCCCCAGACGCCGTTGACGAAGTGCACCGAGCTCGCGCCTACCGGATCGTCGATCCTCAGTTTCTTCTCGATGACTACGACGGCGACGCAGACGAGTATTCCGGCAACGGCTCCGATCAGTACCGCCACTGGAGCAGTGACGAAAGCGCATGGCGCGGTGATCGCGACGAGTCCCGCGAGCAGTCCATTGGCGAGCATCGACGGATCGGGCTTGCCGTAGAGTTTCCAGACGTACACCATCGCCGCGATACAGCCGGCGGCACCCGCCAGCATTGTGTTCGTCGCGATGACTGCGATGCGCGAATCCATTCCCGCCAGCGTCGAGCCCGGGTTGAAGCCGAACCAGCCGAATGCGAGGATGAACGTTCCCAGCAGCGCCATCGGGATGTTGTGTCCGGGAATGGCGTTGCTGGATCCGTCGGCGTTGTACTTCCCGCGTCGCGGGCCGATGAGTTTTCCTGCGACGAGCGCCAGCACGCCGCCAGTCATGTGCACCACGGACGATCCAGCGAAATCAACGTGTCCATGTCCAAGGCCGACGTTTCTGCCGAGCGCGGCCAGCCAGCCGTTGCCCCACACCCAGTTTGCGTAAACCGGATAGATCAGACCGGCGATGAAGACGGAGAAAATGCAGAAGGAGGAGAACTTCCATCGTTCAGCCGCGGCGCCCGTGGGAATCGTCGCCGTGGTGTCCATGAACACCATCTGGAACAGGAAGTACGCGAAGATCGACGCGTTGTAGGCGACGCCCGTCAGGAAGAATCCCTGCATGCCGAACAATCCCCAGGCGTGTCCACCGAGATTGACGGTGAACTCGGTGTTCAGCTTGTCGTAACCGCCGAGCGTGGCGAGCGCGCCGATCCCGCCCGCTTGCAGGGCGAAACCGATTGCCCAATACGCGAGCATACCGATCGCGTAGACCATGAAGTTCATTGTCATGGTGTGGCCGGCGTTTTTGGCGCGCGTGAAGCCTGTCTCGACCAGCGCGAAGCCGGCCTGCATGAACATCACGAGGAATCCGGCGATGAGCGTCCACACGAGGTTGATCGACGTGGAGTTCGCAGCGCTCTGGGTCGCCATAGAATCGAGCTTTGTGCTCGCGGCGGTCTGCGCGATTAGCACGACCGGCGACGCGAGCAGTCCGATGACGATTGCGGCGTTTCGTATGAACCCCTTCACAGTTTCTCCTCCAGTGTGATAGGTGACGGTTGGCAACACGACGAAAAACAAAAAACCCCCGCGTTCATGGATCGAAACGCGGGGGTGAATGGAAACTGTGAAGCTGTGGCGGCTCTACCCGGTGCGCTCGATCACGTCCCACAGGAGCTGTGGGAGCTGACGGTTATTCCGGAGATTTGAATTAGAGACGCGACGGGCAGAGAGCGGCATGTACCGAGCGACGGGAAGTGATGAAACGAATCTCGACAGCGGCAAGATTGCCGCTCTTTGGCCAGCTGTCAAGAGCTTTGTGCAATATCTGCACATACCCTGATACGAAAGTACGCTAAATCGTGAATTATTGACCAAACGTCCGGCGAGCCGTGCAAAATCCGCATAAATGTCTTACAGCTCAACAATAGCCTTCTCTAGACTCTGGCCTGCAGGCTCGCCAGCCGCTCGGCGGCTCTTTCCAGCGTCTCCTGCTTCTTACAGAACGCGAACCTCGTCATAGACTTCCCGAGCTCGGGGCGCGAGTAAAAACTCATCCCGGGCACGGTCGCCACACCGATGTCCTTCGCCAGCCAGATCGCAAACTCCCGCGACTCCAGATCCGAGATGTCCGAAAAATCGGCGAGTATATAGTATGCGCCCTCTGGTGCCGCGTATTTGAAGCCGCCTTCGTCCAGCGCCGCGCACATGATGTCCCGTCGCGCACGGTACTCGAGGGCGAGATGATTGTAGTAGTCGGCGTCGAACGCCATTCCCACCGCCCCGGCGGCCTGCAAAGGAGCTGGCGCGCCCACCGTCAGAAAGTCATGCACTTTACGTATGGGCGAGGTTAGCTCGAATGGCGCGATGGCGTAGCCGAGTCGCCAGCCGGTGCATGAGAAAGTTTTGGAGAGCCCGGAGATGGTGACCGTCCGCTCGCGCATTCCCGGGCACTTCGCCAGCACATGGTGTCCGCCCGCATACCGGATGTGCTCGTAGATCTCGTCGGTGATGGCGATGACGTCCCACTTCTGGCACAGGTCGGCGATCAGCTTGATCTCTTCGCGCGTGAAGACTCTGCCGGTCGGGTTGTGAGGAGTGTTCACCACGATCGCTCTCGTTTTATTCGTGAACGCCGCGCGCAGCTTGTCGGGATCGATCTTCCAGTCTGGCGCTTCCATCGGCACGAACACCGGCTTGGCGCCGGCCAGAATCGCATCCGGTCCGTAGTTCTCGTAATACGGCTCAAAGATGATCACTTCGTCACCCGGATCGATAAGCGCGAGAAACACCGACGCCATTGCCTCCGTCGCGCCGCAGCAAACGGTAATCTCCCGCTCCGGATCCACCGGCATGTCGTACCACTGACGGTACTTCTCGGCGATCGCGAGTCGCAGCGCCGGACTCCCCCAGGTAATCGCGTACTGGTTGACATCGCCGTGGATCGCCGCGCACGCCGCATCCTTCATCGGCTCCGGCATCGGAAAGTCGGGGAAGCCCTGGGCGAGATTGATCGCGCCATACTGGTTGGCGATCCGCGTCATCTCGCGTATCACCGACTCCGTGAAGTTGCTCGCGCGCTTTGCCGTTGCCGCGCGCCTGGATGCTGCCTGCATATCAGTCATGGCAATGAGCCTCGTGCGGAAATTGCATTCCAGGAATCATATCACTTTCCAATCGGGGCCACATGAGGCTAGGAATCATATTCGGGATCGTGCTTGTCATCATCGTTGGCACCATGCTCTGGAAACGAGGCAAGCCTCCAGCCCCTTGATCCGCGGGCCGACAAGTTTGCACCGTAGCGCGCTCGCTCGCCGCGTTTGCATGTAGTCCCCGCGCCGACACCCCACGTTCGAAAACGCTGATTCGAGAACTCTCCGAGCCCCGACGCCCGCGATTGGTGAGGAGTGGTAACGTCTCCACTCACGATCGACACCAACGCCGCACATCAAAAAAGGCTCGGTCCAATGCTGATCGCAGGTTTCCTCATTCTCGCCCGTCTCGCGTACACCAGGCTGCCGATTCGCCGGCTGCTTCGCGCGCGGCAGTAGCATGAAGCCCTTCATGGTGCGCGACGCCGCGTTCGTGGTGCTGCTCCCCATCATCGTACTGTTATTGATCATCGTCACGGCCTGACGCAGCGACGATTCCGAAGTCTCGCTACTTGAGCAGGCCGTGGGCGACGACGTAGCGGACGAGATCCGCTTTCGTCTCCAGTCCCATCTTCTCCAGAAGACGCGTGCGATAGGTGCTCACCGTCTTCGCGCTCAGCCGCAGCTGCGAGGCGACGTCCTTCACCATCATCCCGCTGCCGAGTGCTCGCAACACCTCGAACTCGCGATCGCTGAGCGCCTCGTGTGGCGCACGCGCCCGACCCCCGTCCACCATCCCCGCCAGTCGCTCGGCCATCGTCTCACTCACGAACTTGCCGCCGCGCGCCACCCTGCGAATGGCGTTCACGAGCTGCTCGGGTGAGTGATCCTTGGTGAGATAGCCGGACGCGCCGGCTTGCAGCGATCGCATTGCCCACTGGTCCTCGGGGTGCGCGCTGATCACCAGCACCTTCACGCTGGGATGCTCCCGCCGAAGATCCTTCAGCGTCTCGATGAAAGTCGGACCGGGCATGCTGACGTCGAGCAGCACCACATCCACCGCCGCGCCCGCCAACAGGCGGAAGAGCTCGACAGCGCTCGACGCTTCGCCTGCGACTGATATTCCCCCGTCCTCGCTCACGATCCGCCGCAATCCTTCACGAACGATCGGATGATCGTCGGCGATCGCGACGCGAATCACTTCGACACTCCGGGATAGAGTGGGACTCTCAGCGACACCGTCGTTCCGTGATTCGGGTAACCCGATACCGTGAACTCCCCGCCGCACGCCAACGCGCGCTCGCGCATTCCCACAACGCCCAGCGACTTCGTTCCATCCAGACACTGCGGCGGCGCGCCTACGCCATTGTCGGTGATCTCCAGCAGCAGCTCGTCTGGCTTCTGATCGAGAAGAATCGTCACTTGAGTCGCCTTGGCATGACGTAGGATGTTGGTCAGCGATTCCTGCACGATGCGGAACGCCGAGCTGCCGAGGTCGTCGGGGATGGCGGCACCGTCGCTGGAGATCGTCATCTTCACCTCGATCCCCGTTCGGGTGCGAAACTCCTGACCCTGCCACTCCAGTGCGGCCGCGAGTCCGAGCTGATCGAGCACGCTTGGTCGTAGAGACGTCGCGATGCGACGCACCGCGTTCAGCGTCTGGTCGATCCGCATGATCACCGAGCCGCATTGATCGAGCATCTCGTGATCGCGCGGCAGCCTGCTCTTCATCCACGCCACGTCGAGCTTGAGCCCGGTCAGCGCCTGGCCGAGCTCGTCGTGGATTTCTCTCGCCACTTCTGTTCTCTCTTCTTCGCGAACCTTCTGGAGACGCGAGGCCAGCGCCCTCAGCTGCTCGCGTGAGACCCGGATCTGCTCGGTGGCCGCATGCTTGTCGGTGACGTCGCGCTGGATGCCGAAATGTCCGGCGATTCTGCCAGCCTCGTCGTAGATCACCATGTAATCGCCTTCAATTCGCATCGGGGTCCCATCGAGCCGGCGTTCGTCCGTCTCTGTGTGCAGGTAGCCAAGATCAAAAAAGTCGCGCCAGCGCGCCTTCGCTGTCGGGATGTCGTGCGCGAAGAACTGCGACGGTGTCATCCCCAGCAGCTCTTCGTGTGTTGCTGCGTTGAACTGGGTCAGGATCGCGGAGTTGGTCTTGGTCATCCGCTGATGCTCGAAGACGTAATCGAGCATCTCGTCCTTGTCGACGCTGTCGTTCCATTCAACCGGCTCGTCCAGCATCATGAAAAAAAAGCCGTCCAGAGATTGTGAGAAAAACAACTCCAGCAGACGTTCATTCTCGATGCCGCCTGGAATGGCCATGTTGCGTCGCCATCTATGAGAGAAACGAAAGGTACGGCTCCGTAAGTCCGATTACAAAGAGGGCCGAGGTCTGCGCCTCGACCCTCGTTGCGCTGGGTCAGAACGCCTTGTGAGGCTCCCCGTAAATCAGATTGTCGAGCACTACGAGATCCACGGTACCACCGTCAGTGATGTCATTGACGCCGGCTGCCAGGGCGCCGGTTCCAAGGGTGATTCTTACTCTGGCGATAATCGGATTGTCGAACGTCACGCCGAGGAACGACAGGCCGCCCGCATCTGATCTCACCGGCGCTGCGAACTTGCCGATGCTGGAGCCATCCTGCGCGAACACTTCGATGATCGTCTTCTCGGCCACATCCACGTCGCTGAAGACGATTCCGAAGCCGCGCGTCGTCGC